>JAZRZP010000035.1:0-26119 GCA_045601425.1 Bacteroidales bacterium
AGGAAGAACTTGACTACAGCAAGTTGAACCTCATCGGCGACCCGAAACCCATCACGGTGAACGCCACTCTGCCGAAATCCGCAAGTTTGGACAAGACAACCCTCAGCTCCGACGGAAAGGTGTGTTGGGAATCCGATGATACAATTACAATAAACGGCACCGAACTGGGAATAAGTGAAATTCTCTCGGATGGTGCCCTTGCGGTGTTTGAAGGAGAAGTCGGCGACATAACCACCACCTACGGAAGCGGTTATTGGGCAACCTATCCCACCTCGCTCAACGCATCGGACTACACTGCAAGCAGTGTTGACGTAACGTTGCCTGCCACACAGACCTACAGCGGTGACAATATTCCGAATTACATGGCGGCATTCAGCACTGCCAACGGCAGCAATCTGTCACTTTCTTTCAAGAACCTGTGCAGTATCGTAAAAATACCAGTAAGAGCCGCCGACGGAAAAACCGGTGATGCCGCAAAACTTTCCAGAATAGAAATAGTTTCGAACAGGAATGTTTCAGGCAAAGCGACGGTGACCATGGATGGTGGCAACCCTTCGCTGGCAATTGACGGAGACGGAAGCAAGAAATTGATAGTGAATTGTGGAAATAAAACGCTAAAATCCTACGACAGTCATGATGCTGACACATTCTGTATAATACTCCCTGCCGGCACGCACAATTTGACCGTAAAGTTCTATGACCATGCAGGCAAATTCATGAAAAAGACATTATCAAATGCAGGTCTTGACAGAAGCAGAATTTACAAAACCAACACAATTTACTTGGATGCCACTGAAGGAGTACCTCTTTTCAGCGTGTCTCCTTCTGATAAAGTGATATTTTCTCCGGGGAACCTCCAGTACATAGGAAGTGCAGCAACCCCATACTTCAAATTCGCTGATAACCAGTGGATTTACATAGGAGGTTCAACCGGTTCGGGTCAGTTTACAACGTCTCAGAGAGCCAACAGGGACCTTTTCGGATACGGGACAAGCGGATACAAGGGATTGCAACCATACGAATGCATAAATAACATTTCTTCTTATCCTAACACAGATATTGCAGGTACCGACTACGACTGGGGAGTATACAACAATATCTATAATCCTGCAACAGGGGAAACTGACGCCGCAGGCACATGGCGCATTCTTACAGCGGATGAATGGAAATACTTGTTGGTTACACGTAAAGTAAGTGTAAATGGTACAGACAAAGCAACCTATTTTCTTGCCAACGTGAACGGCAGCAACGGTTTGGTTATTCTGCCCGACAACTGGGACGGCTCTCTTTTTGCAGGCATTGTGTCATTTGACTTTGACAATGTGTACGGATTTCTTAACAATTTTACATATACATTCAACGAGAAAACTACTCCCACATGGTCAGACATGGAAGACCTTGGCGTAGCATTCTTGCCGGCATCCGGTGGACGAAGTAGCTCTGGAGGAACTCATCACACAGAGGCAAGTACCATGGGTTACCGTGGCGGGTATTGGACGGGAACTGTTGTCCCCAACAGAAATACCGCATACACTACATGGTTTAACGCCACCAATGAAATACGAGGAGGAACGAGCACTATCATGAGATCTATCGGTTATGCAGTCCGCTTAGTAAAAGATGTAGTGGAATAACAAGAACTAACGTAATTTCATGATTCGGGGGCCGCAGAAATGCGGCTTCCTTTTTTTTTTTGCGAAAGGCATTCTTTGATGCAAATCAAAACAATAAAACGGACATTGAGACGTTATTCGAGTTCCGAACATGCCCAAAAAAGAACAGAAAAGATGAAGGAACTCATATTCTCGACCAACAACAGCCACAAACTTTCGGAAGTACGCCAGCTTCTTGAGGGAAGGGTTGTGATAAGGAGTCTGAACGACATAAACTTGGAAGGCGACATACCCGAAACCGCCGACACGCTGCAAGGCAATGCACTGCAGAAAGCCGAGTGGATATATTCACGCACCGGCAAGGACTGTTTTGCCGATGACACCGGACTTGAAGTTGACGCTCTCGACGGAGCCCCCGGAGTATATTCGGCACGTTATGCCGGAGAGCATTGTTCCTTTGACGACAACATGAACAAACTCCTCAAGGCCATGGACGGGAAAGAGAACCGCAAAGCACGTTTCCGCACCGTAATATGCCTGATTGAAAACGGAGAAAGGCAATATTTCGAAGGCATTGTGGAAGGCACCATCACCACGGAGAAACACGGAGCCGAGGGATTCGGCTACGACCCCATATTTCTGCCCGACGGATACGCACAGACATTCGCCGAGATGCCTCCTGAACTGAAAAACCTGATAAGCCACCGCGGCAGGGCTGTACAGAAATTAGTCGAACACCTGAAAAAACGCATGTAACCATGGAGGAAAAACTTTACCAGATACCGGAAATCCAGATAAAAGACCTCGGTGAAGACATTGACGACGCATACATGCTGACACTGATTGAACCGAGCACTGCCCTGTGCGTGCCGATAATCATCGGGAAGGCAGAAGGCCGGTATCTCGCCATTCTGCAGGAATCGGGCAAGACGGTTCGGCCAATCTCATACCACATCATACACTCGGTATGTCAGGAATTTTCTCTCAACATCGAGAAAATCGTGGTCAACAAATTCAAAGAAGGCGTGTTCTATTCAACGATATTCATAAACGACGGCTTTTCCACAAAGACCTTTGACAGCCGCACCTCCGATGCCGTGGCTCTGGCCATAGCCAGAAAGCCGTTCGTACCCATATTCGTAACGCAGACGGTACTTGAAGAAACCGGAGTTCCGATTGAAAAGGAAGACGACATTGTTCCCATTCAGGACGAAGAATCGGAGATTCTGGAAAAGCTGGCCGCACTCGAAACGCTTCAGCTGAAACACGAAGCCGAGGAAGAATACGAAAAAGCCGCCGAAATACAGGCTCAAATCGACCTGCTGAAAAAACGGCTTCTGTAGCCTCCGGTTTTCTGGCACACTTTTTGCTTGGAACATTTTTGCATAAGGCAGTATGCTGTCTTGGCATATAAACTTGCTTGCAATGAACACTTTACCACAGTTAAACTTTCCCCCTTTCGAGTTCAGGACTCAAAGGAAAGGAGACAGAACGGAAATATTCGACATAGTCAGGAAGAAGCATGTTGCACTGACCCCCGAGGAATGGGTTAGGCAGCACGTGGTGCATTATCTTCATTTCCACAGGAATTATCCTCTGGAACTCATGCAGACAGAAGGCAGCATAACACTGAACGGACTTTCGAAACGCTGCGACATCGTGGCATACGACCGTGCTCTGAAACCTGTGCTGCTGGTGGAATGCAAGCAACCTGACGTGCAGATAAGCCAAAAGACTTTCGACCAGATTTCACGCTACAATCTCGTCCTCAAAGTTCCCTACATGCTGATTTCCAACGGATTGCGACATTTCTGCTTTTCACTTGAAAAATCGGGAGACAGATTCCTGTACCACTCCGAAATTCCCGACTGGGAGGACATCAGCCATGCAGGGGCGATGTAACTAAAAGAGGAAAAATCCGTAACACATAGAGTATTTTTTTGTAAAAACCGAAAACTAAAACACAGACACTAAATGAGAGACAAGTCACAACCGATAAGCAGACTTTTTGCCGACATGATAAGTGCAAAAGCCGAATTCATTCCCATTATCGGCGAAGAAGAAGAAGCGATACTACTTACCGATGACAACAATCCGGAGTCATTGCCGTTGCTGCCGTTGCGCGGCAACGTGCTGTATCCCGGCGTGATACTTCCCGTTACGGCAGGGCGAAAAAAATCCATACAGTTGCTGAAACATGCCAACGGCAGCAACACCCGCATAGCCGTGGCAGCCCAGCGGAACAATGCCGAGGAACCGTCAATCGAAGACATTTTCAATATCGGGACCATGGCACGCGTACTGAAGCTCCTTGAGATGCCCGACGGCAACACCATGGCAATTTTGCAGGGTGTGAAACGCTTGGAAATAAACGAAATAACATCCACCGTACCCTTTTACACTGCCAAAGTGTCATATATCGAAGACCAGAAAGCTCCGAAACGCGACCGCGAATTCAAGGAACAGATTGCTCTCATCCGAAACCTGTACGAACAGATTGTGAAAGCTTCTCCCAACATACCGTCAGAGGCCGGATTTGCGACAAAGAACATCGAAAGTCCGCGCGTTCTGATGAACTTCATTGCCTCCCACCTCGAAATTTCGCTCGAAGAACGCCAGCGTTACCTTGAAATAAACGATATCAGAGAACGTGCCGACATAATCATTGCACTGCTCACCCGCGAACTCAAGACCATTGAAGTTCGTGATGAAATCAGCGAACGCGTGAAAAACGACATGGACAAGCAGCAGCGCGACTACATACTCGGGCAACAGCTCAAAACCATCCAGGAAGAACTCGGCGGAACTCCCGGAGAGCAGGAAATAATGGAACTCGAAGAACGTGCTTCAAAGAAGAAATGGGGCACCGACATTGCAGATACTTTCGCCAAAGAAGTTGAAAAGCTGAAACGCATTCCACAGCAATCACCCGACTATTCTACTCAATACAATTACCTGACCACACTTCTGGAACTTCCGTGGAACGAGTATTCCGAGGACAATCTCGACCTCGGCCACGCACAAAAAGTTCTCGACAGAGACCACTACGGGCTTGAGAAGATAAAGGAACGCATTGTAGAATACCTTGCGGTGCTCAAGCTCAAAGGCGACATGAAATCGCCCATACTCTGCCTCGTTGGTCCTCCGGGTGTGGGAAAGACATCACTGGGCAAATCGATAGCGGAAGCCGTGAACCGCAAATACATACGCGTTGCCCTTGGCGGTCTGCACGATGAAGCCGAGATACGCGGTCACCGCCGCACGTACATCGGAGCCATGCCGGGACGCATAATACAGAACATAAAGAAAGCCGGAACCTCAAACCCGGTTTTCGTGCTCGACGAAATAGACAAGGTTACCGGCATGACGCACAACGGCGACCCTTCGTCGGCGCTTCTGGAAGTCCTCGACCCCGAACAGAACACCACGTTCCACGACAATTACCTTGATTTGGATTACGACCTTTCGAAAATCATGTTCGTAGCCACGGCCAACTCGCTTTCCACCATTCCCCCTGCCCTTCTCGACCGCATGGAAGTCATCGACATTGCAGGTTACCTTCTGGAAGAGAAACTGGAAATAGCCAAACGCCACCTCATTCCCAAGCAACTTGCCGAACACGGTCTGAAAAAATCGCAAATCAGCTTTTCGACACAGGTGATAAGCGAAATCATAAACAACTACACACGCGAATCAGGAGTACGACAGCTTGAAAAAGCCATCGCAAAAATCATACGCCACAAAGCAGTGAGGATTGCACGAAACGAAGAAACTCCCAAACCCGTGAAGAAGGATTCCCTGAAGGACATTCTCGGACTTCCGGTACACCGCAGCGAAGTTCGCGGCACCGACAGCGTGGGTGTAGTTACCGGACTGGCATGGACGAGTGTCGGCGGAGAGATTCTGTTCATAGAATCATCGTTGAGCAAAGGCAAAGGCAACCTCTCGATGACCGGCAACCTCGGCGACGTGATGAAGGAATCGGCCACACTTGCCTACGAATATGTAAAATCCAATGCCGAAAGTCTCGGAATAGATCCGGAGATGTTCGAGAACCACAACGTACACATACACGTACCCGAAGGAGCCACGCCCAAAGACGGTCCTTCGGCGGGAATCACCATATTCACGGCTTTGGTTTCGGCATTCACAAGACGCAAGGTGCGCTCATGCTTTGCACTCACAGGCGAAATCACCCTGCGGGGAAGAGTCATGCCCGTGGGCGGCATCAAGGAAAAGATTCTTGCAGCCAAACGTGCCGAAATAACCGACATTGTACTGTGTTCCGAAAACCGACGCGACATTGAGGATATTCCACAGACGTATATTGAAGGACTTAATTTCCATTATATAAATGAAATTCACGAGGTCATACCTTT
The DNA here is from genome assembly GCA_045601425.1 of Bacteroidales bacterium. Classification (GTDB taxonomy): domain Bacteria; phylum Bacteroidota; class Bacteroidia; order Bacteroidales; family P3; genus UBA1219. Next base: position 5,993 of record JAZRZP010000035.1, read on the forward strand.
AATACTCATTTAAAAACAGCAATCCGATGATGTTGCCCGAAATCACGAAACGTACGTTTTTGCCATGCCTGATATTTTCCGTCATGGCACTGTGGGCGAATTCTGCCGGAGCCCAGATTACGAAAAAAGCCGACAGGAAACTGGAACAGAAAGAGTATTCAGAAGCATTGCATCTGTATGTCAAATGTCTGGAAAACAAAAAGATAAACCAAGCAACCACCATCGACATATACCACAAAATGGCACAATGCTACATGGCAATGAACTACTACAGGCCCGCATACAACTACATAAAGAAAGCGGTGTCTGCAAATCCTTCGTTTTCAGAATACTACCCACTCTACTGCGAAGCGGCCCACTGTGTGGGCGATTACGCAAATGAAACGCTCATACAATACAAGAATATGCAGTCTGCCTGCGATTCCAGCCTGAATCTCGGAAACAGCAGTTTCGTGAATACACTGTTTGCTTCGGAAAGCAACATCGAAAACACAAACGTCTCATTATCAAAGCAATATAAAATAAACACCTTCGGCAAGAACAGAGGTCTGGCTTTTTGGGGCGACAGGTTGCTTTACTCTACGAGCGGATTCCTGATATCGCCGCAAAGCAAGGATTACACATCGCAGATATCGGAATACACCGTGTTCAGTTCTCCGCACATCAACGGCACCATTTCGGATCCTAATCCCGAAATCGGCATTCCTGTATTGAGAAAAAACAACGTAACGGCAATTGCCGTACACCCGTCGTCGGCACTTTATTTCGTTTCTCTGCACAAGGGCATTCCCGAACTTTACGTTTCGACAATGAACAAGGACAGTGTCTATTCCGGCAAAAAAGCCGTAAAAATCGGGGGAAGGAAACTGCCGGTAGAAAGTCTGGTGTTCAGCGAGGACGGCAACAGAATGATTTTTTCAGCACAACTCACAGGCGGATTGGGCGGGAAAGACTTGTGGTACAGCGATTTGAAAGACGGGATATGGCAGGAACCCGTAAACATGGGCAACAGGATAAATACGCCAAAAGACGAGATAACTCCCTCATTGTACGGCAGTTATCTATTCTATTCCTCAAACGGGCTGCCCGAAAACTTCGGCGGATTCGACATTTACGGAATAGACTTGGACACATCGAAAGAAAGCTACCCCGAAAATCTGAAACTGCCGTACAACTCTTGTGCCGACGATTTCTCTCTCGTAGTGAATTCCGAAGGCAACAGCGGCTTTCTGGTGAGCACACGCGACACATCGCTCCTCGACGATAAGATATACGGTTTTTCGCAAATACCCGATTTTACACTTTACCGGTGCCACCTTACCGACAATGCCGAAATGGCACAAAGCAATGCCGAAATAATAATAACGGAAAAAGAATCGGACAGAATCCTGTCGACCGCAAAAAGCGACAGAAACGGTTATTTCAGTTTTTTCCTGAACAATAAAAAAAGCTGCCTCGTCGAAATCAGGAAAGAGAACTTTTTCCCGAAAATAACGGAGATAGGAAAATCTTCAGGTTCTGAAAACGGCATTGGAAACAACACGTCAATCCTGTCCTTTTCCATCGAAGGTTTCGTGAACAACTCCGCTTACAGGCTCGAAGGCATCTTCCACCAGACGGCCGAGAGCGAAATTCATGAAAGTACAGGGCTGAAATCCCTGCTTTCTTTTCTGAAAAACAACCCCTATCTCGATGTCTATCTGCATCTGTTCGGGTATCTGTCTGACAACGACGATTTCAACGAACTGCTCAACAACCAGAGACTTGCCAATCTGAAAAATTTTCTCCAATCGCACGGCATAGCCAAAGACCGCATCAGACCCATAGCGTACTCCAACGAAATCCCGACAAACTTTCCACCAGTAAACCGCGAAAGCAACAGCACCTATGCGTTGTATTTTGTACTTACACCACACGACAAACCTACAATGCTGCCAAATACAACAGAAATAAAACGATAAATGAACACAGAAGAAACCGGAAAAAGAATAGAAAAGGCACGGAATCTGCATCATTCCGGGCACAACTGCTGCCAGTCGGTAGTGCTGGCCTATGCCGACCTGCTTAACGCAGCCCCCGACACACTGTCGGATATTGCAAAACCGTTCGGCCGAGGAGTTTCTGGTCTCGGAGAAATATGCGGCTGCATATCGGGAATGGCCATGATTTGCGGCCTTACAGGCAACCCTGACAAAACGAAACTTTTGGCCGAAATCTTCAGGAACACAAACGGCGACATCAACTGCGGACGGTTGCTGAAACAAGGCAGAAAACCCTGCTCCGAACTCGTTTCCGATGCGGTAAGAATATTGGGAGAAAACATTTTTTGACATGAACGGCCACCTCATGAACAATATGTAACACTATCTGTCGTTTGTCCTGCTCTGCACAATGTGCTTCGAAATTATTGCCGGAACACAAAGACTGCCGACAATATCTTTGCAAAGCCGTTCACCGTGGCACGGTACCCCCGCTCACACCGTATATACCGATTTCTTCAGGAAAAGAGCCTGCATTATTCCCCTGAACGACAGGTAAACCATAAACGCCGACCAAAGTATGTTGTTCCGAATTTCTGCCGAAATGCCGTTGCCGAAGAACTTCGGCACAATGAAATACACCGCAAAGAACGCCAGCGTGGCCACGAACATGGAATTTCTCATTGTCCGCGAAGCCGTGGCACCGACAAAAATGCCGTCGAAAAGGAATGCCGAGAATCCGCACACGGGTATTACCAGAATCCAGAACATGTATTTCTGCACGCTTTCAATGAGCTGAACGTCATTTGTAAAGACATGGAGGAACATGTTCCCACCGAGTGCATAAAGTCCGGTAAAGACTGCAGTAATGGCAATTCCCCATGCAAAAAGGTACCTTACCGATTTCCGCAGCAGTTTTCCGTCGCGAGCACCGACATAACGTCCCACAAGCGATTCGCCGGCATACGCAAAGCCATCCATGATGTAGGAGAACAACGTGAAGAACTGCAACAAAAGAGCATCTACAGCCAGAATGTCGTCACCGATTTTCGAAGAAGCAGCAGTAATGAACGTAAAAACGATGCACAGACACAATGTCCGCAAAAATATATCGGTATTGACCTTGAAGAACTTGAGCATTTCGCGAAGTTTCAGACTGCCGCGTATATCGATATGTTTCCGAAACAGCTTTCCATAATACTTCATGCCTATAAACAGCCCTGCCAGAAGCCCCGAATACTGGGCTATCACCGTTCCCAAAGCCACGCCTTTTATGTCCCATCCAAGCACCAGCACGAAAACAAGGCTGAACACTATATTCACCACATTTATGAGTATGGCTATCCACATGGGCGATTTGGAATTCTGCATGCCTATGAACCAACCCTTAATTGCGTAAAGTCCGAGCGTGGCCGGTGCCGCCCATATTCGCACCGAAAAATAAATCAATGCCAGACGCATCACCTCACCTTTTGTTTGCAGTATATGACATGCGAACCTCCCTACAGGACGCTGGAATACAAGCAGCAGCAATGCAATGGCCAATGCAATGGCGAAAGCCCTTACGAAAATCTTCACCGCTTCGGCGAAATTTCTTGCCCCGTACGACTGTGCCGTAAAACCGCTTGTCCCCATTCGCAAAAAACCGAAATTCCAATAAATGAGATTAAAGATGGACGTTCCTATGGTTATCGCTCCGATATGCATGGTGCTCAGATGCCCTACGATGGCCATATCCACTATCCCCAAAAGCGGAACGGTGATATTTGTAATGATGTTGGGCAATGCCAGACTGAGAATTTTCCTGTTCATCAACTGATATTCAATACATTAACGTTTTTTCGACAAAATCATGCCGTTCTGCAAAAATACACTTTTTTTTTGTTACAGAATCAGTATCCGGAAACACTAAAAGACACAAAACTACGTTATTATGTTCCTTTAACCGATAAACAACGTTTTGAAACGCATACGCTACATAATACTCGCGGTTCTTGCCGCACTGGAGTTCGGGTACTGCTTTGGGCAGAATACCTTTTCGGGTGTCGTTACCGACGAGAAAGGCTCTCCGTTGCAATATGTCTCGATAGCCGTAACAAACATCTCAAAACCAACAGGTTGCACCACTGACAAAAACGGCTCATACCGGTTTTCCTTTACACAGAAAGGCGAAACAACCATACGTTTCTCATTCACGGGATACGAGAGTCAGGAATTCATCTTCAACCTTTCCGGGAACGACACCAAGACTCTGAACTGCAAGCTGTTGCCAAAGACCACGTCATTGAACGAAGTTACCGTCAGAGACGAACGCACCCGCAGCACCACGTTCACATCGGTGAAAGTAGAAAAACTCGAGGACCTTGTCGGCCCGAACACCGGCGTGGAAAGTCTCGTAAAAACCCTTGCCGACGTAAGTTCCAACAACGAGATGAGTTCGCAATACTCCGTAAGGGGAGGAAGTTTCGACGAAAATCTCGTGTACATAAATGGGATAGAGGTTTACCGCCCGTTCCTTACCCGTTCGGGTCAGCAGGAAGGCCTGAGCATAGTGAATCCCGACATGGTCAGCAACATTCTTTTTTCACCCGGCGGTTTCGATGCAAAATACGGCGACAAGATGTCATCGGTTCTCGACATAAGCTACCGCCGTCCATACCAGTTTTCGGGCTCCGTATCGGCAAGCCTGCTCGGGGCTTCGGCCCACGTGGAAGGCTCCGTAAAAGACCGATTTACTTACAACTTGGGGTTCCGCCGACACTCCAACCGTTACATACTGCAGTCGCTCGACACCAAAGGCAACTACAACACCGCATATACCGATTTCCAGACCATTCTCGGCTACGACTTCAGCCAGAAACTTTCGGCATCGTTTCTGGGAATTTATTCAAAAAACAGATACGGACTCGTTCCCGAAAACCAAACCACCAACTTCGGCAACTTCTTCGAGGCACTGCAACTCAGGGTTTACTTCGACGGTCAGGAAATAGACCAATACCAGACACTTCTCGGAGCCGTAACTTTCGACTACCACCCGACGGAGAAACTCTCTCTTAAATGGATAACATCTGCCTACAGCAACGAGGAAAGCGAAGTTTACGACATTCAGGGACAGTACTGGCTTTACGAACTCAACGTGGGCAGTGCTGTCGGCGACACTGCCAAAATAGACCGCGGCATAGGCACATACCTCGAACATGCCCGCAATTTCCTTGTCACGAGAGTTCTCAGCAGCGAAATAAAAGGTTACTGCAAGGGAGCCTTGGGTGAATGGAACTTCGGCGTAAAATACCAGCACGAATACATCGACGACAAGATACGCGAATGGAAACTCATCGACTCGGCGGACTATACGATGCCGAACATATCCGACATTCCCGGCAATCCGGACAACCTTCCCCACCCTCCGCTCCTGCAAAACTTTGTCCGTTCCGCCAACACGCTCAACTCAAACCGTCTGTCGGCATACCTGCAACGCAGTTTCGATTTCCATTTCGGCAAGAAAATGCTTTCAGTGCTCGTTGGAATCAGAGGTCAGTATTGGGATTTCAACGACGAGACTTTCGTAAGTCCGCGGCTCAGCGTGAATTACAAACCCGACTGGAAAAGCGACATGCTTTTCCGCATTGCCGGAGGCGTTTACAATCAAGCTCCTTTCTACCGTGAATACCGCGACCTTGACGGCAGGATAAACCCCGACATTAAATCTCAGAAATCGTACCAGATAATGGGCACCTGCGACTGGAATTTCCGCATGTGGAACAAACCATTCAAACTCACTGCCGACATTTACTACAAGTACATCACCGACCTCATTCCATACCATATCGACAACCTCCGCATACGCTACCTTGCCCACAACGATGCCGTCGGCTACGCCACCGGTGCAAGCATACGCATCAACGGAGAGTTCATAAAGGACATGGAATCGTGGGCCAGCATATCGGTAATGAAAACACAGGAAGACATTCTCAACGACGGTCAGGGCTGGATTTCCCGCCCCACCGACCAAAGGCTGTCGTTCAAAATATTCTTCCAAGACTATGTTCCTAGCTTCCCATGGTGGCAGATGAGTCTCAACTTCGTTTACGGCACGGGATTTCCGTTTACCAAACCCAATCAGAGAGACTTTACCGAAGACCACCGCCTGCCTTCATATTTCCGCGTAGACTGGGGGAACTCGGTACACCTGAAAAAAATATCCGACTGGGGACAGTCGAAACTCCTCAAATACTTTGACGACGTTGTTCTCAGCGTCGATGTATTCAACCTGTTCAACTACAAAAACGTGGTATCGTACATTTGGATTGCCGACTACGACAACCGTTTCTACGGCGTCCCCAACTACCTCACTGCCCGCCAGTTAAACGTAAAACTAACCCTTTCTTTTTAAACAAAATGATTCTGAACCGAACAAGAAATCCGCAACCAACCGAACTCGGCACTTCGGACATCGACCTTTCGGCAACAACTCCGAAGAGACATACTCTCAAAAACGGCATCCCCGTTGACGTCTATTTCTCCGACTCTTTGGAAATAACACGTATAGACGTGGTTTTCGAAGCCGGCAAGGCTTTCGCCGAAACCAGTCTCATTGCCATAACGGCAATGGCTCTCATCACCGAGGGAACCAAAAGACACTCGGCCAAAGAAATAGCCGATTTCCTCAATTTCAGGGGCATAAACATAGAAAAGTCCATCGATGCACTTACCGTCGGACTCACGATATACCTGCAGAACAAATATCTCGCCGAGTTTCTGCCACTTCTCCACGAAATGCTCACCGAAAGCATTTTTCCAGAAACCGAATTTGACGTTTTTCTCAAAAACAAGAAACTCGAATTCGACCAGCTGCAGCGGAAAACCAACTACGTCGCAAGCCGTACCTGTCTGAAAGAGATGTTCGGCAAAAGCCACGTTTACGGCAAATACATGCAATCATCTAATTTTGAAACAATTACATCAGAACAGGTACAGAAATTCTACCACAAGCGCTACGGACTGCAGAACTGCAAGTTTTTCCTTGCCGGGAACATTGCAGGGAAAGACATTGCCGCATTGGACAGCATTTTCGGGAGCCACCCTCTCCATGCGGAAAAAAACAATATTGAAATATCCGTAAAAGCCAATCAAAATATCTCAAAGGCAATAAACATGCCCGAATCCGTACAGACTTCCATACGCGTCGGAAAAATAATAAACCTGAACTGGGATTCGGTGGAATTGGCCAAGCTCCTTGTAGTGAACAACCTGCTCGGTGGCGGGTTCCTCGGTTCTCGGCTCATGCAGAACCTCCGCGAGGAAAAAGGCTACTGCTACGGCATATACTCGGTAATAAGCATAGAACGCAATGCCATATACATGATGATTTCAACCGATGTCGGCAACGATGTGGCCGGACCTGCCGTAACAGAGATTTTCAACGAGATACGCCGTCTGCAGACCGAACCCGTAGGCGAAGAGGAGCTCACCACCACACGGCGTTTCCTGACCGGCGATTTCATACGCAGCATCGACGGTGTGTTCGAACTCGCCGAACGCGGCCGCACACAGTACGCCGCCCACGCCGACGACACCTTTGCCCACAACTACCTCGACGCCATCGAAAGCATAACGCCCGAAGAAATAATGCACCTCGCAAAAAAACACTTCGCCGAAGATTCATTCGTGAAGGTGCTTGCAGGAAAAATCGAAGGGTAAAAAAACTCAAAAAAAATCGGACTTGAAGTCCGATTTTTTTATCCTTTCCTTCCGTCACATCTTTCCGAAGAAGTCCTCAAGATTGGTGGACAGTGATATGAAGTTCGGTGCCTGTCCGAGGTGGTAATTGTTGCGAGAATAGCTTACGTTTATGCGTTTCACACGCAGTCCGAGTCCGTACGAAAAGCCGCTCATGTTGAAGCCATCGGTAGCCTGAATCTCTTTCATCTGGCGGTAGTTGTACCCGAACCACACCTTGAAGGCCTTGCCCAGACAGAACTCCACTCCCACGTTGGCATGGCGGAAAAGGTTGTCCATAAAGCCTGCAAACGGTTTTTCTTCGGTACGTTCGCCAGTAAAAGGATCTTCTGTATAAGTCGGGTTCAAAGCATCGTCGTACCGCAGGTTCCACCTCTGCAACTCGTTGAGCGACAGATAAAGACGGAACGGGGCATTTTTCAGTTTATACGAAAGCTGTGCCGAAAGTTCGAACGGCAGTTTCTCCCGCGTTCCCGCAAAAGTAACAATCTGTGCGCCTATGTTGCGTGCCATGGCAGTGGCCGAAAACAGTCTGTCACCGGAGACATAGGAACCTGCTATGTCGAAACTCACCGCAAAGGCCGTATAGTTCTCGTAATGCGAGAGTACCGGACGGAAATTCACGCCCATCGAAAAGTTCGAATCGAGAGCCCTTCCCCACCCTATGTGGAATACGTAATCGGCAGCCGAGAAAGTCCCGTGCGGAGTCTCATCCTCGTCGTAACGCAGGAATTTTCCGTAGTTCACATATTGCAGTCCGAACACATAACTCCCTGTTTTGTCGAAAGTCCTGCCGTAAGCCACCGAACCGTAATTAGTCCCCGAAAAATGGTTCACGAAATTGAATGCCAGCTGGTTTTCCAGACTGTTTCCGATAAACGAAGGGTTGTTGAAAGCCACGTTGATGTCGTTGTCGCACACCGACAGGTACTTCATGCCCAAGCCGGCAGTACGTGCCGAAATCTGCATGTTCAGTGCCGACAAGGCAGTGTTTCCTGCAATCTGGGCAGACGAGAATGCTGCAACGAGCATCATCGGCAATATGTACAGTATCTTTTTCAAAATAATATGTGTCCTATGTCGTAAAAACGGAGAATCTGTTTTTTTAGTACAAACCTGTCATTTTTTTGCGAGTTCTTCGTATGCCAGACTGAAGCTTATATCTACCACGTTACAATCGTATGGTATTGTTTTTTTGAGCGATGCCACGCTTTCGAGCGTCTTGTTGTCGACGATGCAGCCGTGTTTTTTTGCCACATGGTCTGTAACGTATTCCTCTCCGTCAACGATATCCTCACAGGTGGCTACATAGCCAAGCAGTCGGGTGAGTGCGTTCCATCTCAGATGCTCGGTGCGGGCGAGGTTTCTGAGCTGTATTTTCTGTTCTTCGGTGGCTTCGGGATAAGTGGAGTACTTTTCGGACACGGCCTTTTTCTCCGCCAAAGTTGCCGCTTTCGAATACTCGTCTTCGTAGCATTTCATGTCGGGACGCGACTTTATGCAGTCCAACATATTGCGAAAAGACTGGTTTTCAGTCAGTTGAGAATCGTTTGCATCGAATCCGAGCAGATAGAGCTTGGTTGCCACATGCCATGTGTTGGCAATATCCTGACTCTGCTGTGCCGAGAGTTTATGGTGTTCGGCATACGTTGTGCTCAATTTTCTTGCACGCTGCTCCCATGTTTTGCCGTCGCCGGCAGATTCCACATATCTGCCGTAGTATTTCTTCGCTTTTTCCAGACGCTCCTCGTCTATGATATTCTCGTAGGTAAAGATGTCCTTTTCCTGTCCGAAAACCACTATCTTGCCCCCCGAACTGCTATGTTCGTAAAATTTTGCGATATCATGAAGTCCCTGATAATATTTCCTGCTGTATGAACGCACGAAAATCCCGAATTTGTCCATATTGTCGCGATGGCGACAGGCCAACTGGTATATTTTCGTGACAATGTCAAAGTCATCCTTGTCGCTGCCCGTGGAGACGACGACATAATTCAACGAAGCGATGCACGATTCCAGACTGTCCCAAAAGGCGGCCGAAAACAGAGGTTCATTATTGAATACAATCTCATCGTTGCCTTTCAAGGACGGATAGTTGAATTTGAATTCTCCCTCGGTTTTGCCAGCATCATTGCCGAACAGATAGAATCTGGAAGGGTTTTTCGAACCGTCGGCAGCGGCGAGGGACGAGAATTCATACAGAAAGCGGAATGCATGACGCGAAGTGTCGTCGGAGCCGATAATCATTGCCGTAAACGGCGACTCTGCCGTTGCCGTAGCCGTGTTCACTCCGACGAAACTTACGGGGTGGCAGGCGACGTCTTTTTTCAGCAAATCGACGGCCAGCGCATCCGAATCAACGATATGTACCTGAATGCTGTTCTTGTCTCCCGCAATCTTATGGTTCGATTTGTTGCAGTAAATCGTACACAGGTCGCTGTTTCTGACAAGGCAATATACATCGGTTTTCTTCCCGAAAACCAATTCCTTTTCTGTCGTTTCGGTGGTGGCAATCAGGGTTGCCATGTTTTCGAGATTGTTTTCCTTGTTTTCCGAGAAGAAGAATATTTTCACTTCTCTGACAGACTTTTTCAGAAAAGCCTTGTAAAGTTTCTTAAGACCTGCTGCCTCAAGCACTTGGGAGAGCGACACATTTTTTCCTCTTTTGGAGAGTACCGTCTGCCGGCTGTTTATCAGAAGTGCGTCGATGTCGCGGATTGTCTCCATTTTCTCGTTTTTCACCAGCGAGCCGTTGAAGAGGTGACGGAAATGCAGTTCTTCGCTACCAGACTCGTCGGAAGGCAATTCCACAAAAACTATTTTGTATGTACCGATTGCTTCGTGCTTTACGATATTTTTTGCCAGAATGAAGGAGTTTTCACTTTGTCCCCAGAATATGAAAAGTTTCTGTGCCGTAAGTTTCTTGAGTACCGAATTCGAACGCCACACATAGGCTATGAGTGGTATTATGCATATTGCACTCAATAGGACCGCAAAAAAATGCACCATGGAAAACACGAACATGTACACTCCGTTCTCGTGCATTTCGTGGCGTACTTCTATGAGGTCGGAATGCGACACGAACATTTCCAGCGACGAAAGCACCGAACGGAACATCAGCGTAAGTATGTTTCCGGCAGAACCCTGCGACCAGAAACCGATGAAATACAACACTATGCCTGCCACGAAAACCGTTGCGGCGAACAAGCCTATTCTCCGTTCAAAAAAACGGCTTATTTTATTGTTATCCACCACTTTAAAAATTATTATGGCAAGAATGATTGCCACCAGTGATGCCACGATTCTGAAAAGAAGTACATCGCTGCCGAGGTCCGCCGACATTGTGTGATTCAGGAACAACATAACATTATCGTTTTTATTTTCAACAAATTACCGTCATTGCACATCTTACCGAGTGCGATGCAAAGATACGCATTTTTTTGCAAAAAGAAAAGGGTGAGATTTTCTCACCCTTTCACTATTCATATTTTTGAGGACTATGCATAGAGTTCTTCGAATATTTTACGGAGTTTCGGGCATTCGCGGAGTTCCTGAAGTGTAAATTCTGCGTGACCTTTAGTATAACCGTTACCCATAATCATGTTCACGTCGGATCCGATACCTTCGGCGCCGAGAGAAGCTTTTGTGAAGCTTGTAGCCATGGAGAAGAAGTAAACGACGCCGTCGTCTTTGGTGCAGAGCACGGCTGTCATTTCCTGATCGGGAACGTTTACGCAGTTGATTGTAACATCGGCCATCTTACCGTTGGTGAGTTTTTCGATGAGTTCGTAAACCTGAACCGGAGTCATGCCGGCAGCACTTTCCACTATGTCGCAGAAACCGAGGTCTTTGATGCGCTGGGTTGATTTCGGGCTGTTGGCGATGCCGATAACCTTACCTGTAACTCCGACGCGTTTCTTGGCTTCGTAGCAGCAGAGCATACCGCTTTTTCCGCCAGCACCGAGTATAACGACTGTCTGTCCGTATTGGCAGAGTTTTGCAGTCTGTGCAGGAGCACCGGCAACGTCCAATGCCGAAAGAGCGAGTTTTTCAGGCATGTCGGTCGGTATTTTTGCATATATGCCGCTTTCGAAAAGTATGGCCTTGCCTTTTATGTCAACTTGGTCAACATCGGGACGGATGTCGAGTATTTCGTCGATGCGGAGTGGAGTAAGCGACAGGGAAACCAGTGTTGCTATGCGGTCGCCTTCTTTGAGGTCGATTTTGCCTTTGAGGGCGTCACCGATTTTCTCAACTTTACCGAGGAGCATGCCGCCCGAGCCTGTACGGCGGTTGCGGTGTTTGCCCTGAAGTTCAACGTTGAGAAGCATTTCCTTCTTTATTTCTTCCATGATTTTTTCCTGACTTGCACCTTCTCCTGCCTGCTGTTTGGCATAGTTGTGTATGTCGGTGAATGAAGCGGAGTCGATATTCAAAGTCTGAACGTCGATAAGTATTTCATTATCATAGATTTCGTCCATATTGTTATCGATTTTGTTTGCCGGCTGCGGCAACACGCCCTTGGGTTCAATTACGCGGTGAACACCGTATTTATTTCCTTTTTTTTGCATTTTATTTTACGTATTTTACTGATTATTATTATTTTAACTATTTTATATATCTCAAATCGTTTTGCAAAGGTACAAATTTTTTTGTTTTTCTGCAAGTATTTTTTTACAAATATGAGTTGCAGAAAGCCGTTACCAGTCGTATTCCCATTCAGCTTCGTTGTCCTGTTCTTCTTCCACGTATATTTCCTCGCGTTCCTCGCGTTCTTTCTGCTTGTACATCTTTTCAAGATTGTTTTTCGGTGCCTGCTGTGCCGTAGATTGCTTCTTGTCGCCCTCAATGATTTTTTCAATTTCATCAACATAGACAAGATACTTAGGTTCAACAAGTTGCTTGTCGCGGTAAATTGTAGCTCCGGTGTAGTAATGCCTCAGTATTTCCTGATAGGAATGTCCCAGTGTCACCATGCGTATCGCACCCTCCTGGCTCAATCCTACGCCGTGTCCGTACCCCTTTCCGCTGATGATTACCTTTTCGCCGTCGGCAGATACCGAAAAGAATGTGGATTTCAGTTTGAAATCGGTGCGTATTCTGGTAAGCGGCACACCCATAATCTTGTTTTTGCGCTCATTCTGGGTAAAGTTCAGGAGTTCGTTGCACACAGCCGAATCCGAAACGTTCAGACTGTGCTTCTTCGAAAAATACGAAAGCCAGCTGTTCTTGGACACTTCTTTCTTCCATACCGACTGTTTCATGTTGAAGGAAAAGGTGTCGGGCACCGAGCGGAGATACGGTATTGCCGCTTTCCACACGTCCTCGGAGTTGGCTGTCTGCCCTCCGGAATTGGAATGGAACGGTGTGTCTATCGGGTTGCCGCTGGCATCTACGAGAATTTCTCCGACGCTTTTAAGCGTGCCCAGCACTATTTCGGGGCGTATGCAGCGGTTGTAGTAGGCCTGACAGTGCACATCGTCGCAGAAGTTGTAGCCGTCGGCTTTGTGTTTGTTCATGTTTCGCAATGCCCAAGTCCTCGATATTATGGCCTGAACGCGGAATATGTCTATCTGATCGGGTTTACCGTAAATTTCGGATTGCACCACACCTGCTATGTAGGTCTCGAAATCGACTTCGTTGACAATCAGAAACTGATTGTTCTTCAACACTTTAACATGTATGTCACCCTCATAGGTACGCTGTTTCTTGCCTTTGGGGTTGATGCAGAAAATGCTCGAAGAGTCAGCCGAAACAATGTCGAGTGTAGCGTAACTTCCTACTTCATAACCGTTTATGGTTGTCTTTATCTGTCCGCCGACAACTTTCAGCTCTATGCTCCTGTTCATGTCCAAAGTGTCGTAAAGCACTGTTCCCGAAGCATCTTTAACCACATATTTGCCGACATCGAACGATATGTTCATCTGGTCAATCTTGGAGGAAGAATAAATCCTGACTTTCACCTTGCCTGCAAAAGCAAAAACAGGAAGAACCGTCAGCAAGAGTATTAGAATTTTTTTAGGCATTGTCGGAATATTTTAGTGTTCGGGCAATGGAGTCGGCTGTACGCTGCGAAGCTCCTGCATTGCCCAAAAGTTTTTTAACAGCAGTGTATTCCATGTAAAGCGAAGTGCGGAATTCTTCGTTTACCGTTATCTTTTCAAATTCGCGTTCCAGATCGGTCTGATTCAAATCACTCTGTATCAGCTCTGTAACGACTTTCTTGTCGGCAATCAGATTTACCAGAGATATGTACCTTACTTTGGCGAAGCGTTTCGCAATAGCCACCGAAATGGCGTTGGCCTTGTAGCAGACCACAAGCGGCAAATCAAACAATGCCGCTTCCAGAGTCGCCGTGCCCGAAGTTATCACGCCGGCAAAAGAAGACTGCAGCAACTGGTATGTCTGGTCATAAACGATTCTCACATTGTCGGAAAGTATGTACGGCTGGTATATCTTATCGCCGAGGAGTTTCATTCCGGCTATTACGAACTGGTACTCCGAATGATTCCTTGCCAAGTCCATCATGGGTGGCATCATTTTTCTGAGTTCCATTTTCCTGCTACCCGGCATCACTGCGATTATTTTGCGTTCATCCAAACCGTTCCTGCTGCGGAAATCGCCATCCGTCGCATTTTTGCGGGAATCTTCGATGGCATCCAGAAGCGGATGTCCGACATATTCGACGTTCTGCACGTTGTTTCGGTCGTAGAATGGTTTTTCGAAAGGCAGTATGACATACATTCTGTCCAGAATCCGGCGCATGGTTTTAATCCTGCGTTTTTTCCATGCCCACACCTGCGGGGAGATGTAGTAGAAATTCCTGAATCCCTGACTGTGGGTATATTTGGCTATTTTCAGGTTGAATCCCGGATAGTCGATGAAAATCACCGCATCGGGTTTGAATTCTGAAATATCACGCTTGCAGTATTTCAGGTTACCCAAAACGGTACGCAGATTGGCAACCACCTCCACAAAACCCATTATGGCCAGATCGCGGATATGCTTCACCAGCGTTCCGCCTGCCGACTGCATGAGGTCTCCACCCCAGAAACGTATCTCGGCATCCGGATCGTTGCGCAGAATGGCTTTCATAAGGTTTGAACCGTGCAAATCGCCCGAGGCTTCACCTACTATTATGTAATATTTCATATATCCCTATTTTTCAATATTTTACAAAATTTCATGACTTCTCACCAGAAACACGATGAAAGCCACCAGCGTTACGAAAAGCACCACCATTATGGTCTTTGCAACCTTCATCAGACCCAGATTCCTGATGTAATATCTCAGCAAAAGTATGGCCGGGACGAATGAAAAGAGGAAGAACTTCATGTTTCCGTCGAACGGTATTCCGAAAACAAGGAACACGCAGCACACGGCGAATGCCGAAACAAGAATGCTTCCGAGTGAAACAACAAGACCTGCAAGTATGGTATCTTTTTTCATAACTTACTGATTAAAACGTATTTGCATCTCTTTAATTCTGTCATAATCGGTGTAGTCGGGACGTGTCGGGACCACCGACACATAGCCGTGGTCAAGTGCCCAGATATCGGTATCGTCTGCCTTGTCGGGGCATTCGAATTTGCCGGTGAGCCACCACAAGTCCTTGCCCGTGGCGGGGTCAGGGCGGTTTTCGTAACTGTCGAGCCACAATCCGTCTGCCTGCCGGCAGACTTTCATGCCTTTTATTTCCTGAAGCGGCAGGTACGGTATGTTCACATTGAGCGACATGCCTTTCGGCAGACCGTTTTTCAAGACATCTGCCACGATTTTCTTTATGAACGGCACGCAGCCCGAGAAATCGGCATTGCTGTCCATGCTGAGTAACGAGAATCCTACGGCGTCGTAGCCGTTTATGGTCGCCTCAACGGCAGCACCCATCGTGCCCGAATAAATGACATTTATCGAGGCATTGCTACCGTGGTTTATGCCCGAAAGCACCAATGCCGGGCGACGGTTGCAGAAAAACGATTCTCCCAATTTCACGCAATCGGCCGGAGTTCCGTTGCAGGTATATATTTTAAGACCCTCTTCTTCTTTAATGCAATTCACTGTCAGCGGAGCGTGTCCCGTTATGGAATGTGCCTTGCCCGATGCGTTGGTGTCGGTGGACATCACCACTATGTCGCCGAATTCGCGGACAGCATCCACCAAGGTCGTCAAGCCTTTGGCTTCCACCCCATCGTCGTTGCTGATAAGAATCAATGGCCTCATTTCCGTCATTTTGATGTCGTTCTCGTTGATCTTTCAAGACTTCCCTTTCCCAAAAAGAAACTTGCCGGCTGCAGTATGTCATCGAAGACATAGTACTGTATGAGCACGGTGTCCTTGGTATCGAGGATAGCATAAAGGCGGTCCACGTCAAAGAAGTCTATGTATTTGTCCTTTGCACCTTCCTCCATGAGCAGGTCGGGGTTGGTGAATTTCACATAGGTACACAGCGAACGAGTCTCGCCTTTCGTGGACGTAACGGAAAGGCGGAAGCTGGGTTCACGAGAGAACGTGGTATCGAGTTCCACTTTGGGGACCACGCCTGCAAACTGGTCGAAATTGAGATTGACGAACGACGAAAGCAGTTGTGCTACACGCACCGTATCGAAAGCCGGTACCATCTGATTCTGCATGTAGAAGTCAAAACCGTCATCGTTGTGGCGGCGGACTTCGAAAGACTCCTGAGGCTGCGACGGGATTTCCACCTTTACCGACTGTATGTCGGTAACCGGCAGGTCAACTATCCTATGGCTTCGCCAAAGGTCGGGAACGGATTCGAAACGGGGACCGAGAAATCCTCTGAATCCGGGAATATGGACAACACACGGTTCGTCATCGCCTTCCCTGAACACGTAGGTTCCCATGTTATCCTGTGTCTCATGACCCACGTAGTATGTTGCCACGAGTTTTTCCCGCTTGAACAGCTGAAGTTTTCCCCCGAACCAGTTTATGAACGGAACTTCCTGATACACCTCCACCTTTGTGCTGCTCACCGAAAGGTTTTTGACTATGTTGCGGACTGCATTGCGGTTGACTTTCTGGCGGATACGCATCTGGTTGAGGGTTTCGAGAAGCAGATCCATCTTGCCCTGACTTGCAGGATACTTGCCGTTCACCACCCATGTCGTATCATCTTCGGCACGCGTAAGCAAGACACTGTTGTCCAGCTTGTCGGACATGAATATCTTGGTTATGGTGTTCACGTTTTCTATATGGTAATCCTGCTCAAAGGTGTGGTTTTTCGACTTGTTGCTGAATACAACGGCCGTGACGATTCCCAAAACTATCACGACTGCAATGATTATCAAGTTGCGTTTTTTCATCGTTATACGGTTTCTATTTCTGATGTTGAATGAAAGTTTATTTTGATTTTCTGACATTTCTTCTCTTGCGGACGAAAACAATGGCCACTCCTGCGACAAGGACTACGAGCACCGGAATCACGGTATTTATTATCTGATACTTGAGGCGCTGGTCGCGGATATCCATCTGGTTCATCTTGCGGAGCCGTATTTCACGGGAACGCAATTCGAGGACGTCATCGTCACCGCAAAGGTAGTTTATTGCATTGAGTATGAAGTTCTTGTTGGCGTACATCGTACCCGTCCAGTTGTCGTAGCCGAGCGGGTATGCGAAATTGCTTTTGTAGTTGAAGCGGTTTTTGATCATGTCGCCGTCGGCAACGACAATCATCTTTCCGTTGGAATCACCGACTTCCTTGTAGCCCATTTCGGGGATTTCCGTAAAATACGGCGAGAGCCGGTTTCTCCATGCCGACTTGAACTGGCCTTCAAGAAGCACGGCCACCGGGAGGTTGCTCTTGTTGAAGGAACGCTGGTCGGGTTCCACGCGGGCTACATTCAAATCCACGCGGGCGGGGGCACTCGACACATGCGTATATTCCGAAGTCGTGAGCAGAACCGTTTTCCTGATACCGTTGTCGATGGTATCGATGGAACTTACGAATTCGCCCTTTATAAGGTCGAGGTTTTTCACGATAGGATGGTTTGCGGCAGGCACGAACTCAGGAAAATAGAACCATGGATGGTAGTTTATCGTCGGGCGGTCGCCAACCACACCGTCCTGCATCGGTATCGGCATGCAGCGTATATCCATCAGCAGGTTCGGATTCACGCGTACCCCGTAGTTGAAGAGCATGTCGTCAAGGTTTCCGAAATCGAAGCGGAGAGCTATCGAAGCCTCGCTGTTCTGCAGGCTGTCTATGTCCATTGCCACCGGATCGATGAGCCACAGTATCCGTCCGCCGTACATCACGAACTGGTCGAGTATGTACAGATCCTGATCGGAAAAAGGCTGTACCGGTTTCGGTATCACCAGAACATCGTATTTGTTCGCAAAGATGTAAGACGTCGAGTCTTTGGGGTTGGGGCGGCGTTCAGTAAGGCTGTTTATATTTCCGTCGATGGTTACGTTTTCCAGACGGTAATAGTCCACCAGAGTCATCTGTATATCGAAAATGCTGTGCCGTTCGAGTTCACCGTGACCCTGAACGAATCCGACACGCTGCCGATTCACCTTTACAAGCTTGCGTATGGCGTCGGTAAGGCTGTATTCGAGAGACTGCACCGCATTGTTGAGCTGTTCCTCCGGGGACACATATTTCTGACTTGGAAGGAGATTTACGGAGACCTCCCTGCCCTTGTAAACCACGTCGGCGGCAGGAATCACGACCTGCTGGGTAACAGCACCTTCGTCCTTTACCTGAACGGTAGCCGGCTGAATGCCTTTTGCCGCAAGTTTCTGATAGAACACCTGCTGGTCTTCTTTGCTCTCGAAAGCGTTCGGATCCACGAACTCGTATTCTATGTAGTCGTTGTACGAACGGAACTGGTTCAACATGTCCTTGGTCTCGTTCTGAAGGCGCTTGAAATCTGCAGGGAATTCACCTTCCAGATACACACGGAAAAGCACGGTCTCGTCGATGCCCTTGAGGAGTTTTTTCGTGGAATCGGAGAGCGTGTAACGCTTTTCAGCTGTAAGGTCGAGACGGGTATAGACATACTTGCCTATGATATTCACGAAAACAAGTATCAGGATACCCGCAACGAGGTACAGTATATTGCTTCTTTTCACGTTCTTTTTTTGCGAAGACTCAATTTTCTCCGCCGAATCGTGTCTTTTACCTAATATATTCTTTATGCTGACTTTCATATCTTTACGTTTTTGGAAAGTGTTTTACTTTTGCCACTTGCGCGATTGGAGCACCATGTGGGTGAGCATCACGAAAAGTGCTATTACGCTGAGGAAATAAATGACATCACGCGTGTCTATTACGCCACGGCTTATGGATTCGTAATGGTGCCGCATTCCGAGTTGTTTCACGAAGAGATTGAGCGAGCCGCAGACATCCATCTGATAGAGTGTCTCGAAGCCAAGGTAGCAGAAAAAGCACAGGACTATGGCTACGATGAAGGCTACGATCTGGTTTTTGGTAATCACCGAAGAGAAAAGGCCTATTGCCACGAATGCAGCTGCAAGGAACAGCAGTCCTACATACGAACCTGCCACAGCTCCGGTATCGATGTTGCCCACAGGGTCGCCGAGACGGTAAATGCTTATGTAATAGACTATTGTGGGCAGTATAGAGAAAAACACCAGCGTAAGTCCGGCAAGAAACTTCGCGAATATTATCTTGTAGTCGGAAAGAGGTTTGGTAAAAAGCAGTTCAATGGTCCCGCTGCGTTTTTCCTCGGCGAACATACGCATCGTTATGGCCGGTATCAGGAACAGAAACAGGAACGGAGACACGAGAAAGAACCCGCTCATGTCGGAAAAACCGTAGTCCAGAACATTGAAATCGGAGCGGAACACCCACAACAGCAGGCTCGTAAGCACCAGAAACACCACTATTATAAGATATCCGATAAGTGATGAAAAAAAACTGTTCAACTCTTTTTTGTACAAAGTAAACATATCGTCTGTTTTTTATTTTACGTTTATTATCAAGCATTTGAGGTAAAAAGCATTATTGCATTTCACATCAAAAAGACTTGCAAAGATACGAAAAAAAATCCTTTTTCGCAAAAAGATTTTCATCGGAAAAACGAAGGTAGATTCCAGACCAGAATGCAACCTCTTCTGCAAAAAATAAAAACACCTGAAAAACAAAAAATCCCTTCTTTTCGGAAGGGATTTTTTAATGTTTTAATGTTTTATTAAAATTTTGCTATGACACGGTACGTTGTCGCAAACCAGCACAACTGTGTAGCTGCCTGTCGGGAATGCTGACACGTCGATGTCCAGACTGCCTGCATTGTCGAGACTGCTCAGGTTGTAACTACCTGCAAACGTTGTTGTTGCGGCATTGTAAATATTCAAATATGCCGAAGTTACCGTAGGCGCATATTCGTAAGAGACGTTTATGTAGCTGTCTGTCACAGGGTTGGGACTA
>JAZRZP010000036.1:0-24776 GCA_045601425.1 Bacteroidales bacterium
CTCTGCAAAAATCAACATGCAGAACATGGCAAACGGTGTTTACTTCATACAGCTCTCCAACGACAGCCATGAAGTCCTTGCAACCCGGAAAATAATCAAGAAATAAAGGTTTTCTCCTTTAAAACACGCAAAAGTGCGGGCAGTAGCCCGCACTTTTTTCATGTACCGGAAAATTTTTTTGCCGCATAAAAGATTTTTTGCTATCTTTGCATTTCAAAAATATTTCAAACTTATAAAATAAAAACTCATGACACGTCAGGAACTCATAGAACAGATAAAGCTGAAACAGTCGTTTCTCTGTGTAGGTCTGGACACCGACCTCAATAAAATACCGAAACACCTGCTTTTGGACCCCGACCCGGTATTTGCATTCAACAAAGCCATAATAGATGCTACGATAAATTTCGCGGTGGCCTACAAGCCCAACCTCGCTTTCTACGAAGCCATGGGCATAAACGGCCTGCTGTCGCTGAAGAAAACCATGGAATATCTGCAGAAGCAGAGCCCTTCGGTTCTGGCCATTGCCGATGCAAAACGTGGCGATATAGGCAACACTTCCCAACAATACGCAAAAGCATTCTTCGACCCCGAAGGCGATTTCAACTTCGATGCACTCACCATAGCTCCCTACATGGGTGAAGATTCCGTAACACCATTCGTGGGATTTGAGGAGAAATGGGTCATACTTCTTGCCCTGACTTCCAACAAAGGTGCTTTCGATTTCCAATTCATGCAAGACGGAAACGGCCGCCATCTTTTCGAAAACGTGCTCGAAACATCCAAAAAATGGGGGACACCCGAAAACATGATGTATGTAGTGGGTGCCACCAAAGCCGACATGCTTGAAAAAATACGCACCATAGTCCCCGACAGCTTCCTCCTTGTTCCCGGAGTGGGAGCACAGGGCGGCAGCCTGCAGGAAGTTTGCAGGTACGGACTTAACAAGGATTGCGGACTTATAGTCAACTCCTCGCGTGGAATAATTTACGCATCGAGCGACACCGATTTCGCACAGCGTGCCGGTGAAGAAGCCCAGAAGCTGCAACAGCAAATGGCAAAGGAACTTAAAAACATAAACCTAATCTGATTTATGGACGAACCTGAAAAAATAATGCCGCCGTCAGAACCGTCGCCCGAGGCACCGCAGTTGCAGCAGCCGGTGGACGTGTTCTTCCGTGTAATGCTGGTCATGAGTATGGTGAATGCCGGAATGTCGGCCATGTCGTACCTCATTACCGGAGTCACCCTGCCTCTTATTACGGAGATTGTCAACGGAGAACAGTTCCCACTCCCCGAAGAAATGCTCCAGAGCATGAAAGACCTGATATCATGGCCGCAATACTTCTTCCTGATCATGGTTCCGTTCTGGGTACTTTCATTTCTCGGTGCATTGAGAATGTGGAAATACCGTGTTTCGGGATTCCATTGCTACACGCTTGCCCAGATGATACTGCTTCTGCTGCCGCTTGTGTGTGTCGGAAAATCGGCAGTGGCTCTCGGAGACATCATGTTCACGGTTCTTTTCATCGTTTACTATGCACTCAAAATTTTCAAGAATACGCAGAAAAACTGAGATTTTTTTAAAAAAAACTTCAACGACAGTTTTTGTCGCCAAAGTGTCGTAATTTTGCAACTGAAAAATAAGACAACCGAAAAATAAAATAATTCATAAAATATCAAAAACCAATACGTTATGGCAAAAGAAGTAAAACAGTCAACCGATGCCGATGCATCTAAAATGGAAAAATTAAAGATATTGCAGAGTACACTTGACAAGATAGAGAAAAGTTACGGTAAAGGTGCGATTATGAAACTCGGTGATGCACCGGTGGAAGAAATAGAGAGCATTTCGACAGGTTCGGTAAGTTTGGACATGGCACTCGGGATAGGAGGTTTGCCCAAAGGCAGAATCATTGAAATATACGGACCGGAATCTTCAGGTAAGACGACTTTGGCCATACATGCCATAGCCGAAGCTCAGAAAAAAGGCGGCATTGCAGCCTTCATCGATGCCGAACACGCCTTCGACAGCGTTTATGCAAAACAACTCGGCGTTGATACCGACAATCTTTTGGTTTCCCAACCCGACAACGGTGAGCAGGCTCTCGAAATAGCCGACAACCTCATCCGTTCAGGAGCCATCGACATCATAGTAATCGACTCCGTTGCCGCACTTACTCCCAAGAGCGAAATCGAGGGCGAAATGGGTGACTCGAAAATGGGCTTGCAGGCACGGCTCATGTCGCAGGCACTGCGCAAACTCACGGCAAACATCAGCAAGACGAAATGCTGCTGCATATTCATCAACCAGCTGCGTGAGAAAATCGGAGTGCTTTTCGGCAACCCTGAAACAACTACCGGCGGCAACGCACTCAAATTCTATGCTTCGGTACGCATCGACATACGCCGTACACAAGCGATAAAGGACGGTGACAGCAACATCGGAAACCGTGTGAAGGTGAAAATTGTGAAAAACAAAGTCGCACCGCCTTTCCGCACATGCGAATTCGACCTGATTTTCGGTGAAGGCATTTCCAAAACGGGCGAAGTTGTGGATCTGGGTGTGGACTGTGGCGTAATCCGCAAGAGCGGATCATGGTTCAGCTACGGCGAAACCAAGCTCGCTCAGGGACGCGAAGCCGTGAAACAGCTCCTTGCTGACAATCCCGAACTTATGGAAGAACTCGAAAACAAAATACGCGTGGCTCTCAACGGTTCGGACGACATGGCCGTTGAGCCGGAATAGTAATTTAATACACTGCATCATATTCCAGAGATTGGCTGAGAAATCCTCTCAGCCAATCTCTTTTTTTGTAATCACTTGCCGTAAAGGCAAATGTTCAACAGGCGAAGCAGACCAAGACGGCTCACGCGATTCAAAGCTGTATTTCAGGCAACCGGCAACGTGGTCGGAACCGCATTGTTTACTTTTTTCGAGAAAAATGGAACATTCCCGCCGGCGTTTTTCGTGGCGAATTCAACCTGTTTTTTCGGACATGCACCCGCAAAAAAAGTTATCAACAGCTTTTTGTGTTCCAAAAAAGACCGTCAAGATCGTTTTTTTTGTAAGTAATTGAAATAAAAAATTTTGCATTGTCAAAAAAAATGAAACCTTTTTGAAAAAAATGCGTTTCAGTTCATAACTCGGCAAAAAATGGAATTTTTTGACAAAAAATGGTAAAAAATGGTTTTTTTTGGAAAATAATTCGTATTTTTGCAGTTCAAAAAAAACTCGAAAGAAATGTCGTTAATACTTGGAAAAGAATATTGTAAGATAGATGCCAACGGGCGGTTCAAGTTTCCGGTAGCACTGAAGCGTCAGCTGCAGTCGGAAGACGACGGCCGTTTCATCATCCGTCAGAGCGATTATTTCGAGTGTTTGGAACTGTGGACATACGCGTCGTTTTATGCGGAGATAGAGCGCATAAAGAAAACCCTCAACATCTACCTGCCCGAAGATCGCCGTCTGTTGAGCCGCCTGAGCGAAGGCAATCTGATAGAACTCGACAACAATGACCGGCTTCTGATTCCTGCCGAACAGAAATCTAAACTCAACAAAACCAAAGACATAGTTCTGAGCGCCGTTGGCGACTTTATCGAGATTTGGGACTACGACAAATACCAGAAATTCAATTCGGGAGACACGGATTTCGTGGCCCTCGCAAGCGAAAAACTTGGCAGAATGTCCGAACACCAGCAACAGAATTGATAAGGTAAAACAGAACATATAATGTCGAAATATCATTTGCCTGTACTTTTGAGCGAAAGCGTAAACGGATTGATTACCAATCCGTCGGGTACGTACGTCGATGTAACATTCGGTGGCGGCGGACATTCACGTCAGATACTCTCCCAGCTCAACGAAGACGGACGCCTTCTGGCTTTCGATCAGGATTCCGATGCACTGGCAAATGCCATTGATGACCCACGTTTTACTTTAATCCACGAAAATTTCAAATTTCTCAAGAGCTATCTCCGCCTCAACGGTGTACGCAGGATAGACGGACTTCTGGCCGACTTGGGAGTTTCATCGCATCAGTTCGACGAGGCAGGAAGGGGATTCTCTACCCGCTTCGACGCAGAGCTGGACCTCCGCATGGATCAGCGACAGCCGGTTTCTGCCAAAGATATAGTAAACACCGCTTCTGAAACGGAACTGCGCGATATTTTCAGGAAATACGGAGAATTGCCGAATGCGGCCAAACTGGCTCACAGCATTGTCTCTGCAAGAACCGTAAACCCGATTGTGACCACTTTTGACCTGAAAAATGTTCTGGAAGGACAGATTCCTCGAAATCAGGAGAACAAGTTCTTCGCCATGATTTTTCAGGCACTCCGAATAGAGGTGAACGACGAGCTCGAAGCCTTGCAGCAGATGCTTTCGCAAAGCATGGAGATACTCGGCGAAGGCGGCCGTCTGGTGGTAATATCGTACCACTCTCTCGAGGACAGACTGGTGAAAAATCTCATGAAAACCGGAAATTTTGAAGGCGAAGTGAAAAAAGATTTCTACGGAAACAAGATTTCACCGCTTGAACCGGTAACGCGTAAACCTATAGTTCCAAGCGACGAAGAACAGGAAAAGAATTCACGTTCACGCAGTGCGAAACTCCGCATTGCCGAGAAAAAACCGCAACAGCCATGAAAGAAGAAAATGTAAACATTGCACAAGAACCCGATTTCGAGGTGAGCAGAGGTGGAGAAAATCCCGTTGCGGCAATTCCGGAACAGCCTGCCGAACTTTCCGGACATGGTACGGCAGACATGCCCGGCAATTCTGAACCTGCACACGGACCTGCTTCGGCTGCCGCAGCCGATGACGCTCCACGCAAAAGGAAGATAAACTTGGTGACCATACTCCGCGGCGACTTGCTTAAAGGCATAAGACCGCATCTGCCGTTTCTGCTGCTCATATTCGTGCTTGCTGTCATAATGGTGACATATCGCTACAAGGTGGAAGAGCTGACAATCAGGACAAAAGTGCTGCAGGAAGAAATAGAAGAACTTCGCATACGTCAGATTCAGACAAAATGCGACTACATGAACGCCACAATGGTGAACGAAGTGGCAAGGAAATTGGAACCGACAGGCATTAAGGAAGGAAGGACTCCGTCGAACAAGATAACCATCAGTAAATGAAAATGGACAATCAGGAAAAGAAAAATATTGCCATACCGCTGTTTATAGTATTTGCGATACTTGTTCTGGGAATCGTCATACCTGTCATTGTCAATCTGCTGAAAATACAGCTGGTAAACGGGGACGAATGGCGTGAACGTGCCGATGCCAAAACCATGGCATGGCGCGATGTCAAGGCACAGCGCGGAACTATTTTCTCCAGTGACGGAAAAATTCTGGCCACGACCGTTCCTGTTTACGACATTTACATCGATTGGGGAAAAGAGGCAGTTGTGAAAAAGGTGAACGGGAAAGAAAAAAAGACAATGGTTCCAATAATTGACGAACATCTTTACAAACGTTTCCTGCCCGCCCTTTGCGATAGTATGTCCAGAATTTTCCCCGAAAACACTTTTGAATATTATTACACGTACATATCGAAAAACCACGACAGAGGCAACCGTTACTGCCTGCTTCATAAAAACGTTTCACACAAGCAGAAGAAACGTCTGCAGGCCTTCCCCATACTTATGGCTGATACTACGGGGAAAAAGATAGGCGTCGATTTTGAACCCAAATTCAGCAGGGGCGTCATAGTGGAGCAGCGCGACGACCGCGTTTACCCGTACAACGGCATGGCTCGTCACACCATCGGCTTCATTACGAAAAATGATGCGGGCAAAGATTGCTACAACGGGCTTGACGGTTTTTACGACCTGCAGCTTCGAGGTCAGCAGGGTAAACGCCTCGAGAGAAAGATTTTCCACGAAAACGGGAAAACCATCTGGCAGGCAGTGGAATCTTCCGACCAGAAGAGAACCGTGGACGGCAATGACATTGTCTCCACCATCGATGCTCGCTTGCAGGAATTGGCACAGTCGTCATTGAGAAAATGTCTGGAAGAAAATGATGCCGACGACGGCTGCGTGGTGCTTATGGAGGTCAGTACAGGTTATGTGAGGGCAATAAGCAATTTGAGCCGTATCGACACTCTCGGCAACTATCGTGAAATAAAGAACATAGCTTGCACGGACCTTTACGACCCGGGGTCAACGTTCAAGACGGTGACGGCGATGGTGCTGCTCGAAAACGGCAAGGTTGATACTGCCGCCGAGGTTCCGACAGGGATAAAGGTGTATTCCGAAGACCCTTCGCCGCAGAATCCGCGTCCTCAGCGTGACACCATCAAGGACAGCCACAACGACGGCACGTCGGGTACCACGACGATGAAACATTCGTTCGAGGTTTCGTCGAACGTGGGAACAAGTTATCCGGTTTGGTGTAACTACCACCGGAACCCGAAGGAATTCCGAAAGAAAGTATCCGGAGTAATTCCGTTCCAGAAACTTGGAATAGACCTTGCCACTCATGAACCCAATCCGCAAGTTGTGGAAGATATGTCGGTAAAAGACCTTTTGCGTTTCAGTTTCGGCTACAGCGCATCGTTCACGGCATTGCAGATACTTACTTTCTACAATGCCATAGCCAACGATGGGAAGATGGTAAAACCTCTTTTCTGCAGCGAGATACGCGATGGCTTGAAAAAAGTCAAGTCTTTTGAACCGGTAGTGATAAAAGAAAAGATCTGTTCCGAAAAGACATTGGACATACTCCATGATTTGCTGGTAGGCGTTGTGGAAAACGGTTCGGCTCAGCGCCGCCTCTCCAAGACACCGTACGGTATTGCCGGAAAGACAGGAACATCGCAGATAAACTACACCAGAAGGAACAGGGAATCGATGAAATACCGTGCTTCATTCGCCGGGTATTTTCCTGCCGACAATCCACAGTATTCTTGTATAGTGGTTATCACCAACCCCAAGAAAAACCGTGTTTACGGAGGTGAGCTGGCGGCTCCCGTTTTCAAAGACCTTGCCGACCGCGTATGCGGTACAATACTGAATATGGACATCAGGATTCCGGAAAACGGAAACACCTCGGTTCCGTTTGTGAAAAAGGGCAATGCCCGTGATATCCGAAAAGCCCTGCAGTATCTGGGCATAAACGGCATGATGTTCGATACTTCGTACGTGTGGGTCGATGCCGAGCAGGACAGCAACGGAGTCCCCGTGTACAGCAACTACAGAATGCCGAAAAATGTGGTGCCTAACTGCAAAGGCATGACCATAAAAGATGCTCTTTACATGCTCGAAAAAATGGGCTTCAGGGTAAGTTTCGAAGGTCGCGGCAAGGTGGCATCGCAGTCGTTGCAGCAGAATACGCCATACAGCCGCGGTGCAAGTATACACCTTGAACTCAAGCCAGAACAGCAGGCTCTGCCTGAATACCAATACCCCCAGCCGGTAGTGAAAGAAACAGATACAAAAAATGGGAAAAAATGAGAAAACTATCTGAAATATTAAAGGACATTGAATACCAGTCACTGAATTTCACTGATCTGGAAATAAACAGCATAACCTTTGACTCGCGTGCAGTTTCCGAAGGTTCGATGTTTGTGGCACAAGTCGGCGTGCACGTCGATGGGCACGAATTCATCAACAAAGCCGTTGAGAAAGGGGCTTCGGCCATTCTTTGTCAGACATTGCCGGAAAAAACCGATCCGAAAGTGGTGTACATTAAGGTTGCCGACAGCAGTCATGCACTCGGACTGGCGGCATCTAATTTTTACGGTAATCCTTCAAGAAAACTTGACCTCATAGGCATTACGGGCACAAACGGAAAAACCACCACGGTGACTCTTCTGCATCGTATGTTCCGCGGGTTCGGATACAATGTCGGCTTGCTTTCCACTGTCGTGAACAAAATAAATGAAACTGAAATTCCGACATCTCACACTACTCCCGATGCAGTGGAACTTAACCGGCTGCTTGCCGAAATGGTGGACAGCGGCTGCGAATACTGTTTCATGGAAGTCAGTTCCCATGCCATTGTACAACACCGTATCGCTGGTCTGCATTTCATTGGGGGAATTTTCAGCAACATTACCCACGACCACCTTGATTTCCACAAGACTTTTGCCGAATACATATCTGCGAAGAAACGCTTTTTTGACAACCTCCCCAAAACGGCTTTCGCCCTTACCAACATGGACGACCGCAACGGCATGGTGATGCTCCAGAATACCGGAGCGAAAAAATATACCTACAGCTTGCAAAGCATGGCCGATTTCAACTGCAGAATAGTGGAAAACACATTTCAGGGACTCCTGCTTTCCATTGACGGAAAAGAAGTCTGGACACGTCTTGTGGGAAAATTCAACGCCTATAACCTTCTGGCCATTTATGCCACTGCCCGCCTTTGCGGAATCGAGGAAGTTGAAGCTCTCACCGCACTGAGCAAGTTGCAGGCTGCAGAAGGACGTTTCGAATATGTGAACGGTAGTGGCAAAACTGCCATAGTGGATTACGCCCATACCCCCGACGCACTCAAAAATGTGCTCCAAACCATCAACGATGTGATGAACTGCGACCAGAATTTAATAGTTGTCGTGGGTTGCGGCGGCGACCGCGATGCCCTGAAACGTCCGGTTATGGCCAAGATAGCCGTTGATTTGTGCAATACTCTGATATTGACCTCGGACAATCCGCGCACCGAAGATCCTGAAAAAATACTCAATGACATGGAAAACGGCCTCACCGATGCCCAGAAACGTCAGGTCCTGCGTATCAGCAACCGCAGGGAAGCCATCAAAACTGCCTGCACTCTGGCCAAAAACGGTGACATAATACTGGTTGCCGGAAAAGGTCACGAAAAATATCAGGAAATAAACGGAGTTCGTCATCATTTCGATGACAGGGAAGAACTTGAAAATATATTAACAGTCAAATAATTGGAATATGTTGTACTATTTGTTCGATTGGTTGGGAAGCACGTTCGATTTCCCGGGTATGAGACTGATGCAGTACGTGTCTTTCAGAGCTATTGTAGCATTGATACTTTCGCTGATAATAGCCATTTGTTTCGGACGCTGGTTTATGCGTTTTCTCAAACGGCACAGTATTACCGAGGCCCAACGCGACGCTGCAACCGACCCCTATAACACCAAAAAGGTCGGAGTACCTACCATGGGAGGAATAATCATAATCGTGGCAATACTAATCCCGTGCATTCTCGTGGGCAAACTTACCAACGTGTATTTTGTGCTGATGGTGGCAACGACACTGATTTTGGGGTGTCTGGGATTTGCCGACGATTACATCAAGACATTCAAACACAATAAGGACGGGCTCAAACCTTGGGTGAAAATTGTGGGTCAGGTCGGATTGGGACTCCTTGTCGGACTCACTCTCCGCTACAGCCCTTCGGCAGTTATGAACGAGACTGTGAATACGAGAATAGAGAACAATGTGGAGGTTGTGGAAAAAACTCCCGATGTGAAATCTACCCGCACCACGATACCGTTTTTCAAGAACAACAACCTCAATTATGCCGACATTTTTTCGTTCCTTGGCGAAAGAGGAAAATACTGGGCAGGCTGGATATTTTTCGTGTTGCTTACGATATTCGTGGTGACGGCCGTTTCCAACGGTGCCAACCTGAACGACGGTATGGACGGCATGGCTGCAGGAAATTCCGCGATAATCGGCATTGCCATAATAGTACTTGCTTATGTGTCCGGCAGTTACGTGTGGGCGGATTATTTTGATGTCATGTACATACCGGGCAGTGAAGAGATTGTGGTGTTCATGTGTGCCTTCGTAGGTGCACTGATAGGTTTTCTCTGGTTCAATTCTTATCCTGCAGAAATTTTCATGGGTGATACCGGAAGCCTTACCATAGGCGGCATAATTGCCGTTTCGGCCATCATTATCCACAAGGAACTCCTGCTGCCGCTGCTCTGTGGAGTATGGCTGTTTGAAATACTTGCAGACCTCGATGTGAAACTTTTCCTGAGAACAGGCAAGAAACGCCGCATTTGGAAAAAAGCTCCACTTCACGACAGCTTCCGCACAAGCTACGCCGACTTTCAGGCAAAGTGGCCCGAAACAAAAGTGCTTTTCAAGGGTGCCGGAAAAAATCACGACCACGTGCATCACGAGGTGAAAATAACTTTCCGTACATGGATTGTCACCATCGGTCTGGCCGTGCTTGCAATACTTACTTTGAAATTAAGATAAAAATACATAAAACACACAAATACAAGACAATATGATATTAGATACATTGGCAAAACAAGGAAGAGAGAAGATTTACACCGGTCTGGCTGGAATCGAAACTTCAAAACTGAAGAAAATGCGCAACGAATCCCTCCGCAAGAGCTTTGCGTCTTTCGAAGAAATGAAGTACAAACTGGATTTTGTAGCCCGCATCAGCGGAATGGATTTCGTGAACGATGCTGCTTCGCGTACCGTAAACGCTACATGGTATTCGCTCGATACGCTCGAAAAATCCATTATATGGATAGCCAGCGGAGACGTGAACGATGTCGATTTCGATTCGTTGAAATCACTGGCACTGCGCAAGGTACGCATGCTTATATGTCTCGGAGAGGATAATC
Source organism: Bacteroidales bacterium (assembly GCA_045601425.1). Lineage (GTDB taxonomy): Bacteria > Bacteroidota > Bacteroidia > Bacteroidales > P3 > UBA1219. The sequence continues at coordinate 10,577 of JAZRZP010000036.1, forward strand.
ACAAACTTCATGAAACCTTCTCTGGTATCGTGCCTCAAATCATCGATGCAAATACAATGGAAGCGGCTTTGTACACTGCTTTTTATTCCGGTATAGAAAATGCCGTGACTATTTTTTCCCCAGCTTGCGAAAACGGTATCCCTGTCTCTCAGCAAGGTGCCGATTTCAAATATCATGTGAACGAACTTTAGCATATAACCTCACTTTAAATGGCAAAAAGCAAATTCAAGATATTCTGCGGCGATCGCGTAATATGGATTATTATGCTGATACTGGCCATATTTTCCGTCATTGAGGTGTATTCTTCAATAGGAAAGGTGGCCTACGACCACGACTGGAACGTTTACCGTGCCATAGGCAAACACGTGTTCGTAATACTGCTCAGCTATGCCTGCACCATAGTCCTTTCGAACCTGAATTACGGCTTGTATAAAGGCATGGCGAGAATATTCTTCTATTTCATTCTGATTTTGCTTGGATATGTGTTTTTTATGTATCTTAAATCGCGTTTTGTCGATATCGGCAACGGAAAGGCAGCCGTACGGTGGATAGAATTGCCGGTCATAGGACAGTTCCAGCCTTCCGAGTTGGCAAAATACGCACTTATAATTTACCTTTCCGAAAGGATTGTGAAGTACAAGGATTCTCTGAAGGACAAGAAGGTCTTCCTGAAACTGATGCTGCCCGTTGCAATTACATGCGGATTCATTTTCCCCGAAAATTTTTCCACGGCGGGCATCGTTTTCATGGCTTGTTTCATTCTGATGTTCGTGGCAGGTGTCAACTGGAAATATCTGCTTGTCACGCTTCTCATAGTGGTGGCAGTGGTGGCAGTGGTACTGTATTCCTCGTTGAGCGGAGTGGCCGATGTCGGACGTTCCTCAACATGGGTTACCCGTATCACCGACTGGCTGAATCCCGATGACAATGCCCTCACGCAAACCAATCAGGCCAAAATGGCTATCGCTTCCGGCGGCATTTTTGGAAACGGAATCGGAAGTACCATACAGGGCCGTTTCCTGAGCGAATCCCACACCGACTTCATATATGCCGTGATAGTGGAGGAAATGGGGCTGCTGATTGCCTTGTTCATATTGCTCCTGTACATTACGTTTTTCATCAGATGCATGATTATAGCGAACAGTAGCAGGACAACTTTCGGATCCCTGCTGGTGGCAGGCATAGGCTTGCTGATTTTCATGCAGGCACTCATAAACATGGGTGTGGCGGTGGGGTATCTCCCCGTTACGGGACAGACGCTGCCGCTCATAAGTTTCGGAGGAACTTCGTATGTTATTACATGTTCCGCCATAGGTATGATTCAGTCGGTGTACTACCTTGACAAAAAAAGAAAAAAACAGGAGTCTCTTAAAAAAGAAGTTGAGACGACAACAGAAGATAATAACCAAAACGATACTTGCCATGAAAGCAATAATTAGTGGAGGAGGTACAGGCGGACATATATTCCCCGCCGTGGCCATTGCCAATGCCCTCAAAGACCGTTATCCCGATGCCGACATCCTTTTCATAGGCGCCACCGGCCGTATGGAAATGGAAAAAGTTCCCGCCGCAGGCTACAAAATCGTCGGCTTGCCCATCGTGGGACTTCAGCGCAGGCTTACGTTGAAAAACCTTGCGGTGCCTTTCAAACTCCTTAAAAGTCAGTGCAAGGCTAAAAAAATTATAAGGGAATTCAACCCCGATGTAGTCGTGGGTGTGGGTGGGTATGCCAGTGCACCGACTCTCAAAATGGCTGCCAAACTCGGCTACCCGACTCTCCTTCAGGAACAGAATTCCTACCCCGGACTTACCAACAAAATGCTTGCTTCCAAAGCCGACAGGATATGTGTCGCTTATTCGGGTCTGGAAAAGTATTTCCCCAAGGAAAAAATCGTTTTTACGGGAAATCCGGTACGCAAGGTCATAGAAGATATGTCTGTTGACAAGGAAACAGGGTGTGCTTTCTTCGGCCTCGACACCTCTCGCAAAACTGTCCTTTCGGTAGGTGGTAGTCTCGGAGCCCGTACCATCAACGAAACTCTTCTGGACAACATAAACTATTTCAAGGAAAATGACTTGCAGCTTATCTGGCAGACAGGAAAGGGTTTCTACAGAATTGCCGCCGATGCCGTGAAAGCCGCCGATGCCGAATCCAATGTGAAAGTTTGTGAGTTTATCTACGAAATGGATAAGGCCTATGCTGCCGCCGATGCCATCATCTCGCGTGCCGGTGCCATTGCCATATCGGAACTCTGTCTCGTGGGAAAACCTGTCATACTTATTCCTTCACCTAATGTCACCGAAGACCATCAGACAAAAAACGCCATGGCTTTGGTAAACCGCGGTGCCGCCGTCATTGTCCGTGACATGGAATCGAAACTGCTTCTCTGCACTTCCCTTTCTGCACTTCTTTCCGACACGGAAAAGCAGAACTCCATGTGCGTAAACATATCCGAAATGGGTGTGCGGAATGCCGCCGGCAAAATAGTAGACGAAATTGAAAAACTTTTAAAATCTTGATTGTAAACACTATACTCTGATATGGACGGCAAAAAGACATATTATTTTCTTGGCATAGGTGGCATAGGCATGAGTGCCATCGCACGTTATTTCAAAACCATGGGACACGAAGTCTCCGGTTACGACCGTACCTGCACACCGCTCACTCAGGCTCTCGAAAGCGAAGGCATCGACGTTCACTATGAAGTTGACACGGACAAGATTCCAGTCAACCCCGATATGGTGATTTATACACCTGCAATACCTGCCGATAATGAAGAACTGGTGTTCGTCCGGAACCGGAATTTCCCCTTGAAGAAACGTGCCGAAGTGCTCGGACTTCTCACTGAAGGAAAGAAATGTATCGCCGTTGCGGGAAGTCACGGCAAGACTACCACATCGGGACTTATAGCACACATACTCAGCAACAGTGCTATAGGATGTTCGGCTTTTCTCGGCGGAATCTCGAAGAATTTCGGCAGCAATTTCGTCATCAACCACAAAAGCAAGTACGTTGTCGTCGAGGCCGATGAATACGACCGCTCGTTTTTACAGCTGCATCCGTATTTTTCGGTAATCACTTCGGCCGACCCGGATCACCTCGACATATACGGCACTCATGAAAATCTTCTCGCCGCCTTCAGCCAGTTCGCAAATCAGACTCAGCACGGAGGAAAAATATTCCTCAAGGATACTCTCTGTTTCGAAATAGACGGAGAAATTGCCCGTGCCACATATTCTTTCGACAACTTGGAGTCTGCATACTATGCTTGGAACGTGCGCAGCAACCGCGGACATTATTATTTCGACCTGCACACGCCCGAACGCATATTCTTCGATATGGAACTCGTGGGCTCGCCCCTTTACAATATCGAAAATGCCGTTGCTGCCTGTGCCGTTGCTCTTTCGTGCGGCGTAAGCGAAGATGAGCTCCGCAGCGGATTGCGTTCCTTTACTGGAATCAGGCGACGCTTCGACTACCATATCAACACCCCGAATCTTGTATTCATCGACGATTATGCTCACCACCCACACGAAATAGAAACCTGCATAACTTCCATAAGGCAGCTTTATCCGGGAAAGAGAATCGTCGGTGTGTTCCAGCCGCATCTCTATACACGTACAGCCAATTTCGCCAACGAGTTCGCACAGTCGCTCATGCCGCTCGATGAAATAGTGCTGCTCCCAATCTATCCTGCCCGTGAAAAACCCATACCGGGAGTTACCTCACACACCATTCTGCATAAAATCGACAAAATGAGCAAGTACCTTACAACAAAGGAGTTATTACCCGAACTCCTCGTTGCTCTCTGCCCCGAAGTTCTTGTTACTCTCGGAGCAGGCGACATCGATGCACTTGTTCCGGTTATAGAAAAGGAATTTAAGGAACAATTTGAAATAGAATAGGTTATGAAGTTGAATCGTCGTTTCAGAAAAATACTTTGGCTGATATTCCTCGTGGCTGTGGTCGCAGGCATAATATTCGCCAATGTCTCTCACCGCAACTCCGTTGTACAAGACGTGGAAGTTGTGGTGGATTATCTGGGCAACGATACACTCGTGACATCCGAACAGCTGCGTGCTGAAATTTTTGAAAAATTCCGCGACATCAGAAGCCGTGAGGTCGGTGAAGTAAATGTCAGCGAAATTCGGAAAGTCATATCCGGAAATCAGTTCGTAGACAAAGTCGGAGTTTCTGTTACCATAGGCAGCAGAGTTCATGCAGAGGTCGTGCAGCGTACACCGCTGGTGCGTGTGTTCACCAAGAATAAGCAGTTCTATCTCGATACCAAGGGCAAGTACATGCCAATAAGTTTGGTAAACAACCAAAGGGTCATTGTTGCCAACGGTTTCATTAAGAAAGACTTCTCATGCAAGGTCAGTGAATTGGACGTGTGTGAACTGGAAAAAAAATCGGGAGGAAGGCATCATGATATCGTCGACGTTTACAAACTGGCCGACTTCATTGCCTCAGACAAGAAATCGGCGGCTCTTTTCGACCAAATTTACATGAATCAGGATGGCGAATTGGAAGTGATTCCCAAACTCGGAGGCTATACCGTGGTACTCGGCAATGCCGAAAACCTCGAAAAAAAAATCGAAAACCTGTATGCACTTTACGATAAGGCCTTTGCCAATATAGGTTGGAACAACTATTCGAAAATAAATCTCAAATACGAAAATCAAATAATTTGTACAAAAAAATAAAAACATGATGTTATGGATAACAACAGAAATGCAGATTACAGCAAAATTGTAGTAGGGTTGGACATTGGAACAACCAAAGTGGCATGCTTCATCGGTCAGCGTGACGAAAACAATCCGGGAAAAATCAAGATACTCGGATATTACAAGGACAAGTCTGAAGGTGTCGCCCGTGGCGAGGTCAAAAATATCCTCGAAGCTTCCAAAACCATAAGGAATGTCGTGGCAGAGGCTGCCCGCATGGCCAATTGCCCGGTAAGGGAAGTGTATGTAGGTATTGCAGGTCAGCATGTGAAAAGCATGCCATGCCGTGGCGAAATAACCATACCGAAAGACCACGACCTGATAACTCAGGAAGATGTCGACAACCTCATCGAGGACCAGAGAGGCCTCCTGTTCAATAGACCCGGAGAGGAAATAATCCATATCGTGCCGCAGCTCTACTACGTCGATGACGAAGAACTCCAGTCGAACATAAATCCCGTAGGAGTCCCCGGACGAAAACTCGGTGCCAATTTTCACATCGTTACAGGAAATACTGCCGCCATCAAGAACATAAAACGCAGTGTGGAAATGGCCGACCTCAAAATAAAAGGTGTGTGCCTCGAACCTATCGCCTCGGCCGAAGCGATACTTACCTCTGCTGACCGGCAGACCGGAACAGCAATAATCGATATCGGAGGCGGCACAACCGACGTGGCTATATTCACCAAAAACGTCATCCGCTACACAAACGTCATCCCTTTGGCAGGAGAGTCTATCACGAGCGACATCGAAAACGGATGCAACATACTCCCCACTCAGGCGGAAATACTGAAAACCACCCATGGCACCTGCCTCCCCGACGAAATACAGAAAGATGCCATACTCTCCATCAAACACACCAGTCCGAGCCATTCACCGGTGGAAATATCACTTAAAAATCTCGCCAACATCATAAAGGCCCGTACTGAAAACATTATCGACCTTATATGGCTGTCCTTGAACGAATCCCGTGTCTCCGACAAGCTCGGAGGAGGTATAGTGCTTACCGGAGGCGGATCCAAATTGCAGGGAATAGCTCAGTACATGTCCTATAAAACAGGCCTTGAAACACGCATCGGTTATCCGACGGAATATCTGGTATCCGATGGAAAAGTCAAAGAATTCTCCGACCCGATTTTTTCAACATGCATCGGACTTGTCCTCCGCGGATTCAAAGAGGTTGAAGAAATGGAAAGAAAGCAACCGGTTCGTCCGGCAATCGAAGATATTTTAGACAATCAGGAACCTGTCAGAGAAAACGGTGAACAGGAGAAGGAAACTACACAAAAACCACGAACTGCCGATTCGGACAAGAATACCGATTCGGACCAGCACCTGACTATGTTCGGAAAAATAAGTTCTTGGCTCAAGAATACGCTCATTGACAACGAAGATATGTAGTCTGAACGGAATTAACACTATTTTGTTGAAAAATCAACGAGTTATAAACAATATGATTCAAAAAAAAAATTGTAATTTTACAAAAAGTTTAATACTTGTTGAAAATAGTATAGTTAATTGATTTTTAGAAACTTATACAATAAAAGATGGTAGAAAATAATAGCGATATGTTGGAGTTCAGTACCATGGATAACCCCGCAGCACACATCATCAAGGTGATGGGTGTCGGCGGAGGCGGTACAAATGCAGTCAATCACATGTTCCGTCAGGGTATTACCGATGTGGATTTCATTGTCTGCAATACCGATGCAAAATCATTGAACTCCAGCCCCGTATCAACGAAAATACAACTTGGTACTGGCTTGGGTGCCGGAAACAACCCCGAAGTTGCAAAACGCTATGCCGAAGAGTGTGAGGAAGAAATAATCAACCTCCTTTCACGCGACACCAAGATGCTTTTTATCACAGCCGGTATGGGTGGCGGAACCGGAACAGGGGCATCACCCGTCATCGCTGAAATTGCAAAAAAAATCGAGGTCGACGACGAAATCAAGAAAATCCTCGTCATCGGTATCGTTACCCTGCCATTCAGTTTCGAAGGCAATGCACGCCGCATGCAGGCCGAACAGGGAGTCCGCGAACTCCGCAAGCATCTCGATTCTATACTCATCATCAACAACGACAAGCTTTTCTCTTTCGGAAAAATGAAGATGAGCAAGATGTTCGCCGAAGCCGACAACGTGCTCCTCGGTGCCGCAAAGAGCATCGCCGACATGATAACCCGCAGCTCCTATGTCAATATCGACTTCCGTGATGTGAACACCGTTATGGCAAACAGCGGAACTGCCCTCATGGGTTCGGGAGAGGCAAGTGGCGACAACCGTGCCATCGAAGCCATACAGCGCGCCGTCGAATCACCACTCCTCAACGACAACAACATCAGAGGTGCAAAAAACATTCTGCTCCATTTCTCAAGCAGCGAAGATTACGAAATTGACGGAGAAGAAATCAGCGAAATCACCGACTATATAAAGAATGTGGCCGGCGATACACCTCAGATTATCTGGGGTTCAGGCTTTGACGAATCTCTCGGCGAAACCCTTAAAGTCATTTTCGTCGCAACCGGTTTCGAACAAAAAACGACCGAAGGCGCTGCCGGAACCGAAAAGGGAATCCGTATGATTACACCGAGCCCTGTCAAAAAAGAGGAAGAAGTCAAACAACCGCAGAACGTCTCCGTTAAGGAAGAACCTGAACTTGACGTAATCTCTCTCGATGCAAACGGCGAAGTGATTAGCGAAACTCCTGAGTCCGTAAACGATACAGCCGAAATCTCAGACAGCGGTATTTCCATACGACCGATTGAACAAGACACAACCAGAGAATATGTAGACCGGACTCCCCGTATTGCCGTGGAACCTGTAGTAAGCATATCCCGTACAGTTGTACCGGAACCTCAATCAGTATGCGTGGCAGAACCACCTGCTACCGCAAAAACGGTGGACCCCGAACCCGTTAACGAAGAATTTATCTCGGCAACGGAACCCATGCCAAAGTCTGAACGCGAATCCATGCTGACTTCCAAAACAATGGAAAGAATGAGGGAAATAATGGAATTGAAAAAAAAAATAGCAACACCGGGGGGAATTGAGGAAATAGAGCGAACCCCCGCTTACCAGAAAAACAACGTGGTTCTTGATTTTGTTCCTCGTTCGAATGAATCGGAAGTACAGAGAATCGTACTCAATTCCGACGGTACGCCAAGACCAAACGATTTCCTCAACAAGGCCGTAGATTAGAATTGGTTACTACAAAAAAATATATCCATAACTTCTTTTAAAGTCGGGATTTGCTCCCGACTTTTTTCTTTTTGCGAAAAAAACGGTTCTTTTTTCACGAAATTGAAAAAATAAACGTATCTTTGCAAAGAAATTAAAGAACTTTTACAAGACAGATCTCATGAAAAAACTGACTTTCATTTTATCGCTTGCAGTGGCTTTGCAGTCATTTGCACAAGGTGTTTTCGACGAAGAGACACAAGGCATGGAATGTACCACTGTCACAGTGGGAAGACTCGCCTCGAAAGACGGCTCGGTGATGACATCGCACACCGACGACAGTCACCGTTCCCGCACCAACATCTGGGTTGAACCTGCTGCCGACCATCAGAAAGGCGAGATGCAGAAAATGTATCTCCGACGGTGGGCAAAACCTCAGGAAGGAAAAATGCCACGTTACGAAAACATTGAAATCGGCGAAATACCGCAGGTTCCACATACATACCAGTTTTTCAATACGGCATACCCTTGCATGAACGAACATCAGCTGGCCATCGGCGAAAGCACTTTCGGCGGCCGCGACGAACTTAAATCGGACAGCGGTCTCATCGACTGCCAGAGACTCTGCATGCTCCTTCTCCAGCGTTGCACCACTGCTCGCGAAGCCATAAAGACGGCAGGCATGCTGCTGAAGGAATACGGCTGGAATGACGCTGGCGAATGCCTTACCATCGCCGACAGAAAAGAAGTCTGGCACTTGGAAATACTCGGTCCCGGAAAAGGAAAGAAAGGTGCTGTATGGGCCGCTCAGAGAGTTCCCGACGACCATGTCGCCGTGAACGCCAACGCATCCACTATCCGTGAGATAAATCTCAAAGACAAGGATTATTTCATGGCTTCGGATAATGTTTATTCCCTTGCCGAAGAAAACGGATGGTGGAAAAAAGGCGAACCGTTCCGTTTCGCTTACGCCTACGCTCCTCAGACACGCACCATGATGGCCTGCCGGCGCAGAGAATGGCGTGTATTCGACCTTTTGGCCCCATCTCTCAAACTCGACCCCAATGCCGAAAACTACCCGTTTTCCGTAAAACCCGACTCGCTGGTCTCCATCGAAGATATGATGCGGGTATTCAAGGATTACTACGAAGGAACCGAATACGACATGCGTAAAACCCTTACCGTTTCCGACAAGGACGGCAAAACAGTTATCTCTCCAATGGCAAATCCGTTCATGAAAGCCGACGAACTTGCTCTCCACAGAATCAATGGCGGATGGAACGCACGGGGAGAACGCTCCATAGCCGTGCATTTCACCGTCTATGCCACTATCCTGCAGTGCCGCGGGTGGCTCCCCGATGAAATAGGTGCCCTCTGCTGGTTCGACTTGGACAACGTGGCTTCATCGGTTTATGTGCCGTTCTATGCCAATGCCACTTATCTGCCAGAAACATACGGGACTTGCGGCCGAGAAACAGGCTTCAGCAAAAAATCCGCATGGTGGGCTTTCAACCGTTTCGGTACCTTGGCGGCACAGCGCTGGGGCGATATGCGTAAGGTGGTTGAAAAAACATGGGCGCCTTTGCAGGCAGATTTTATTGAAAAGCATTATGCTGTCGAAAAGCAGGCTATCGAAATGTTCAACGCAGGTAAACGTGATGAGGCTGTCCGAATACTTACCGATTTCAGCAATCAGTGCGGCAATACTGCCGTGCAAAAGGCTTGGGAAGCCGGCGACTACATTTGGACAAACTTTGACGAACAGTGGTAGCCAACGGCAAAAAATAAAAAACGCTCTTTTTTAAAAAAAAATGTATATTTGCATGACTTTCGTATTCTGACGGTTTAATGTAAGTTATTTTAAATCAATTTGTTGTTTGTGGTTTCGTAAAAATAAACGCTTCTTTTTTGAATAAGTCAGACCGGAAATCAGAAGAAAAAATTTAAACATTGTTATTTATAAATTCAAAAAATTGACAACATGAAAAAATTGTTTTTGATTATGGCAATATGTGCAGGAGCCATGTTCTTCTGTGCATGCGACGAAGAAAATGATCTTCTGGAAACCATCGTTGGCGAAATCACCGGAAACGGAAAAGCATCAATCGGAGACCCCAACATTGTTGAACAGCCCAAATTCACGGCATCACTGGCTATGATTTCCGATGAAGAAGAATCAACAGAAAAGGCGGCAAATTATGTTATTGGAATGGGTGCAAACCTTGGTATTGAACAACTGCTCAACCTTTCAGGTTTGGATGGCCTTACATTCCCATTCATGGCTTACCGCTTCACTGGGGTGTCAACAGGTACACGCACTCTTTCCAATCCGCTTACAAGCGAAGAAATCCTGAACTTCAATTACCAATCGCTTTTCTCCGACAGCTTTAAAGATAATTTCGTTGCAGTGGCAATGAGCGACAGCATATTCTATGTAATGACAAGCGGTACCATAAACGTTACCACCATGGATGAAAATAAAATTACTGCCGATTTCAGCGGACGTGCCCAGAGAATCAACCGTCATGAAGGAGTTGCCCAACTTTTCGGCTCCAATTTCGAATTCTCCGGCCAATTCTCAAGCCGTCGTTCTAAACTTTTCAGCTGGCTCGCATCCAAATAAAGCACAGCGGACGATGCAGATTAAAATCCTCACGAATTTTTGTGAGGATTTTTTTTTGACAAGTAATGCCTCGACATAAAAAAATTTTTTTTTCGTAAAAAGATTTTTTTTCTTATCTTTGCAAAGTCATTTCGAAACAAAAAATACTTATAATATGAGAAAAAATACAGTTAAAACATTAGCTATTGGCTTGGTATTCAGTTTACTTTTGGGACTGAACAATGCCAAAGCCTGTACCAATTTCTTGGTAACGAAAGGCGCTTCGGAAAATGGTTCTACGTTCGTAACCTATGCCGCAGATTCGCACACCCTTTATGGAGAACTCTATTACCGCGAAGCTGCAAAATTTCCCAAAGGCTCTAAATTGAAAGTCATTGACTGGGATTCAGGAAAACCACTCGGTGAAATAGATCAGGTTGAACATACTTATTCCGTTGTCGGAAATATGAACGAGCACCAGCTTGTTATAGCCGAAACGACTTACGGTGGAGTTCACGAACTCGAAGTGTCCGAAGGTATCATGGACTACGGCAGTCTTATATATATTACCCTGCAACGTGCCAAAGATGCCCGCGAAGCCATAAAGACAATGGCCGAACTCGTTGAAAAATACGGCTATTGCAGCGAAGGCGAATCGTTTTCCATCGCCGACCCCAACGAAGTCTGGATTATGGAAATGATCGGAAAAGGAACTCAGGTATTCGACACCGTGAAAGGAAAAGTTTCCAAGAACAAGAATTGGAAACCCGGTGCCGTTTGGGTAGCACGCCGTATCCCCGATGGTTATGTATGCGCACATGCCAACCAAGCCCGCATCACTACATTCCCCATGGAAAAAGCGTCCAAGACAAGTATCAGCAGCAAACATCTCAATAAAATCTTCAACAAGGACATTGACGTCGTTTACGCAGAAGATGTTGTTTCTTTCGCCCGCATGAAAGGTCTCTACAAAGGTACCGATGAAAATTTCAGTTTCTCCGATACATACAATCCTCTCACCTTCAGTGGTGCAAGAGGTTGCGAAGCCAGAGTCTATGCTTTCTTCAACCGCATTGCTTCTGGTATGAAGAAATACGAAGAATATGCCATGGGACACGACCTTAAAAACAGAATGCCTCTTTGGATAAAACCCGACAAACCTCTCTCTGTTCACGACATGATGGACCTTATGCGCGACCACTACGAAGGTACTTCCATGGATATGACCAAGGACGTAGGTGCAGGTCCTTTCCAGTGCCCTTACCGCTGGAGACCGATGAACTTCAAAGTCGATGGCGTTGAATACGTTCACGAAAGAGCTACTTCGACCCAGCAGACAGGATTCTCATTCGTGGCACAGTGCCGTTCATGGCTGCCCGACAAAGTCGGCGGTGTCCTTTGGTTCGGTGTCGACGATACCTACACGACCTGCTACTGCCCGATGTTCTGCGGTATTACCGAAATTCCCGAATACTATCGCGAAGGCAACGGAAATATGATAGAATATTCCGAAACATCTGCTTTCTGGTTGTTCAATCAGGTAAGCAACTTCGCTTACAGCCGTTACAACTCGATGATTGCCGACATACAGAAAGTGCAGATACAACTCGAATCATCCTTTATAGATGACGTTGAGGTATTGTCTTCACGTTGCAACATCAAAGAACCTGAAATGGTTGAAGGTATGCCCATAGTCAATGTGGTAAACGAATTTTCCAACCGTTGTGCAAACGAAGTTTACTCGAAATGGAAAGACCTCAGCCGCTTCCTTTTGGTAAAATACGTGGATGGCAACATAAAGAAGGAACATGATGGCAATTTCGAAACTACAGGTACCCGCCCGGGACAGTGCGTGTTCCCCGAACAGCCCGAATACCCCGAATGGTGGTACAGATTCATCATTGAACATCACGGCGATGTAATTAAGGTGAAAAACTGATAAGCAGTCAGTGCGAAGAAAGACGGCGGGGAACATTGTCAGATGTCCCCCGCCGTCTTTCTTTGTCTTGTTTCAATTTTTTTGTTGATTCCGGTACGGTGGCTTTCATTGGCGGGAGATTCACTGCACAGGACAATCCGGCAGACTTTTTTGTTCCGATTATTAAAAAAAATCAGAAATAAGATTTTTTTTCGTATCTTTGCAAAAGTATTGAGTACCATAAAAAAATTTTTTTAATCAAACAAACACGTGAAAATATGAATATTGTAAAGAATGTTTTGTTTATTGCTGCAGCTCTTTTCACAGCGAACAGCAGTGTTTTTGCAGAAAACGACACCTTGAACCTTGAACCGGAACAAATTACGGAGGCGGCACCAGCCGACGATGCAAAGAAAGACAGCGCCTCGAATTGGGTCATCTCTATGAAACCCTCCATGCAGTTCAATCAGGATTATTACGACAACTGGGTTAAGGACGGTTACAAAAGACTTTCACTTACAGGTGCATATGTGGGTACTTATGTTTATACAAAGAATAATTTCGTATGGGACAACCGTACGGAATTTGCATTCGGATTCCTCCGCACCGACCTCAACGGCGATGGAGAATACGACTATTCCAGATATCTTCGTAAAAGCGAAGATAAAATCGACCTTACCTCAACACTTACATGGAAATGGAAGAACAATTGGGGGTGCAACGTCAACGTCAACTTCAAAAGCCAGTTCTACGACGGTTATAAGTTCTCTGCCAACGAAGAAGAGGAACCTTCCCTGCTCTCGACGTTTTTCGCTCCGGCATACCTTGTAACTTCCGCAGGTTTCGAATACAAACGTGACGTGTGGAATATCTCCTTTTCATTCATCTCCGGAAAAAGCACTTTCGTTCTCGACGAACGCATAAATCCGCAAAGTTTCATTTCCGACAGCGTGAGATCTTATTTCGGACTCGGTTCATACTTTAAAGCCTATTTCAAGAAGGATATCGCGAAAAACCTCAACCTCTACACCCGAATCGAACTTTTCTGGGATTATAAGAAAAGTCTCTTCCGCGATACGGATATAAACTTTGAAACCGTTTTGGAATACCGTTTCAACAACTGGTTGGCTGCATTTGTCGGACTCAACGTGATTTACGACACCGATTTCAATCTGAAGCGTCAGCTGTATCAGAAATCGGGCCTGCAGATTTATTTCGACTGGAAAAAATAATCCGCCTACCCACAGAAAAAATGAGCGAACTTAAAAAACTCGAATGCCCTCATTGCGGACACTGTTTTACCCGAATTTTCGGGGTTGATGTCAATGGACATGCCACTTTTCACTGCAATGTTTGCGGCAAAGAGAGGAATGTTGACTTGAGCGCAGGTTGGGAACCTGTTCCGAATTGCGGCTGTGGCGGCACGTTTGATGCCGAATCCCTCGGACTTTGCCCCAAGTGCGGACAAAAACTATGAAAATTTTGTAATATTGTAACTTGTTGGTTGTTAGTCTTTTATATAAAAAAACAGGTTGTTTGCAAGAAGTGTTATTTTGTTGTAATATATTGTTAATCAATGTATTATTTGTTAAAAAAGTCGTATTTCCTGTAAAATCACGCACATGTTTGTAAAAAACCACCCTCAAAAACGGTCAGAAAAGCGGAAACCGCATAAAAAAAACGGGGAAAAATCGGAAAAAAGGGCGTGATTTTGAAAAAAAATCGCACTGACAATCAGCGAGTTGGGAAAAAACGTAAAAAAAAGTCGTAAAA
>JAZRZP010000037.1:0-25162 GCA_045601425.1 Bacteroidales bacterium
CACGCCCTTTTTTCCGATTTTTCCCCGTTTTTTTTATGCGGTTTCCGCTTTTCTGACCGTTTTTGAGGGTGGTTTTCTCCTGACTGCACGTCATTATCAACACGACGCGGTTGATATTCTTCTGAAAAACATTGAATTACAACTTGTTATCCATAAACACAACTCCTTCTGCAGGCATTACGGTTTTTCATATTTGTCTGACTGTCAATTTTTTACACGATTGTCTTTTTGCCAAATCCGGCAAAAAAGAAGTGCAGGTCCGGCCTGCACTTCTTCTGAATGTAATACTGAATGTCTTTATTTTTCCGTTTTCTTTCCTGCCTGAATCCAAGCAATGATTCCGCCGTTAAGTTCAACGACATTGTAACCCTTGGTAACCAGCACCTTAGCGGCAGATTTGCTTCTGCGGCCACTGCGGCAATAGACTGCCAAGGTCTTTCTCTTCTTAAATTTCGCCTGTTCAACATTGTTATCGAACTGCTCGTTCCAAACCACGTTCACAGCTTTTTCCAAATGCCCTTCGGCATACTCTTTTTCAGTACGCACATCTACAATAATGACTTTTCGCGATTTTACATATTCTGAAAACTCTTCAACCGAAAGCGAAGTGAATTGGGGTTCTGCCTGTTGGGCAAAAACACAAGTTGCAGAAAGCATAAAAAGTACTACTATCAGGAATCTGACGTAAAGAAAGTTATTATGTTTCATATCGGACACTATTTTTAGCTGTTACAATTTTTTCAATTCATTTTTCGCAAACACACTTCAATTCCGGTGCCATCGAGCATCGGGGGAAGTTTTTCGATGTCGGTGTCGGTAAAATGGTATGGATAAAATATTTTTGGAGAAATGACTTTCGCCACCCGTACCGCCTGTTCCACTGTCATGGTGTATGGCTGGTTTACAGACAGGAAGGCGATGTCAACATTTCTGTCCTTGAGGTAATCCATTTCTGGAATGTCCTCCGTATCGCCAGCCACATAAATGGAGGTATCTTTGAAGTCCAAGACATAGCCGTTGTCGCGATGTGGTGTATGGAACTGAGAGTGTTCCAGAGTGATATTGTAAGCCGGCACGGCCTCCACCTTCAATGATTCTCCGAAAAAAGTCCGAACATCTCCGTTTTTCATTGTGATGGCATTTTCTATATGCTGTGCGGCAAGCAGGTTTGCCACAACCAAGGTGCCGTTCTTTGATATTACACCGATAACCTCAGGTGAAAAATGGTCGTAATGGTCATGGGTAACCAATATCAAATCTGCCTTGGGCAGGCATGTGAAGTCGATACGGTAGTCGTCGAAATCGGCAACCGGATCAATGTAAATGTTCACGTTTCCGTACTGCACGAGCAGCGATGCGTGATGCAGGAACGTGATACTCAAGCCGTCGGAAATGACATCTGTTTCAAAGCAATTCATACCGTAATTTTTAAAATTGTAAAAAGATGCACAAAATCGTTTCTGCATGCCATTACCTGAAAATAAAGTACAAGGCAGCAATAACAGCGATGATACCGAGAACAAGTCCTGCTATTTTCCAGAAACTGTAGGGACGGTCGCCGACGATTTTGCCGCTTTCGCCGTTGATTATAAACTGATAGACTTTGTTTTTGTAGCGGTAGGCACTGATCCAAATTGGGAGAAGGGTGTGTTTGAAGGTTGTGTCGCTGTAGCTTGTGTTCATGTGGTTGATTTTCTGCTGGTCACCACCGATGTCTCCACATATTTCATCTTCAATACCATCCTTCATAATCTGTTTTGCCCTTTCGAATCCTTCCTGCAGTCCGACCTGATAAGTCTCGGCACGGAAACCTGCAAGGAAACGGTCGTCGTATGGAGCAAGGCCACGGAGATGCCATGGTGCGATTTTAGAGAGTTTGTCCCTGTCGACTGTAAAGGATGCTGGGATAAGTATGTCGTCGAACGAGACGAATACCTGACCGGTAACCCGTGTCCAGCGGATTTTCTGCACCCGTTCCTCGGTTTCCTTTCCATCTTTCATTACTGTGCGGGTTTCATAATATATGTCGCCGCGTTCGCCGGAATACCATGTGCTTGTAGTTGAGTCATAGGTCCAGTACGGGAGATATATTCCTGAAAATTTTTCTGTCTGTGCGGATTTTTTCTTCAAATCGGAAGGTGCGAATTTCAGTTTCTTGAGCCAATTGTCGAAAAGTTCGAAAGCCTGCTTGGAATCTATCTTGAAAGGCAGTACTGACTTCGGTTTTATGACAGTTGAAGTAGCTTCGGTATTCACCACGAATTTAGTACCGCAGAACGGGCATTCTCCGGAAACGACATTGTCTTCCAAAGTAGTAACCGCACCGCAGGATTTGCACGTTACCGTATTTATTTTCTGAATTTCGGCAAGGTCGGTTTCACCTTTTTCCACAAGTGCCACATATTCGTCGAAATCCAGTTCTTCAATTTCTCCGTCGGTGTCTATTTCATTCCGCGTACCGCAGTACGGACATTCGGTTGAGTCGGTGCCGGCCTTGAACTCTACTGAAGCACCGCAGCATTTGCATTTGAATTCGTTCTTGTCCAGATTATTCGTCTGGGGATACTCCTGATTCATATTATCTTCCATATCGTTTCGATTTTTAACAATGAAAAAAAATCCCGTTTTCGGAGATGCAAAGTTACGAAAAAATTCCGTAAAAAAGTCGGATTTCTGCAAAAAATTCACCTTTCATCCAAAGAAACAGCCCAACGCCTCACAACAAACAAGTTAAACGACACCATTTTGTCTTTTACAGATATTCGATGAATCCTCGATTCATGCTTTAGAAGACAAACAAAATTTCCATAACGTACAAGCATGTGCCACGCATCAAGGCACGCCACCAAGGGAAGCTCGGAGAATGGAAACCAAGCGAGGTCACTACCACCATGCCCGAAAATTTCGAGACATGGGTAAAAGACAATGCGAAAAAAATCGCAAAGATGAAAAATCCGCCTTTTTTCATTCGCGACAATTACAAAAACGGCGACCCTGCCAAGGGACTCCTGCCCAGAATCACCGAACTCCAGAACGCAGTGAACACAGCCAAGATACAAACTGCCCCTAACATATTATTTGAAGGTACTCCTGCCAATATAAAAAATGTGATAAAATCCGCATTTAATCATCTTACATTTAGGGACAATGCAGCTGCTGAACAACAGGCGACAGCCTTCTCAATGGAGCAAATTGAAAATCATGCAAAAGTATCTCAAGCATTAAACATTCCACAAGGAGCACGGAAAACTTTTAAAGAAGCAGATAATGGCAAGGCTAATCCTAAATTTAACTGGTTCTCTGATTTTTTAGGTTTAGAGACAAAATACAATGTCAATTGTACAATAACAGTTGTAACACACGAACTACGTATGCGAGGATGGAATGTAACCGCCATGCCATTTGATACAAAAAATAATGTAATGAGACAAATGAGAAATGGTGTTTTAAATTTATTGTGGATTGATCCAAAGACAGGAATCGCACCAAAAATCAAAAATGTAAATGCCCGAAATAATAAAAAACTTTTGAGTAATTTAGAAAAATCAACCATGGATGTAGGAAGATATCATATTTCTGTTAATTGGAAAACAGGAGGTGGACACATTTTTTGCTTAGACAGATTACCTGACAACTCTGTGCGAATATATAACCCCCAAACCAATCAACTTAATATTATGGATTGGATTAATTTTATAAACACAAAAAAAGGTATTGGAATTTTAAAAATTGATGGTTTATTAATCAACCCACAACGAATAAAAGGAATCGTTCAAGCGTCTTTATAAAAAAAAATCACCAACAGTAAAAGCCTCTTTTTGATTTTTACTTCTGCGGACTTTCCCGTTTCTTACGTGCAAAAACACAGGATATCCAAAATACACACCGTCACCTTCAAGAAATGAGGGTTGATATATCTCTTCTCCTCTATACGTTCCCAAATATTTTGCGAAATCAAAACCGTTTTGCTTACAGAGGGAATCAATATAATTTTGTAAATCTTCACCTTCCAATTTCTTTTTCATACCAATCCTCCTTTTGTGTAACAAGAGATAAACAACACCAAACCTGTAGCCACCGCAGCCACAAGTGATATCGTCGTAAAACCGTCTTCTCATTCTTTGAAAATTTTATCCGATCCATTTTTTTGCAAAGATACGATATTTTCATGACATGGCCAAATAAAAACCGCTAAAAAACCTTAAAAAAGGTAAATAACTCGCAAGCAAAAAACACACCCAAACGAGAAAAACTGCGTAATTTTGCAGTCGATAAAAGTTTGTATAATGTATGTTAAGGGCAGTCGTTCAGGTAGAACGTCGGGCCTCAGCGGAGACCCGAAATGCAGGAATCGTACCCTGCCTGCCCACGAAACCAAAAACACGCAATTATGTTTTCAGTACCGTGTTTCTTCAGTTTTTCTTCACCCTCCGCAAATCGAGAGCATTCATGGCGTTGCTCCGCAATCCGCTTACGTTTTTGTGCGTAAAGTGCAGAATCTGGTCGTAGTACAGTACCACCACCGGAGCTTCCTCCACCAGAATTTCGTTCATGCGGCGGTAAAGTCCGTTGCGAACATGTTCGTCGCTTTCGGCTTTGGCCTGAATGTAAAGTCTGTCAAATTCCTGATTTCTGAAATGCGTATAGTTGGGTCCCTTGGGGCAGAAATTGCCCGAATAGAACAGTGAAAGATAATTTTCCGCGTCCGGATAATCGGCTATCCAAGAGCCACGGAACCAGTTGGTTTTCGATTGTGCTATATGCTCGCGCAGGGCACCCGGCGGGTTCACGTCTATGTTCACCTGTATTCCTATGAGTCCAAGCTGCTGCTGTATGTATTTGCAAAGATCCAGATAGGTTGAAGTAGTAGCCAGAGTGAGCGGAGGCATCTTTTCACCGTTGGGGTAACCGGCTTCGGCAAGGAGTTTCTGGGCTTTTTCGGGATTATATTCATAACCGGCCATCGTGGTATCGCCCGACTGCAAGCCGAGAGGAATGAACCCGTGACAGCCCGGTGTACCGACGTTGTTGCGGAGATACTTCATCATTTTCCTGCGGTCGAAGCCGTAGTTCACCGCCTGACGGACACGCTTGTCGCTCAACGGCGAATTTCTGTTGTCCATCAGGAATCCGAGGTATTCGGTATTGAGATACGGCTGGGAAGTCATCACAAGCTGTCTGGCATATTTTTCCCGCAGCTGTCCGGTAGACGTGAGCAGTTCATCCTTGTAGGTAGCATCGAGAGAGTTCATGAAATCGAGGTTACCCTTTACGAATTCCAGAAAGACAGTCTGCTTGTCGATGATGAAAGTTACGGAAACGGCATCGAGATAAGGCAGGCGGTTGCCGTTTTCGTCGCGTTCGAAATACGATTCGTTTTTTCTTAGCACTAGTTTCACGTTTTCCTTCCAACGCTGCAGTTTGAAAGGTCCCGTTCCAACAGGGTGCTGTCGAAAATCTTCGCCGTAGTGTTCCACCACTTCGTGGGGAACGACAGAGCAGTACGGCATTCCGAGCATGCCCAAGAACGGGGAAAACGGCTGTTTCAATTTCACCACGAAAGTGGTGTCGTTGGGGGCGAGGAAGGCGTATTTGCCGTTTTCGACAAGCACCTCATCAAAAATCCAGCGTCCGGGCGAGGCAATCCTTTCATCGACGATACGTCCGAAGCTGTACGCAAAATCGGAAGCGACCACCCTGCGGCGGCCGTTTGCAAACAGTTTGTCACGGTGAAAATAGACATCGTTGCGAAGAGTGAACGTGTATGTCCTTCCGTCATCGGATATTGTCCATCTTTTTGCGATGCATGGCTGCACCTGCAAGTTGGTATCGAACTGGACAAGGCCGTTGAAAAGCTGCTGCGATGCCCAAATCATGGCCTGATCTTTGGCGAAAGCCGGGTCGAGCGACGCTATTCCTGCCGATTCGTTGTAGCGAAAAATCTGCAGGCCGCCGTTACGGTCGCTCTTTCCGCATGCGGAAAGCAGCACTGCCGCCGACAGTATCGTCATATAATGGTGGAGACGTTTCATCTGCTGTTTTTATTTTTCACGATCCCTGATACTTTTTTCAGGGTTCCATTACGAGCCTCAATCCGGTGCCGTAGCCTTTTTTAGGATTATAGCCGGCACGGAACGACACCCTGCTGTACTTCGGGTCCATGAACCACGCTCCTCCCCTTACGATTTTCGCCGAACCGGTCTCGGGGCCACGTGGATTCTTCTGTTCTTCGCCATCGTATTTGCCGTACCAGTCTTCGCACCACTCAAGCACGTTCCCGCTCATGTCGTACAATCCGAGTTCGTTCGGAGCCTTGCTTGCGACAATGTGTGTCGAATCGTTGCAATTGCCCATGCACCATGCCACGAGGTCAAGCGTATCGCTGCCGGAATATATGTACGACTCCGTTTTTTTCCCGCCGCGGGCGGCGAATTCCCATTCTGCCTCGGTGGGCAGACGGAAAGTCCTGCCTGTAAGGCTGTTGAGTCTGGTTATAAATTCGTGGCAGTCGTCAAAATTCACATTCTCCACGGGCAGGCTGTCGCCGAGGAAATTGCTGGGATTGTTGCCCATAACTGTCTTCCAGAGCCGCTGCATGACTTCGGTTTCACTTATGTAATAATTGGACAGCACCACCCTGTGTATTGGTTTTTCGTTGGTTTCCGCAGCGTTTTCCTGTTCCGATGTTCCTCCCATGACGAAAGAGAACCCTTCAACGGGCATCATAACGAAACTTACACCATTTACCGTTATGGTTTCGGCAACGAATTTCTTTGGTTTGTTTCCGTCTTCATCTTTGCTGCAGGCCGCCATGATGCAGGCGAAGGCCAGAAGTGCAAGAACTGTTTTTTTCATGGTCGTGTAAATTATTTTTTTGCAAAGATACGAATTTTTTCCGCAATATTGTAAAATATGATTTTTTTCTGTTTCCTTACGACTTTTCTTCCTGCTTTGAAGATGATTTTCTGCTTCCGCAGATATAACATTTTCTGTCATATTTTAAAGGTATGCCATTTCATGGCACACCTCCTTTTTGTTTCATTCCGACTTTTCTTCCTGCTTTGAAGAAAAGTCTGCAAAAGAAAACCTCCGCGGAAAAGTTTTTCATGTTACGTTACGTGCGTGCGGAGCGTTGCAAACCGCACGCTACTCCACTCCACTGAAAACTTTTCCTTTGGGGGAAACGTTTTCAGTGAACTAAAACCACGCGCAGGCCGAAGTCTTGGTTGTCGCGGACCTGGAGGTTGCAGCAGCGACACGACACACGGCAGTCCCTCGCATAATAGTAGAACCAACTGCCACCGCGAAGCACGCGGAAAGATCCTTTACCTGCTCCCTGCGGATTAGTTTGAGCATTGCTGCTGTAATCGCCATACCAGTCCTGGCACCACTCATACACGTTGCCAGCCATGTCGTAGAGCCCCAGTTCGTTGGGCATCTTGCCCTTCACGGGATGGGTCTTGCCGCCGCTGTTGCCGCCATACCACGCCACTTCGTCTATATCGTTGCTGCCAGCATATTTGTAGCCCATGCTCTTGTTTCCGCCACGGGCGGCATACTCCCATTCGGCTTCGGTAGGCAGACGGAATGTCCTGCCCGTGAGTGCGTTAAGTTTCTGTATAAACTCCTGGCAGTCGTCCCAGCTTACAAATTCCACTGGCAGGTCAGAACCCTTGAAAAGGCTCGGGTTGCTCCCCATCACGGCTTTCCAGAGTTCCTGCGTAACCTCGGTATCGCCCATGTAGAAGTCGGATACCGTTACCTCGTGGGCAGGTTTTTCGCCATTACCTGCATCGTCGCCCTGCTCAGGGGTTGCCCCCATGGTGAATGTGCCGCCCTGCACGGGCAACATATTGAAGGAGACACCGTTCACGGTGAATGCTTCCACTTCGAAGGTTTCCGGTTGTTTGTTCTCTTTTTCACCTTCATCCTTACCGCATGCAAGAAAGAGACATGCCAATGCGAAAACCGCAAAAAACTTTTTTTTCATGATACTTGAATTTTTATAAATTTTTATACTACTGGATTCGTCAATGTTTTTTCCCGTAATCTGATTTTTTTTGATTTTCCCCATTCCGTGAGGTCACACGCCGGTTGCGCTACCCTATGTCCATGACAAGGCGGAGTCCGAGGTTGTTCTCGGCATTGGCCGGCAGTTTGTGACCACGGTAAGACACGCGGCAGCTGCCCATGTCGCCGATCCAACTTCCACCACGGAACACGCGGCTCGACCCAGTGCTTACTCCCTGCGGGTTGGTCTGAGCATTGCCTCTGTAATCGCCATACACGTCCTGACACCACTCATATACGTTGCCGCTCATGTCATATAGTCCAAGTTCGTTGGGGCTTTTGCCGGCCACCTGATGTGTCCTGTTGCTGAAATACCAAGCCACATCGCCAGCGGAATTGCTTCCAGCATATCTGCGGCCATTGCCTCTGTTTCCTCCTCGTGCGGCATATTCCCATTCTGCCTCAGTTGGCAGACGGAAAGTCCTGCCGGTGAGCGAGTTAAGTTCCCGCACAAACTCCTGGCAGTCGTCCCAGCTCACACTTTCCACGGGCGAGCTGCTGCCTTTTATACGGCTCGGGTTGCTGCCCATAACAGCTTTCCACAGTTCCTGCGTAACTTCGGTTTCGGCCATGTAGAAATCGGAAAGGGAAACCTCGTGTGCAGGCTTTTCGTCATCATACACTTCGCTGCCCTGCTCCGGTGTAGCACCCATGTTGAAGGTACCGCCCTGCACGGGCAACATTCTGAAAGAAACGCCGTTTGCTGTAACAGACAGGGCTTCGGTGCCTATTTTGCCGGTGACGGCCTTGCCGCCTTCCAGATATTTTACCTTTTCAACTGATGACGAATCTGCATTTTCTGCACATTCTGCCGAATCGTTGCCGTCATTTTCATTATTTCCGTTTCTGGCTCCGCAGTTGGCTGCGAGCAATGCAAACGCCAATATTGCAATAGAAGGAACGTTTTTCAAATATGTTTTCATTTTGTCGTACTTAATCAGTTATTTTTTTGCAAAGATACGATTTTTTTTCAAAAAAAACGCAAAACTATATATAATATTGACAATCAACATATTAAAAGCAGAAAAGGAGATACTTGCATTTTTTTGTCCGAAACGGTACTCCAAAAGCCCTTCAAAGCGAATTTCCGCCACCGGTTTTCTGCCTGACAGGCGGGAAGAATCAAAAAAAAATCAAAGCACAACACATTAAAAATCAAAATATTACACCTGCAAGATAAAAATAAATCGCAAAAAAGTTTTGCAGAATAAAAAAAAAGTGTAATTTTGCAAAACTTTTTCAGGGAAGAAGAGAGTTCTCAAGAAAAAATTATTCCTCAGTAGCTCAGTTGGTTAGAGCACCTGACTGTTAATCAGGGGGTCACAGGTTCAAGTCCTGTCTGGGGAGCGAAAACAGAAGGATAACATTCATTCCTCAGTAGCTCAGTTGGTTAGAGCACCTGACTGTTAATCAGGGGGTCACAGGTTCAAGTCCTGTCTGGGGAGCAGAGAGGTCGCCACGAAGCGACCTTTTTTCGTTTCACAAGCATTCCAAACCGCACGATGAAATCACTGTTTACCGTAATCATATTGTCCGCAATACTTCTTGCCGCAGCCTTTCTGGCCATAGCGGTGAAAATCGTAGTGAAAAAAGACGGCGAATTCAAGCGTCATTGCGCCAACACCGACCCGTACACCGGCGAGAGAAACGGGTGCATCTGCGGAAAAACGGTGGCAGAACAGTGCAGTAAAAAGGAACATTCCCCGCTCGAAATAAACCGGGAGTTCCTTGACGAATGCTGATTTTCTTGCCGAAAGTTCCGCATTTTTTCCGGTTGCCGTGCCCGAAAATCTCACTTTCAGACATGTTCCAGAAAAAAGTATTTGGCAAATTGGAAAAAAAGTCGTAAATTTGCCTTTCGAAATTCTGTCGGATGGATATCAAAAGAATCATATTGCCGATATGTTTTGTGCTGTTTGCGGAAATTGCAGGCGGACAGGACATTCATTTCTCGCAAATTGATGTAAATCCGATACTTACGAATCCAGCCTACTGCGGATTCTTCGAGGGCAAGGCACGATTCGGTGCCACCTACCGCAACCAGTGGGCCACAGTAAGCGATCCATACCAGACTTTTGCAGCCACGGCCGAGTGCAACGTTATCCGCAACCGCTACCACTCGAACGGGCTCAACATCGGAGCAATTTTCGCGACCGACAAGGCCGGCTCGCTCGACTACGGCATTACGCAGGGCACACTGATAGTGTCCTTTTTCCAGTCACTTAGCAAAACCAACGAGAATTTCCTTGCATTGGCCGTGGAAGCCGGCTACGGACAACGGAGTTTTCTGCCCGGCAATGCCGAGATGACCGACCCTTCGGAGACATTCGTCAACACCCGAACTACGTTTATTGACGCAGGTGCAGGCATTGCATGGATGAACCAGTTTTCGGACCGTGTCTCGATGAATGCCGGACTGAACGTGAAGCACTTGAACCGTCCGAACATCTCGTACCTCGGCCTCGACGAAACGTTCCTCGAACCGAGGACAACAGCATATTCCCGTTTTTCGGTGTGGCTGAATGAAGCGTTCACCATACGTCCAGCCGTACTGCTGCAGTTCCAGCAGCAGTATTCCGAATACATCTACGGGCTTGACCTGAAGACAAATCTCGCCGGACGGTCGTACCAGCAGAAAAACCTTTTCGTGGGATGCTATTTCCGCCAGATGGATGCAATCATGGCTTCGGTCATTCTGGAATACAACAGTTTCCTCTTTTCGGTCAATTACGACATAAACATCTCCAAACTCAAGCCCGCAAGCCGCAGCGTCGGGGCATTCGAACTCGGCCTCGTGTACACCGTAAAGGAAAAATCACGTGTAAAAAAAGTAAAAGCAATACCATGTCCAATCTTCTGATGAAAAAAAACACACGAGACATATTGCCCTTTTTCATACGCAAAGCATTGACAATCATAATGCTGACCGGATGCATTTCGAACATTTTTGCACAAAGCGAAAACGAGGTGGCCGGCGACGACGCTTTCTCACAGGGGTGGTACAAGACCGCATTGTATCACTACAAAAACGCGATAGTCATGCAGTCGCAGAGCAACGAACTGCTGTACAAGATTGCGGAATCGGCACGGCTTTCGAACGATTACCAGCAGGCGATAACCTACTACAACCGTCTGATTTCCAACAACGGCGTATTCTATTACCCCGACATACAGTTCTACCTTGCCGAGATGTACAAGAGCAACGGGGACAACGACTCTGCCCTTGTCTGCTTCGAACGGTACGTACGGAGTTTTTCAAACAATACGGAACTCACACAACGTGCCAAAGAAGAAATTTCAGCATGCAGACGCATTCTGAACGACAGTTTGGACATACTCCGACGCGAATATGACATTAAACACGAGGGCAAAAACTTCAACACCGAAAACAGCGAATCGGGAGCCATCATGATAGAAGACTCCGTAGTGCTTTTCGCCACGATAAAGGAAATAAACACCTCTCAGTCGGACAATTCGATTTTCGAAAACTTCGTACTGCAGCAAATCTGTCAGGTCAACGTGAAGAAAAACGGCAATTTTTCGGGAAGCAAACTGAACCGATGGGGGCTCAACAGCCACAAGAAGCACACGGGCAACGTGGCTTACGATGCCGTAAACCAGTGCGTTTACTTCACTTACGCAGACGTGAATTCCTTTGCCGACATACAATGCAACATATACGTATCCCACTTTGTGGGAGGCAAATGGAGCACGCCCAAGAAACTGAGTAGCAGAGTAAACGTGCCCGGCTTTACAAGCACGCAGCCGACCGTGGCACACAAGGACGGCAACACGCTGCTCCTATATTCGTCGAACAGACCGGGAGGCAGCGGAGGCATGGACATTTGGTACTCCATAGTGAACGGCGACGATGTGAGCAAGAGCGTAAACCTCGGTGCACCGGTAAACACTCCCGGCGACGAAATAACGCCTTTCTACTGCGACCGCACCGGTGAGCTGTATTTCAGTTCCGACTATCACCACGGCTACGGAGGATACGACGTATTCGTTTCCAGAGGATTCCGCGACCAGTGGAGCGAACCTCAGAATCTGGGTGCTTCGCTGAACTCACCTGCCAACGACATTTATTTCACCGTGAACAAGAACGACACTCTCGCCGGATTCCTGACCTCGAACCGCAAAGGCTCGTACTTCATAGCCGACAACACCTGTTGCAACGACATATACACATGGAAACGCCATGCCGACACCGTTGTGCCTCAACCGCTTGCCGACTCCGTACTGGGAATCACCTTGCAGTCCACGGCCCGCTCTCTGCTCCCAATAACACTCTATTTCCACAACGACGAGCCCGACCCTCGTTCCAAAAAAGTCACCACCCAACAGACTTACTTCCAGACATACTTCAAGTATCTGGACATGAAAGGCCTATACAAATCCAACTTCCGCAAAATGGACGACGAAGGCCTCAGAAACGAAATACTCATGAGTCTGGACACTTTCTTCGACAGCACATTACCTTCGAATTACTCAAGACTCGACAGCCTGTTTGAAATCGTCGTGAACGACCTCCAGCACGGACACAACGTGAAACTTTTGGTCAAAGGATTTGCAAGTCCTCTGGCCACCGACGAATACAATTTCATACTCTCGAAAAGGAGAATATCGAGTTTCATCAACCAGCTTCTGGAATACAACAACAACCTGATTCACAAATACCTGCAGACATCCGGCAACAAAACGGGCAGTTTACAGATCGAAGA
This sequence comes from Bacteroidales bacterium, assembly GCA_045601425.1. Taxonomy (GTDB): domain Bacteria; phylum Bacteroidota; class Bacteroidia; order Bacteroidales; family P3; genus UBA1219. The sequence goes on from JAZRZP010000037.1 coordinate 12,795, forward strand.
ACTGGCACTTGGCAGCTCCATGGCTTCCGACAAGGTAAGCGCCGACGCATCCGACCAGCAGAAGTCGGTATTCAGCCCCGAGGCCATAGCCGAACGCCGCATCGAAATTCTGGATTACCAGTACTCCGAAGAAGAAGACCGGAGCTGTCTGAAATTCCCCGCAAAGACAATCTCACTCGGAAAATTCAGAACAAACACGGAAAACACCGTGCCGATTTCATTCCCGATTGGCTGCAACGAAAAAGACTTCACCATAAACTACCTGAACATAGCATCTCCAAACGTAAGGCTGGTACAGAATTCCAAAACGGCAACCGACGGAAAGTTGAATCTCAAAATCAAAATCGACACCAAAGGTATTGGACAAGGCAACACACTGTTCATTCCGTTTACAATAAGAGTCAACAATGAAAGCCGGACACAGACCATTTTTCTGGAATATTCAGTAGAGTAAAAAAAAAAACGGAACAAGTTTGCTGGAACCAAGATTTTTTCGTATCTTTGCAAGCGATTTCGTAACAGTAAATGAACACACTTACCACTATAAAACACCCCATAACAAACTCTTTTTCAGAGTTTGAACAACTTTACAGCAAGCTCACCGACTCCCTTACTCACCCCATGGACGACATCGTTTCGCACATTGATTTGCAAGGAGGCAAGCACATACGCCCGATACTGACACTGCTTTCGGCAGGACTGTTTTCAGACGCTAACGAAAAAACCGTAAAGACAGCCGTAGCCCTTGAACTGCTGCACAACACAACACTCATACACGACGACATAGTAGACGTCTCTCCAATGCGGCGCGGCAAACAGACGCTCCATACCATTGAAGGCAACAAAATTGCGGTACTCATGGGCGATTATCTTTACTCGCAAGTGCTGAACACGCTAACCGCAACGGAAGACATGGAAATAATACGGAGGGTTTCGCAACTCACCGAAGCCATGGGAGCCGGCGAACTCCAGCAGCAATATGCCACAAAGCACAGAAACAGTTCATTGTCAGAATACTACAATATAATAGAGAAGAAAACCGCCAGACTTTTGTCGCTTTGCTGCGAACTCGGTGCCTATTCGGCAGGAGCTTCGGCCGAAGACCAAAAAAGGCTTGCAAACTTCGGGCTCTCTTTCGGCATGGCCTTTCAGATAAAAGACGACATACTCGACTTCGTGGGAACCGACACAGGGAAACAGTCCGGCAACGACATTCGCGAACAGAAACTGACCCTGCCCTTGCTCCACTTTTTCGAAACCGCAGAGAAAGATATTTCCCAAAAAGTTTACCAACAGATATACAGCGAAAACATTCCGCAGAGCGGCATCGAATTCATAATAGAAGCCGTGGTCAGGAACGGTAGCATTGCCTTCGCCGAGAAAAAGCAAAGAGAATACCTCTCGCAAACAGAAGAACAACTGGCCTCACTCCCGCAGACACCTTGCAAACAGTCGCTTGAAACACTGACAGAATACATGAAAGACAGGCCTTTCTGACAAAAAAGCAAAGAAAAATAAAATTTTGTAAAACAATAAAAAACACCTTATTATGAAAAAAGTAATTTTTACACTGACGGCAGCCATGATTCTTGCCACAACACTTTTTGCTCAGGAAAAAAGTCTTCCGACTTTACCCGACAACATCAGCATAAAGACCGCTGACGGAAAAACAGTTCAGACTTCAGTACTCCAGAACGACGGCAAGCCTATGATAATAAGCTTTTGGGCCACATGGTGCAAACCGTGCCTCCGCGAACTCAACACCATAAAGGAAGTTTATCAGGACTGGGTTGACGAAACCGGAGTAAAACTCGTGGCTGTTTCCGTTGACGATGCCCGTACTTCGGCACGCGTAAAGACTTTGGCCGAAAGCAGCTCGTGGGACTATGAAGTTTACATAGACCAGAATCAGGATTTCAAACGCGCCATGAACGTTGTCAACGTTCCCCACACATTCATCATCGACGGCAAGGGGCAGATTGTATGGCAGCACACGTCTTTTGTGGAAGGTAGCGAAGAAGAGCTCATAGGACTCATACGCAAACTCAACAACGGCGAAAACATTTCAGAATAACAACCAAAAGGCATCTTGCAATGAAAAAAACTACAATAATAATTACCATACTTCTTCTGGCCGGCACATTCCCGCTCAAGGCACAGACCATTCTCGGCGGACATGTTACCGGCAACGTACAGATGGACGCCCAGATTTCGCGTGAAGACACCTCCATCGGAGCCGCCAACGTACCGCAGAAATTCCTTTCCAACATCTTCGGCAACGTGCTCTACACCAACGGCAATTTCACCGCCGGACTCCGTTTCGAATCGTACCTCGACCCGTTGCTGGGCTTCGACTCGCAATACAAGGGATACGGCTTCGCCAACAAATTCATCTCGTTTCAGAACGATAAATACGAGTTCACGCTCGGCGATTTCTACGAACAGTACGGGAATGGACTCATATACCGCAGTTACGAAGACCGCAACCTCGGTCTTGACAACGCCACCATGGGTATCAATGTGAAATTCCGTCCTATAAACGGCATTTCCATAAAAGGAATGGTTGGAAAACAGCGCTATTTCTGGAACTACGGTCCCGGAATAGTACGCGGCATTGACGGTGAATTCGAGCTCAACTCACTGATTCCCAGCTGGAACGAAGCCAAGACGCAAGTAAGTCTCGGAGCCGGCTTCGTAAGCAAATACGAAGGCGACGAAACCGTCCTCAACGCCAGCGATCCGGATTACAAGCTCAACCTGCCGCTCAATGTGGGAGCCGCATCGTACCGGTTGAACCTGACCCACGGCCGCTTCGGTCTGCAAACCGAATATGCAATGAAGACCCAAGACCCCAACGCCACCAACAACTACATATACAAAGGCGGCAACGCACTGCTCGTCATGGCCTCGTATGCCCGTCGCGGACTTGGCATCAACCTGCAGGCCAAACGAGTTGACAACATGGGGTTCAAATCGAAACGATCCGAGACCGGTGAGATGCTGTACATCAACTACCTGCCGGCAATGACCCGCCAACACACCTATGCCCTCATGTCCATATATCCGTATGCTACACAGGTAAACGGTGAGATGGGAATTCAGGCAGACATAGCCTACAACTTCAGAAAAGGCACGTTCCTTGGAGGGAAATACGGCACCGACCTCAAGATAAACTATGCACGCCTCATGTCCATCAACAGACAAGCCATCAGCGACACCACCCCCATTGGCACAATGGGTACAGACGGCTACAAGTCCGATTTCTTCAAATTCGGCGATGAACTCTACTACGAAGACTTCAACATCGAGATAAACAAGAAACTCTCTCCAAAAGCCAAGCTGAACCTCATGTACGCCTACATCACGTTCAATCCGGTTGTGGAAGGACACAGCGGAAGCCTGCATTACAACAATGTGGCAGTTGCCGATTTCACATACAAAATCAACAGCAAAAACGTAATACGTGCCGAAGCACAGTGGCTCGGAACAAACATTGACTACACATCCAGCGACAAACGCAGCGGTGACTGGATTATGGGACTAATCGAATACAACTTCACCTCGGAATTCTTCGTATCCGTTTCCGACCAGTACAACTACAACGGCGGCGGCCAGCACTACTACAACATCTCGGCCGGATACACACACAAGACCACCCGTCTGCAAATCGGATACGGGAAGCAACGCGAAGGTCTGCTCTGCATCGGCGGCGTCTGCCGTCAGGTTCCGGCTTCCAACGGTCTGACAATTTCACTAACAAGCAGTTTCTAACAAAAAAAAATCCGAAAGACATGAAAAAAACGATATTTTCAGTTATCGCACTTGCAGTCCTGTGCATATCGGGAGCCTGCAACAAAATAGAAGAAGAAGACTACTTAATATATGCGGGAAGTTCGGGAGAATGGGTTGACGGGAAACCTGTTTCCAATCACCAGAAATGCGTGCTCCTTGAAAAATACACTGCCGTAAAATGCACCAACTGCCCTGCCGCCGACGAACTGATTTCCGGATTACAGGCGACCTACGGAGAACAGCTGGTAGTGTATGCGATTCACGCCACAAGCATGGCTGCACCGTTTCAGGACACCCTCGACATGCGCACCCCCGACGGCGACATCTGGGACGAGGCGTTCGGCGTGCAGGCCCTGCCCAAAGCAATGGTCAACCGCAAAAGCCAAGACGGGCAATTCATTCAACTGACACCTGCCGAAATGGGCAACAGCGTAGAGAATGCACTCGCAGAAGAACCTGTTCTGGCAATGTCCATGAAAACGGACTACAACGCAGAGAATCGCAGAATCAACATCACTGCCAGTCTGGAATTTCTGCAGGACGTGAGCGATTCGCTCCACCTCACTATGGTACTCATGGAGGACTCGCTGGTAGGCAAACAGCTCCTGAACAGCGGCTGGGTTGACGGATATGTGTTCAACCACGTGCTCCGCGACGTGATAACCGACGTTTGGGGACTCGGAGTGAAGGCAATAGGTCAGGCCGGAGAATGCAGGGAAATCACGCTGAGATACATTCTGCCCAAAAAGTGCAAACCTCAGAACTGTCACGTCGTAGCATTCGTATCCAAGCAAGCAGACAAGGAAATACTGCAATGTGCGGAAACCGATGTAACGAAGTAATCTTGCGAAATCCGAAAAAAATTCCGCACAATACTGATGGGTAAAAACTGACGGAAAACGCAAAAAAAGCACGTAAAAAAAGATAAAAACAGAAAAAACGTTCACTGAAAGAAAGGGGAAAAAGAATATCACCGGAGGATTTTTAGAAAATATCTTATTGATAATTAAGATATTAGAAAATAAATCCAAAAAAAAACAAATAAAATTTTGCAGAAACAAAAAAAAGTAGTAATTTTGCAAATCCAAAAAAGATAGAAAAATGGCAAAGAAAAATAAAGACGCAAGAGTACAGGTGATATTGGAATGCACCGAACAAAAAGCAAGTGGCATGCCCGGTATGTCTCGTTATATTACGACTAAAAACAAAAAGAATACTCCGGGTCGTTTGGAATTGAAAAAATACAATCCCATCCTTAAAAAAGTAACTGTTCATAAAGAAATCAAATAGTAAAGAGATATGGCAAAGAAAGCAGTAGCAACGTTAAGAACATCCTCAGGCAAGGATTTTGCAAAAGTTATAAGAACAGAACGTTCTCCCAAAACCGGTGCTTACGTATTCAAAGAAACCATCGTAGCATCAGATCAAGTAAAAGAATTCCTTTCGAAGAAGTAAATTTTTTTCATACGCTTTTGTTTTTTAGCCCTGCATACCTCGTGTGGGGCTTTTTTGATGCAAAAAAAATTGCAGTCATTTCAAAAAAAAAACGTATCTTTGCAAAAAAAATCAGATAATGAAAAAATTATATTTTCTGGCATTAACAGCCGTTTCAACGCTGTTTTTTTGCTGTTGCAATAAAGAAAGCAAATGTTTCACGACGGAAGACAGCACATATCTGGAAGTGGAAAGTCTCAATTTCAAGGAAATAGAAACACAAGTTGAGGCTGGTGAGCTGTCGCCCACAGCACTGGATTACGTGAATCTTTACCGTTCCTTTCTGGACGACAAGTCGGAATGCAACTCGGGAAAGGAAAGTCTGAAAGACTTCATCTGCAAATTCGTTTCGGACGCTGAGTTTCAAGACGAACGCATGAAACTCAGCGAGGAAGAGAAAAAAAGTCTCGACAATTTTTTCCTTTCATTCAAATTCATGCTTGATGATGACGGCACACTCTACGGTTGGAGCAGCCTCTGTAGCACCAAAGCATCTTACCTTGCCGGCTGGCTCGATTCAGAATGGGTTTTCTGCCTCAACTTTGAACGCGCAAATCCCGACGAACCGTGGTTCCTTACCGAATTCATCGAAATAGACTGATTTACCGAAAGCATCATTAACTGACAGTACTGCATGAAACGTCTATTTTGTGTTTTTGCAATGTTGCTTGCCTGCCAGCTGTCGTTCCCGCAAGTGGGAGTCGGCAAATGGAGAGACCATTTCTCGTTCAGCAAGGCACACCATATTGAGATTGTCGGCAACAAGGTCTTTGCTCAAGGAGACCTCGGACTCATGTATTATGATACCGACGACGGTACGGTGAACAAATTCACGAAAGTAGAAGGACTCTCCGATGTGGGGATATCGGCTTTTGCGTACGACAGACAATCGGACTTCATGGTGATAGCATACACCAATTCGAACATAGATTTGGTTCACAACGGTCAGGTTTTCAACCTTTCGGACATAAAGCGCAGCGAGATTTCCGGAGACAAGAACATATACCGGATACGTTTCTACGACAAGAAAGCCTACCTTGCCTGCGGTTTCGGGACAGTGGTGCTGAACCTCAGCCGCAAAGAGATTTCCGACGTGTACTACGTAGGCAGCGAAGGCACGACCCTGAAGACAAACGACTTGGCAGTATTCAACGAAAACATTGTGATAGCCACAGACTCCGGTTTCATAGCTGCCGACAAGACCCAGCGACACCTGAACATATACACCAACTGGCACCACGACACATCGTCGGTACTGGGTGCAAAAAAAATCAGATATCTCGAATGCTTCAATGGAGAAATCTTCATCATAACCGAAGACTCACTGAACAGTTCGACAATATACAGATCATCTGACCTGCAGCATTTCAACAAATGGATGTCGGGCGACATACGTTCTCTGCGGGTTGCGGGCGACAAACTCGTAGTTTCCAAGTACCGAAAGGTGGAGATATATGACAGAGACCTCACACTGACTAACGAGTACGGCAACATTGACTGGCTCACCATGCAGTGTCTCGATGCGACCGTGGCATTCTCAAAACTCTGGGTTGGAACCGATTGGGCAGGGCTGGTGTATTTTGACCTGCACAATCCTACAATTGCCAATGGTTTGGAGCCGAATGCACCGCAGTTCGACGATTCCTACCGGTTTAAAGCGTTCGACAAAGGTCTTTTCCTCGCACACGGAAGCGTACAGGGCGTATATTTCCTGCCTGCCCAACTTTCTACATTCAGTGAAAACCGATGGTCGACGCTGACGCGCAACGAAATCCTCGACTCGTGCAACGACGTTGCCGACGTGGTTCAGGATCCAAAAAACAGAAATCACCTGTTTGCCACCGCATGGAACTACGGCATTTTGGAAATAGAGGACAACAAAGTGAAAAACATCTACAACGAGACCAACAGCGACAATGCAATACAGCCGTACTTTCTGGGGAATTTCCGTTCGGTCCGCACCGGAGCCGCCGCTGCCGACAAAGACGGGAACTTCTGGTTTACCAACGCATTGCAGAACTACGGCTTGATTGTGCGGAGAAAAGACGGTTCGTGGAAAAGTTTCAGAACAGACACCGGCAACGAAGAACTGTACACTCTGATTATAGACAGCGTGCACAACTACAAATGGTTTCTCGGACACAACGACATATTCGTTCATGACGGGGAAAACAAATTTGCCCACGTCAACCCAAACAAAGGCAGCAAACTTGCCACGACAAAGGTCAACTGCCTTGCACAGGATCAGGACAATGAAATCTGGCTCGGCACCGAAAAGGGGATAAAGGTGATATACAATACATCGAATGCCTTTGAGAACGGCGGCAACGGAGAAGAGTCTCCAATTACCTGCAACAACATTCTTTACAGCGAAGGCGGCAACATAGAATATCTGCTGGCATACGAGGAAATCACCTGTATAACCGTTGACGGAGCCAACCGTAAATGGATAGGCACGGCTTCGGGCGGAGCATTTCTCGTTTCGGGAAACGGTACAGAACAGCTTCTGCATTTTTCATCGAACAACAGCCCGCTGCCATCGGACAAAATCACCGACATAGGCATAATGCCGACCACGGGTGAAGTTTTCATAGGCACCAACAAAGGCATCGTATCGTACAGAGGTACAGCTACTTATGCCGAGCAGACGCCACTGGACACAATTTATGCCTTTCCCAATCCGGTAAAACCCGATTACAACGGACCTATAGCCATAAAAGGATTCACCCGAAACGCCCTTGTACACATAACCGACGCTTCTGGACATGTAGTTTTCTCAACCCGAGCCAACGGCGGTCAGGCAATATGGTACGGACGCACTTCGAGTGGCAAACGCGTGGCCTCGGGAGTTTATTACGTATTTGCCTCCGATGATTTTTCAGAGAACCGTTCAGTAACCAAAGTACTGATACTCAGATAACAATACATGTTAGCATCCACTTTTGCCTTTGTACTCCACACGACCAACTATTCGGAAAGCAGCGTGATAGCGAAAATGCTCACCCGCACATGGGGGGTAAAAAGTTTCATGATAAAGGGAGTGCGTGGCGGGAAAAGCCGAAACAAGCAGAATCTTCTGCAACCGATGTCGTATCTTGAAATGTCGGTTTACCGGAACGAAAAAGCCGAAATACAGTTTGCAAAAGAACTGAAACCTGCCATGCAGTGGAACACCATACCGTATAGCTGCGAAAAGACCGCCATAATATTCTTCATCAACGAGTTGCTTTACAAAACCATACGCGAAGAAGAGCCCAACCCCACCCTGTTCGACTTCGTGCTTGAGACACTTTCGGCCTTGGACGAAGACCGCTGCGTGATTTCCGATTTTCCAATACGGTTTCTGATAAAAGCCGCACGGCAGTTCGGCATAGAACCCTTGGACAATTTTTCTGCAAACAAACCGCACTTCAACATGCAGAACGGCTGTTTCGAATCGGCAGAAGGCCATTACAGTACTTCTTCCGAAACGCTTCTGGATACAGGTAGCAGCCTTTTGCTACATAAATACCTTAATATCAATGATTTATACAAAGAATCATTACAAACCTCATATTTGGAACGGAACAAACTACTGACCGACATGACCGATTACTTCAGAATACACCTGAGCAACCTTTCCGATTTCAAATCGCAGACCATTCTGCACGAGATTTTGAGATAAACTTTGCAAGTTCAAAAAAAACTCGTATTTTTGCAAAAAAAATCAATGTTTAACTTAAAGAATAAACGCAATGAAAAAATTCATATTTATTTTGGCTCTTGCCTGTGGGTTCATGGCATGCAGCAAAGATGACGACAAAACCAGCACAAAACCATCAAACGGATCCGACGTTTCGGAGCCTGACGTCTTTTCCGTATCGGAGAATAAGAAAGTTTACTTTTCTCCCGGGAACCTGCAATACCAGCCAAGCACAAAGACGTGGCGGTTTGCCGAGAATCAGTACTCCTATGTAGGCGACGAGGACAACGGGAACGTGTACATAAACACCATAAAATGCAAGAACAATTCCATATCGTCGTCCTATCAGGGATGGATAGACCTATTCGGATGGGGTACAAGTGGCTACAACGGCAAAAATCCCTACATGAGGTCGACCACTGACACCGACTACGGCAACGGGACTGCCAACATAACCGACAGCAACTACGACTGGGGGCTATATAACGGAATTTTCAACCCTGCCACACAATTGACAGATCCCGCCGGCACTTGGAGGACACTAACAAGTTCGGAATGGAGATATCTCCTCACCGGACGTGCCAATGCCAAGAAGAAATGCGGATTGGGATGCATCGACAACAGCGTAAACGGTCTGATAATTTTGCCTGATGCATGGACGTTGCCGGAGGGATACACTTTCAACAATGGCTATTCGGCATTCAACCTGAACACCTACACGACAACCCAGTGGAAAAAGATGGAAGCCAACGGGGCAATATTCCTGCCGGCCGGAGGATACAGAGCCGGATCCAATGCATACCGTGCCAATCAGGACGGCAGATATTGGACCACGACCAGCGTTAACCAGAATGTGGCCTATGGAGTATATTTCTATGAAAACAAACTTGAATCCAACAACTCTTTCGGACGTTCGAGCGGAATCTGCGTCCGCCTCGTAAGAAACAAAAAATAAACGCACTCCGACACATACCGTAACGGCATTACAAAAGCAAGAAGGGAGAATCCTGTGGTTCTCCCTTCTTGCTTCCATTTTTCAGCAAGACGGACGACAGCCACACAAAGACCGTAAAAAAATTCGTTTTTTTGCAAAAAAAATCGTACCTTTGCAATTGCTTTCAGGAGCGAAGAAAACATTTATTTTTTTGACAAACAGTAATTTATACAAACAATGAAACAGATTATAGAATGTGTTCCCAATATCAGCGAAGGCCGCGATATGAACATCATCAACCAAGTTACAGCCGAAATAGAGAAAGTGGAAGGAGTCAAACTTCTGGACGTTGATCCGGGAGCAAGCACCAACCGTACAGTAATCACTTTCGTAGGCGAGCCGGAACCGGTTTGCGAAGCTGCATTCCGCGTTGTACGCAAAGCATCCGAACTCATAGACATGCGCAACCACCACGGAGACCACCCGCGTTTCGGAGCCACCGACGTATGCCCGCTCATTCCGGTATCGGACATTACGATGCAGGAAGTTGCAGAATATGCCCACAAGCTGGGACAACGTATCGGCACGGAGCTCAACATACCGGTATTCTGCTACGAAGACGCCGCTTTCGAGCCCAAGCGCCGCAATCTGGCAAACTGCCGACAGGGCGAATACGAAGCTTTGAAAGATCGCATCTGCACCGATGAATGGAAACCCGACTTCGGTCCCTGCAAATTCGACGACCATGTTGCAACCACAGGAGCAACGGCTGTCGGAGCACGCGATTTTCTGGTTGCCATAAACTACAATCTCAACACCACCTCTACCCGACGCGCCAACGCCATTGCTTTTGACGTCCGCGAAAAAGGCCGTCCGCAACGCGAAGGCGGAAAAATTACCGGCAAACCGATGAAAAATGAAAACGGTGAAGTGATAATGATTCCCGGAACGTTGAAATCGACCAAGGCAATCGGCTGGTTTATAGAAGAATACGGCATTGCCCAAGTTTCCATGAACATAACCAACATTAGCGTGACTCCCGTACACGTTGCCTTCGAAGAAGTTTGCAGAAAAGCCTCCGCACGCGGCATACGCGTTTCCGGTTGCGAAATAGTCGGACTCATACCGAAAAAAGTCCTCATTGATGCAGGAAACTATTATCTTGCAAAACAGCAGCGCTCGTTGGGCATCAGCGAAGAGGAAAAAATAAAAATAGCCATCAAATCGATGGGACTTGACGACCTGAAGCCCTTCAATCCGAAAGAGAAAGTGATAGAATACTTCCTTGAAGACAATACTGCCAAACGCCTCATAGACATGACCTGCACAGGCTTCGCAGAGGAAACTGCAAGCGAGAGTCCTGCCCCCGGAGGCGGTTCCATATCGGCCTACATGGGAGCCTTGGCTGCCTCTCTGGCAACAATGGTTGCAAACCTTTCGGCTCACAAACCCGGCTGGGACGACCGTTGGGAAGAATTCTCGAACTGGGCAGTGAAAGGTCAGGCAATAAAGGACGACCTCCTGCTCCTCGTTGACGAAGACACCAACGCCTTCAACACTATAATGAACGCTTTCGGACTTCCGAAGAAAACCGACGAAGAGAAAAAAGCCCGCACTGCCGCAATACAGGCAGCCACCAAATATGCAACCGAAGTACCTTTCCGCACAATGCAAAAAGCTTTCGAGGCTTTTGAAGTGATAAACGCAATGGTGGAAATCGGGAACCCGAACTCGGTAACCGATGCCGGTGTGGGTGCACTGTGCGCACGTTCTGCCGTGATAGGTGCAGGTCTCAACGTGAAGATAAACGCCTCGAGTCTGAAAGACGAAACTTTCAAGGCTCAGATTCTGGCCGAAGCAGAAAAGATAGAGAAAGCTGCCATCGCCGAAGAACAGCGTCTTCTGGTTGAAGTGAACAGAAAAATAAACGGTTAAATCATTTTGTTTTCATTTTTAAATCCATCCGCCGGCCTGAAAGGTCGGCGGATTTTTTTGCAATTTGCATTTCAGGGAAAAAATTTTCCCCACCGCTTGCACAATCCGAAAACTTTCCGTAACTTTGCCGTGAACTGAAAAAACAAGGCATGCGGAAAAATATTTTACATAACACATTTATTTTCAATAAGTTGTCATACATACTGCAACTCATTGCCGTTTCGGCAAGAGTGCGGTTTTCGTCCGCTGCCCTGCCATTTCTTGACTTTTTCACGCCTTTTTCAGGACAATACGGATGTTTTTTTCCGGAAAACGGAAAAATTTTTTCTATGTTTCCGCAGACCCCGAAAAACGACGAACTCAAAGGCAAGCTGCACTACATCGAAAAGTGCAGCCCCGTGCCGGAGAATTGCCGCATGGCCCGGGGCGAAAATAACGACAGGCAATGACGGAGGCGTACGAAAAAAAAGGAAAAAAGTAATGATAATTAAAATCTGACAACAATGAAAAAAACAATGATAGCCCTCGCGG
>JAZRZP010000038.1:0-22559 GCA_045601425.1 Bacteroidales bacterium
CCAGTTGGCGGAGCCAAGGTGGTCGGAGTGGAAAAAGAAAGTCTCCCCGCTCCTGTTTGTACGCAGTCCGTTTTTCAGGTAACAAATAGGGTCAACAATTATGAAAAAGCCGGTTTCAAAATTCAACGTTGGCAGTTGCACACCGAATTCCTCACTGTAGCTGATATATGCAGGGCAGGGGGCGGATGAGTAATCCTGCGGCATGCCCTCACCAATCCTCGCCACCACGCTATGGAACAGTGTGCTGGCATTATTATATAGGTTAAAATTCTTTGTACACAATCTTTGCATTTTGTCAAAACCGCCTTCGCCCCATCGGGCAGCTATCCTTGTTCCATCAGCATAGTAATATTTGGTGTATCCATGTTTGTCTGACACCATGTATTCCGACAAATACAGTGTGCTTTCTTTTATGGTTGCCGAGTTTGAAAAACCATAATATCCAGATGAATTTTGCACCCAGTCCGATGTGAATTTCGCCACCCTCTGCCCGTCGTAGCCGTAAAGGTAGTAAGAGAAATGTCTGTTGTCAAGCACAAGGTTCAGGCGGTCTTCTTCGTCCCAGTAGTGGTTGCGGAAATCCTGCAGGGTGGCTATCTCGGTGGCGGGGTCGTAGTTGTACTCGGCTATTTGTGCGAGGTTGCCGTTTGCATCCCGCAGCAGCCTGCCGTTGGCGTTGGTGCCTGTGGCTTTCAGTTTTGGAGCTATATGTGTAGTGCGGGAGAGCATTGATTAGCTTTTGTGTCTTTACGGTGTTTGACTATTGTTGGGTTAATAATATTTCCGTTCAGGTCAGTGATGCGGATTTATGTGCTATTTGATTCAAATGTTTACAATTTTCCTGTGCTTCCTGACCAGTTCTAAAACTCAAATTTGACTCCTTCTAATCCAGCGCGCCAATAAGGAATGTCTTTGGCTTTTTTGGGTTTGCCGTGGCCTTTTACCATCACAGGAAAAAAAAATCCATTGTCTATCCAACATTGATAGTTTTTTTCATTGTCAACAGGGAAAATACTGTCTCCTTTCACTACGAGAGGGAACTCATTGAATAAAGCATATTCGCATGATGGGAAAAAATTGCTCATATCGATCTTAAAGTATTTATAGGGGCTATAATATGATATATCTATATCTTTACGCAATCGTGCATGATGGTTTCCAACAGACACGACTATTATGTCGGAATATTGGCAATGTACTTCTTCGTAAGGGATATAAAGCTGAAACGAGATTGTATCCATATAATATATTCCCTCATAGTGGAATCTATGCTCTCTTACATCGCCCCTCGCCATAGACAGCTTTGGATAGAAAAATTTAACAATAACAGGGTTGCCACCACATCCATCCATACCTTGTACAGGTTTTTGAGTACAAAAAGAATAAGGCAACCGTGTTTGTGAAGAATTATGAAGGAATATTGTATCCCCACATCTGCGATATGGAATTTTTTGATAACGATCGAACATGTCTACACCAAAAAAACGTGCTTGTACAATGCTATCATTAGCAAAAGACAACACAAAACGACCATCGACACCAACATAGAAAGTGTCATTTTGCAACTGATCTCCAAGACGAATAACTGGGGTGTTTGCATTTCTTACGGTAATACCTCCTTGTGCATTCAAGGTATTCATGATTATTACTAAAATAATGTAAAAAAGAATTTTTTTTGTCATCATGTCTATTGGTGTTTGAATATTTGACATCCTGGATATTTATTGATAAAATTATCCATTGTTCCAATGGAAAGATCAGGATAATTATCAGAATTAAATGTGCTGAAAGATCCGAAAGCAGTTCCTCGTTTGAACGCGGCTTTTTCCAAGGTTTTGGTATTGTAATCTTTAAAACCAATCCCATCTGCAGGCTGAACATACAACGTCTCTTTATTATAGAATTGATAGCAATGTTTAAGTTCGTGAACAAAAACTCCTAACCCTTTCATGTTTAATTCTCCATTTTCAGTAAACAAGCCATCTTCAATATTTAAAGATACCATAATCCAATGTTTTTCTTTTCCTATACAAGTAATATCTCCATGTCCAACATATTGAGTTGTTCCCTTCGTGTCTTTATCTCTAAACAATGCAGTTTGCATACCATAATAAGTAGACGTGTCCTGTCTCATTTTCTGGATTTCTTTCTTTGCACTTTTAAACTCACTTAACTGACTTTCTTGTTCTGGTGTTAGAGATTCCATTTCTGACAGTTTTTTTATTTTTCTGTCGCAGTAAAGTTCAACTAGGCTAGAATATTTTTCCATTGTGGGATCGAACTCCATCCCCTCTGGATCCACTAACTTAATCGGATTCCATGCACAATAAGCATAGGGAGACATACTCGGATACTTGTCCGCCATGGGGTCAACGCTCAGCCATCCCCAATCGGAAGAGTTAAACCTTGCACCGTGGTAGTAGTAGCCAGTCTCGGCATCCCGCTCCTTGCCGGTGGATGTGAAGGAATAAATGTTGCTACAATAGGTGAAAGTTGAAGATGTTTTGTTGTATGAGGATGCAAGCTGATTCATGATACAAAAGTACGATTTTTTTTGCAGGTATGGGAATTAATTTGACAATAACATGCTCGACGAGTCAGCTTGTTTCAGTACAATACAGTTTGTTTTGTTAAAAAACCTAGGGTAAGTAATAGAAATGAGAATGTCATTCCTCATAGGAATAAGTTTTGGAAATTTGAGATGGTTCTTCTATAACAATTCGAACAGCACAAGTATGCCTAGTTAATGGCTTGCTCCATTCTCCGTGATTTGGGTAAACAATATATCCGTGAAATAATTTATTTTGAATTGCCTCTTGTACACATTCTACAAAAGTACAGTTTTCAAATAATGTGGAATCATGTTCCATTTCACCCCTTTCATGGAAAGACTTAAATTTAACATTTTCAATACAAATCCCATCTTCTTTGGTTAGTATATCAATAGTACACCATCCCTCAATGTCTCCATAGGTAGAGTCTACAATTGTTATTGGTTTACTAAGAGGACTCCACGCAGAGTCACATATTATAGGTAATCCTATCATGTTTGCATATTGTTTTTGGGGGGTATCTTCTTGAGCATATAGAGGAATACTCAAAATTATTAGAATGTAGATGATGACAGTATTTTTCATGATTTTTCTATTGCCTAATTAGAGGATAAAAGGACGGAAGCAACGGATTTGATTTAGCATCTCCTATTGAATAGTATGAAGCATTGTATGTGCCATTTGCGTTCGCCATTGACTGAGATTGGAATAATTTCACGGCTGTTTCAAAATCTATCAAAGAAAAGGTCTTACCCCACTGGAGATTATTCGTTGCTTTTTCATAGAGTATTCCATCTGGCGTATTCGGATTTCGGGAACAAAGGGGATTGAAACCACCCCCACATAGCGACGTTGCTAATGAAATACTGAATAGATATGCTTCAACTTCATTCTTATAAGTTGCCCCACCTTGTCCACATTCATACTGATATGCATGGAATAATTCATGAGACAAACTAAGGACATCATTATTTCCTCCCATTTTTAATTTTGCACCATTACCATCCTTTACGGTTCCGCATGTGTTCGGTTTTGTTGATGATTCATTCGTGATATAGTAATCATTCTTGGATTCTATTAAAACACCAAGTAGTTCCTCTCCCAAGTCTGTACTATACATTTTATTTAATGATTGTAATTGCGTTTGAGATGCATCATCGCCAGATGGATCCATTTTGGCTTGATATTCAACCTTTGTACCATCCCCACTTTCAATCCAAATTTTCCTTCCCTCCGGATCCACCAACTTCACCGGATTCCATGCACAATAAGCATAGGGAGACATACTCGGATACTTGTCCGCCATCGGGTCCACACTCAGCCACCCTAAATCGGAAGAATTAAACCTTGCCCCATGGTAGTAGTAGCCCGTTTCGGCATCCTTTTTCTTGGCGGTGTATGTTGTCTTTGTGCCCATGTTTCATTCGGTGTTTTCCGGTGCAAAGATACGAAAAAGAATCGGAATCCGCGGGATTTTTTTTTCGGAAAATACCGTCTGTAAACTGTCAGGACAATGCTGAACATACGTATAACCCGGGGAATGTCGGATTTTTTTGTCCATAATTCAAAAAAACTTCGTAACTTTGCAATTCGGATACAAAAAACATACAACATGAAAACGACACGTAACATAAGCATCGAGTACACCGAATACGGTTCGAAGGAAGAACTCTCGGCCGAACGGCGTGCACTTGTGGAACTGGCCATTGAGGCTACCGGCACCGCATATTCACCGTATTCGCACTTCTGCGTAGGTGCGGCGGTGTTGCTTGACAACGGAGAAATGGTGCACGGCAGCAATCAGGAAAATGTGGCATATCCTTCGGGACTCTGTGCCGAACGTACGGCTCTGTTCTCCGCTTCTGCACGTTTTCCCCGCGTGCCGATGCGCAAGCTTGCCATCGTGGGCAAAAACCAGCAAGGCCAGCTTACTTCGGCCACTCCATGCGGAGCATGCCGTCAGGTCATTTCCGAATATCAGGATTTGGCTGGTGAAAACATCGAAATTCTGCTTTATCAGGACGGGGGCAAGGTGCTGGCGTTCGACGGAATCGATACCCTGCTTCCCTTGCGTTTCACCACATTCTGAAAATCCGGTAAAAGATGCTTTTCAAAAATAATATAGTAGGCCCCATACAAAGTCGCAGGTTGGGCACATCGTTGGGAATAAACCTGCTCCCGCTGCACCGTAAGGTGTGTGACTTCGACTGCGTGTACTGCGAATGTGGCTGGAATAGAGAGAGCGAAGCCAATGAAATACTTATGCCCGATGTCTCGCAGGTCGCCGGCCTTCTGGAAAAACGGCTGTCGGAGCTTCTGGAGCAAGGTGTCAGAATTGATTCGCTTACCTTTTCGGGGAACGGGGAGCCCACTGCGTCTCCACACTTTCCGCAGGTTGTGGATATGGTCGTCGAAATGAGAAACAGATACTTCCCCGATGCAAAAGTGTCGTTGCTCTCGAATTCCACTCGGCTCGGAAAGGCACGTGTCTTTGAGGCTGTATGCAAAATCGACAACCCTATTCTTAAACTTGATGCGGGTACGCCCGGAATGTGGAACCTGATAAACCGTCCCACTAAAGACTGCTGCTCTTTTGATGAAGTGGTGGAAAAACTGACTGAACTCGGGAACCGATGCATAATACAGACGCTGCTTTTCCGCGGAGAAAGCGAAGGGAAGGAAATATCCAACATATCCGAGTCGGAATTTGAAAGCTATTTGCGTTTGTTGGAGAAAATTCGTCCGAGAAGTGTGATGATTTATGCTCTGGACCGTGCCACGCCGGAAAAAAATCTCGTGAAACTTACGGCTGATGAATTGAAAGTCTATTCTCAAAAACTTGAAAGTCAGGGTATTGAAACAAAAGTTTACGGATAGTCAAAAAAAATTTTGTCAATTGGAAAAAAAATCGTAACTTTGCAAACGATTTTGAAGGTCTCTTGACCGAGTGGCTAGGTACCGGTCTGCAAAACCGTTTACTCCAGTTCGAATCTGGAAGAGACCTCAGGCGAAAGCGGGTTCAGATGTCTGAAACCCGCTTTTTCGTTTCGTTCAGTTTCGAGTTCGAGTCTGAAAAATAACGTAAGGAACGGATAAAAAAAACCGCCGGAATCTCCAGCGGCTTTTTTGTTTCATATCCCATTGATTATTGGAATGCTATTCTGTTGTCTTTGATTTCAATTTTGTCTTTCAGGACATCGAACAGGGTTCTGAGTTTCTGGGAGTTTTCCATTTCCATCTGCTGTGCCATGAGTTTGGCATCGGGCATTTGTGGATTCTGGTTTATGGCATCAACGTTTACGACATACACGTTGTAGTCACCCTTGATGGGTTTCAGCAAACCTGTCTTGCCTGCGGCGGCAACGGTTCCGATGGCTTTCATCTCAGGACCGTAGTTGCCGAATGTGTATCCGTTGAAATTTATGCCGGTTACGCTGTCAACAGACGAACCGAGCTGTGTAGCCAGTGCATTGATGTCCTTTGTCGAAGCCATGGTCTTTTCGGCTTTTTCGGCAAGCATTTCAAGGCGTTTCTCCTGTTTCACCATCGGTTCGATGTAAATCTTAACCTGATCCAGTGTGGCATAGCCTTTTTTACGTATTTCTTTCAGTGAAGCCACTACGTAGTTGTCGTCGGATTCGTATATTGTTTCGGAAACTTCTCCGACTACACGTTCTTCGTTGAATGCCCAGCGTACGATTTCACGTGCTTCGCTCACGCCTTGCAGGCTTTTTACGTTCGATGGGGTGAAATCGGAATTGTGAACCATGAGGTTTTCTTTCTGTGCTGTTGCAACAAAAGCGTCGTGCGTAGCCACTTTGCTGAGGAAAGCGTTGGCTTTCTGGTAAGCGGCATCGTAAGTCTCCTTGCTAGCTTTTATTTCGTTTGTAACGAGTGCCACGCGGTATTTTTTGCTGGCGGCTGTTTTGCCTGTAACTTTTACTATGTAATAGCCTACCTTGTCGGGACGTTCGTAAGTGAACACGGTGCCTTCCGGCGACTCAACTATCTTTTCGTTGAGGAAACCGTATCCACCGTCGGTGGTCCATTTCATGTCGCCTTGGTTGTCGCCTTTTGTCGGGTCGTCGGAGAAACTTGCAACGGCTTCTTCAAATGACATCTTGCCGGATTTTATAAGGGCTTCAACGCTGTCGGTCAAGGATTTTGCTTCGGCTTCGGAACGGGAAATTCCTTCGGCCTTGTTGTTCAGTATTATTATTGCCGATGCTCTGAGGCTGTCGGGACGGTTTTCGGCTTTCAAGACTTTTGCCATTACCCACTTGTTGCCTATGAGACGGGGTTCTACGAATCCGCCTGCCGGTGTTTGTGAAATGAGCGTGTCAAGTGGTGCCATGCTGAGAAAAGCGGAAGATTTTACATAAGACGAATCGTACCATACGTCGGAAATCTGGTTTACGAATGCTGCGGCGTACTCGTCTTCAATGGTCTGGAATTCTTTCCATGATTCCATGAATTTGTTTTCTATGTCGGCCAAGTCTTTCTGGGTCGGTACTACCGGAAATTGTACGAAATCTATGTCTCGCGAATTTTCCTGTTTGAACATTTTCTTGTGTTCATTGTAGTATTTTTCGTAATCGGCATCGGTGATCTTAATCTGGTCATCGGTGATTGTCTGCGGAGAAAGGGCAATTACCCTTGCATCTGCAGATTTTGCCGACATCGCAACGATTTTTTCTGCTATGGCTTTCGGAGTGTAGAAACTTTTGGCAAGCAACATGTTGTATTTTTCATAAAGACGCGATTTCGACACGTACTGTTCGATGTCTGCCCATTGCAACTGGTCTTCGGGTTTCAGCTGGTCGAAATTCTGCACGTACTGCTTCACTATTTGGGAGTTGTAAATGCCCGTAGAAGGGTCGGTGAACTGTTGTTTCAGAAATGGATGTATGAATTCGCCGAGGTACATGTCGCTGAGTTCTGCCTGCGAAACGACAATGCCCAATGCTTCAAGTTGTTTTCCGTAGATTTTTTCTTCCAGAATCTGATTCCAGACCTGTTCGCGGAATTCGAAAGTTTTGTCTGATGGAATCTGGTCGATGCCCTGCTGACGTTTAAGGCGTTCTTCTTCTTCCTGCACTTTTTGTTCAAAGTAGGTGTTCAGGACTGTTTCTCCGTCAATTTCTGCAAAATCGGGTACGCTGGACTGTCTTTTAAAAACGTCGCCGATGATGAAGGCTACAATCGCGATACCTACGACAGCTACTGCTATCCCGGAGTGTTTTCTTATTGTTCCAATTATTGCCATTTTATGTTTTTTTAGTGTTTAAAAATGAGGTGCAAAGATACGAATTTTTTTTGTTCTGAGAAGGATTTTGTTTCCTTTTTTTTACACAAATATTCTATGTTTTTGCAAATCAGTGTCTTATGTTTTTGTGTGCCAATGTCCGCATTTTTCTGTGATTGCCGTCAGAAAAGTTCGGCTTGGCTGCCGAAGTTCTTGATTTTGCCAAGGTGCTGGTAGGCGAGAGGGGTGACTTCCCGTCCACGGGGAGTACGCATCAGGTAGCCTTCCTGTATAAGGAACGGCTCGTACACTTCTTCAATGGTTCCTGTGTCCTCTCCCACCGAAGTGGCAATGGTGGACAGACCTACCGGGCCACCTTTGAACTTGTCTATTATCGTTCCAAGAATGCGGTTGTCCATCTCGTCGAGGCCATGCTTGTCCACGTTGAGTGCCTGCAGTGCATACTGGGCTATGTCAAGGTTGATGGTGCCGTCGCTTTTCACTTGGGCAAAGTCTCTGACTCTGCGGAGCAGAAGATTGGCTATACGCGGGGTGCCCCGGCTCCGGCTTGCTATTTCGTGTGCCGATTCGCTTGTGATGGGAGTGTTCAGAAGGCCTGCCGAACGCTGTACTATTTTTGTGAGCGTGTCCGCATCGTAGTATTGGAGTCTTGACGTTATCCCGAAACGCGAGCGCAGCGGTGCCGTGAGCAGTCCCGAACGGGTTGTGGCTCCTATGAGTGTGAACGGGTTCAGCGTTATCTGCACGCTTCGTGCACTGGGACCGCTTTCTATCATTATGTCGATGCGGTAGTCTTCCATGGCGGAGTAGAGATATTCTTCCACTACCGGCGACAGACGGTGTATCTCGTCGATGAAGAGTACATCGTTTGGTTCGAGGTTGGTAAGTATGCCTGCTAGTTCGCCGGGCTTGTCGAGTACTGGACCTGAAGTCATCTTCATGTTCACCCCCAGTTCGTTGGCAATGATGTGCGAGAGGGTGGTCTTGCCAAGTCCCGGAGGTCCGTGGAGAAGGAGATGGTCGAGGGGTTCACCGCGGTCTTTGGCCGCTTGGACAAAAATCTTCAGGTTGTCGATTATCTGCGGTTGACCGGCGAAACTGTCGAAATGAACCGGCCGCAAGGCCCGTTCTATCTCGCGGTCTTTGCTGCTCTGACTTTTACCTGTTGCGTCTAAATTGTCATTCATGAGTTTTTTATGTGTTTTTGCGTTTGCAAAGGTACGATTTTTTCCGATATGCAAACGTGTATGCTGAAAAAGTTGCGTTTTTTTTCGTTGGGAATCGGTGGCGAAAGTGCTTTCTAAACTATTGCGGAGAATGCGTTGGTGATGTGCCGTACTTCTCTGGTGGTTGAGTTCAGCACGATGGCGATGATGTCGAACCGTACTTCTTCGGAACGGTTGTATTTCTGGACATAGGCATCGGCAACGGTTACGTATGCACGCTGCTGGGTACGTGATACGAAGATTTCCGGCTCGCCGAGGAACTTGCTGCTCCGTGTTTTTACTTCTACAAAGGCAATGATGTCGTCTTTTTTTGCTATTATGTCCACTTCGTGGGTGCGGTAGTGCCAGTTGATTTCCAAAATGGAATAGCCGTTGGCTGTGAGGTATTCGCGGGCCATTTCTTCACCATGTGTTCCAAAATCATTGTGTTCAGCCATTTTCGTCGTTGTTTTTTTCTATTGTTTCGGTCAGTTCTTCTATTTTTTTCGTCAGGGTTTCCACCTGACCGTTCAATTTGCTTATTTTCTCATTCAGGTCGTCGTTGTTGTCGCTTACCATGGCATCAACGAAGATGGAGTTTACGAACGACATTCCTATGATCCCTCCGCCAATGAGAAGAAGACAGAAATATGCCTTCACTACGTATTTCACGGCTTGACTGTCGTAAAAGGCTGCAATGCTGTCGGGAATTTCGTACCAGCCTTCGGTGGTGAAAAGCCGGAATACGGAGTATATAGAATCGACGGGTGTGGAAAAATATGCCGGACAAGCTTCCTTGAACAGCGAGCAGTTTACCAGTGCAATCACTACTATAAGTATGAAGAATCCGAGAAATACACTGAAAGTGTCTCTCAGGGCAAGTCTCAAGCCCGCGGTTATTTTTCTTGCGTTAGGGAAAAATTTTATGATTCTGAAACTCCTGAATATGCGCAACATACGTATCGACAGGAATACGGAGAAGTCGAACATCCCGTTGGGCAGGAAAAAAAATACCAGCGAAGGCAGTGAAATCAGTACAAGGATTCCGTCGATACGGTTCCAGTGTTCGCTGCAATATTTCCGTATCCCCCAAGTATGGATTTTTGTAATCATCTCGATCAGAAAAACCACGGTAACGAGCATATCGGTTGCCCGAAGTGCCACATGTTCGATGCCGCTGTCCTGAATTATGGAAATGACAAGGTTCAGTACGATGAAGCAAAAAATGATTCTGTCATTTAAAAAGAATTTTCTTATTCCATGTAACATACTTATAATCAATATTATGTGAAATATTGTTTAAAATGGCGCCAATTGCAAATATACTGATTTTTTGCATATGGTACGGCATCTGCAGGTAAAAATTGAAAAACAGCCTTCAAAAACATCTGAAAAAGTTGTTCCGGCTGTTGAAAAAATCGAAATCAACAGTTCTGTTGAAAAAAAAGCCGTTGCGTAAATAAAATACAATCAACATGTTATGGATTTAAAAAAAAAAAAATGTGGAAAAAGTAAAAAAAATGGAATAAAAATCTTAAATTTGCGGTTCATAAAAACGAAAAAAAGCCCTTCAAGGGTAAGTTATTAACTAAATAAAAACAGTACAGTTATGTTAACAGCATTATTAGCATTATTAGCAGAAGGCCTCGGAACAATGGGCGCAACAATCGGAGCTGGTTTGGCAACAATCGGAGCCGGTCTGGGTATCGGAAACATTGGTAAAAGTGCAATGGAAGCCATCGCACGTCAGCCGGAAGCAACAGGTGATATTCGTTCAAACATGATTATCGCTGCAGCTCTCGTTGAAGGTGTTGCCTTCTTCGCTATCGTTGTTTGCTTGCTCGTTGTTATCGCTTAAGCAACACGAAGGACAGAGATTTTCAGGAGTCGCTGCGATTGGCAGCGATTTCTGAAGGTCTTTTTTGAAAACAAAGTAAAAAAAACAAAACAGGTTAAACTATGGGACTTATAACTCCGGGATTAGGTTTGTTGGTATGGATGACCTTGGCATTCGCAATTTTGGTTTTCATTCTTGTAAAATTCGGATGGCCGGTGGTGCTTAAAGCTTTGAGTGACCGTGAAAACGACATCAACAATGCTCTTACTGCAGCCGAGAGGGCAAGGGAAGAGATGATGCAACTCCAAGCTCACAACGATGAACTTCTCGTTGAAGCCAAGAAAGAACGTGACGAGATGCTCAGAAACGCCAGAATGGCAAGTGAACAGATAATTGAAGATGCCCGTGCCAAAGCAACCGAAGAGGCAGACCGCATCGTAGAAAACGCTCGCGAAAATATCAACTACGAAAAACTTCAGGCTCTCCATGATTTGAAGAACCAGATAGCAAATCTGTCCATTGAAATGGCTGAAAAAGTCTTGAAGCAGGAACTTCAGGACAGAAACCGTGCTGCAGATTTTGTCAAAGGCGAGCTGGAAAACGTTCATTTGAACTGATTCTGAAACAAAGAAAACAAAGATAGGATTGCCCAATGGTCTTTCCTATCTTTTTGCATATAAATACTATATGACCGTGAAACGCAGATTGCTGATATTCGTTAATGGTTTGCTGGCAGGCTTGCTCCCTTTTTTAGGATGCTCGAGAAAGTCTGTCCCAGTGGACGATCCGCCGCCGTGCCTCTACGGTGTGCCGACTGCCGATTTCATCGAAATAAAAGGCTCTGTGACTAACGAACAGCAGAACGCATTGCAGAACATTGAGGTGGTGGTGGAGATGGAATCCGTTGCCGATACGCTGTACACCGATGGAACGGGGAATTTCGCAGGCAGATCAGTCGGCAGTTTCCCTTACGATGCAGCAAAAATATACCTCAATGACCCGTCGGGAAGGTACAGTTCGGATACCATTGACGCGGAGATTGAGTACAAAAATCCCAAAAGTGCATGGAATCAGGGCGCCGGAACCGTTTCAGTGAATGTGGTTCTGAAAGAAAAACAGAAACCCGTACGGCCTGAAGACAAGAAGTTGAATACAGACAGACGAATCAGCGACATAAGACCGCTTTACGGTGTGCCTCCGGCACAGTGGCAGAAATCGGAAGAAAAAGAAAACAGAAAAAACATAAGTGAAACCAAAGACAAAAACGAATAGATTATGAAAAAGAAGATTCTAGTGTTGTCCAATGCAGTCCTGACGAGCCTGCTTGGATTATGCGGCTGCGAGGATGGACTTTTCGGCGACCGTTGCCTGTACGGCTGTCCGGAACCAGAATTGGTGGGTATGTACGGAACAGTGGTCAATGAACAGGGTATCCCCGTTGGGAACATACAGGTGATGCATGGAGCAGACACGGTATATTCTTCCGAAAGAGGAATGTTTGTCTTTCCTCGAATGAGAAACGTTGAACCGAGGGATTCCGTGCAGCTTACAGTGAACGACGTGGACGGTGAGGCGAACGGCAGCTACGAAAACCTCTCTGTCAGAGTAAGGCCGGTGGATTCTCCGGTACAAATAACTTTAAAAGAAAAAAATAAGGAACAGATATGTCGATAAGAAAAAGGACTATATTATTAGCAAACAGTTTCCTGCTTGTACTGGCCGGATTCTTCAGCTGCAGCAAGACGGTGACTGACAATGCTTCGAAGGGTGAAATACAGCCGGAGCCCCAGCAGGAAAGAGTTAAGCCGGAAGTCCGTCCGGTAATTTACGGTGTGCCTCCTGTTGTGATAGAAGCACAGGACTCGATTCCCCTGAAATCAAAAAAGGATACGACAGTGAAGGAACAGCCGGTGTTCAGAGAACCTGTAAGAGTGCTTTACGGTCCGCCACCTGCACCGAAAAAATAATGTCTTATGAAGACCAAGCAAAGAATAGGACTGGAAATTTCGCGGCTTATACGGAGCAACGACAAGAAATTGCATCCTTTGCGTCAGTTGTTCTGGGAATCTACCTTGCGATGCAATCTCAAATGCCGCCATTGCGGAAGCGACTGCAAGCTCACCAGCGAGATGACACCGGACATGCCGTTGTCCGATTTTCTGAAGGTTTTGGATGAGAGCGTGACACCTCACGTGAATCCGAACGAAGTACTCATAATAGTCTCCGGTGGCGAACCCCTCATGCGTGACGACTTGGAAGAGTGCGGCATGCAGTTTTACAAACGTGGCTATCCGTGGGGCATGGTAACCAATGGTCTGGCACTTACGCCGCAACGCTTCGATTCGCTTCTGAAAAGCGGTCTGCGCTCCATCTCGGTCAGCCTCGACGGCTTCAAAGATGACCACAACTGGATGCGTGGCCATGAAAACAGTTTCCGCAATGCAAGCAATGCCATACGAATGATAGCCCGTACAAGTGGAATCGCTTGGGACATCATCACTTGCGTCAATAACCGTAATGTCGGGTATCTGGATGAGTTGAAGGAGTATGTCATCTCGCTCGGAGTGAAAGAATGGCGGCTTGTGACCATTGCTCCGATGGGCAGAGCGAAAACAGACCCCGATTTACAGCTGAGCAATGCCGATTTCCGTTACCTTATGGAATACATAAAGAAAACCCGCGAAGAGGGAAGGGTGCGTGCTTCGTACGGTTGCGAAGGTTTTCTCGGAGACTACGAAACCGTTGTCCGTGACAATTTTTACCAGTGCATTGCCGGAATATCGGTGGCTTCGGTGCTGATAGACGGCAGTATCTCGGCATGTACCAGCATCCGCGGAAAATATTATCAGGGCAACATATACAAAGATGATTTCTGGGACGTGTGGGAAAACCGTTTCGAAAGTTACCGTAACCGTAAGTGGATGAGAAAAACCGAACCTTGCAGCGATTGCAAACTTTTCCGTTACTGCGAAGGCAACGGAATGCATTTGCGCGACGAAGACGGGGGGCTGCTCGTGTGCCATTACAAAAGACTGACCGAAGAATAGAATGCTCTCAGACGACTTGAAGAAATTCATCGGGCAACATGCGGACGATGACCCCGTAAAACTCGTCCTGCAACAGAAAAAATACCCGTCGGTGGATTTGAAGTTTGCCGCGCAGCAGATTGAAGGCAGACAGAAAAGCAGAGGAAAATTGCCTGAACTTTCTGAAAATGACGATTTTATATTTCCTCCGAAATTGAATCTGGAACAGTGCTCTTCGGAAGCAACTGCCCGATACAAGGCACAGGCTTTCATTAAAGGTAAAACAGTGGCCGACATTACGGGCGGACTTGGAATAGATGCCATTTATTTTTCCAAGGTTGCGAAGAAAGTCTTTTATGTGGAACGGAATCCGGAACTTTTCGAGATAGCTGTGCATAATTTCAAGGCTCTGAACATAGGCAACATTGAGGCCTGTTGCGGTGACGGAATAGAATTCCTGAAAACCGAGTCGCCATGCCTTGATTTGATATACACCGACCCGGCACGCAGAGACATGTACAACAGAAAAATGGTGTCGCTTTCCGATTGTCAGCCCGATGTTTTGGAAAACAGGAAAATCATATTTTCCAAGGCAAGACAGCTTTTGGTAAAGGCCTCGCCGATGCTCGACCTGTCTCTGGTGAAGCGGGAACTTGACTCCGTTTCTGAAATTACCGTGCTTGCGGTAAAAAATGAATGCAAGGAGTTGCTGGTTTTGTGCGACACCGCCAGTACTGCGGCCGAGGTGGCGGTACATTGCATCAATTTCACCGCCCATGGTGAGAAAATGCTGTTCACGTCGGTGCCTGAAAACGAATCGCAGATTCCGGAATTTTCCGTTGAAGTGAAAAAGTACCTTTACGACCCGAATGCCGCCATTTCGAAAGCAGGTTTCTTCAATGCGTTGGCAAACAGGTTCCATTTGCTGAAACTTGGCCGGAGAACCCATTTGTATACGTCAGATGATTTGGTCGGGGATTTTCCCGGAAGAGTGTTTGAGGTTTTGCAGGAGGTCAGGCTTTCGGCAAAAGAAATCAGAACGGCACTGCCCGACGGCAGGGCACACGTCGTGACGAGGAATTACCCCGTTCCGGCAGAAGATCTGCGAAAAAAACTGAGGCTTTCCGAAGGTACAGACAAATATGTAGTGGCAGCTACCCTGCATGGTGGGAAAAAGGCGGGTTTCTTGTGCAAGAAAATAATGTAAAGATGACCGGAAATGCCGGTTTTGAACACTATAAAGTTGAATTCTGTGGGTGTCATTACTTAAAAAAATTATGAAGTTTTCAAAAAAGTAAATAGATTAAACGGTTGAAAGTCAGTGAGTTTTATTTTTTAACAAAACATAAAAAAAGTTAAATATCAAAAAAGATGCCGAGATATTTTGCGGGTCGGAAAAAAAAGAGTAATTTTGCAAACTCATTTTGGAAAAATCATATAGAAAATTACAGATAAAAATATGAATACATTAAGTTACAAAACAGTATCAGCCAATGCGCAGACCGTTCAGAAGGAATGGATTCTGATCGATGCTGAGAATCAGACATTAGGACGTTTGGCAACACGCGTAGCCAACGTATTGAGAGGCAAGCACAAACCCTCTTTCACACCGCACGTAGATTGTGGTGACAACGTAATAATCATCAATGCGGAAAAAGTCATCCTTACCGGAAACAAAATGACAGACAAGGTGTATGTACGTCATACAGGATACCCCGGAGGACAGCGTTTTGCCACACCCAAACAGCTTTTGACATCACATCCGGAACGCATCGTGGAACATGCAGTAAGAGGTATGTTGCCGAAGAACAGACTTGGTGATGCTTTGTACAGAAATTTAAAGGTTTATGCAGGTGCCGAACATCCTCATCAGGCACAGAACCCCAGAGTTGTAAATTTAAATGATATAAGATAATGGCAGAAGTAATTAACACAATCGGTAGAAGAAAAACCGCAGTTGCCCGCGTATACATGACTCCGGGTAATGGAACAATTACTGTAAATAAAAGAGATTATAAAGAATATTTCCCGACAGCACCGCTTCAGTATATAGTACGTCAGTCTTTGGAAGTTGCCGGTGCATCAGACAAATGGGATATCAAGGCTAACCTCGATGGCGGTGGAATCACCGGACAAGCCGAAGCTCTGCGTATGGGTATCGCCCGTGCACTTTGCGAAGCCAATAATGAAGACAGACCTGCACTGAAAGCAAAAGGTTTACTTCGCCGTGACCAGCGTATGGTTGAACGTAAGAAACCGGGTCGTCCGAAAGCACGTAAACGCTTCCAGTTCAGCAAACGTTAAGCCTTTGAGATATTGTTTAGTATCTAAATTGCAAAGACTCTTCATCGTTACGGAAGACTACCTTGCAATTGCTTAATTAACAGAATGTAAACAAATAAAAAAACAGAATAAAATGTCAAAATTAGAATTTGAACAGTTATTAGACGCAGGTTGCCACTTCGGTCACCTCAAAAGAAAGTGGAATCCCAAAATGGCTCCTTACATTTTCAAGGAACACAACGGAATCCATGTAATAGATTTGCAGAAAACAATAGCAAAGGCTGATGAAGCTGCAGCAGCATTGAAACAGATTGCCCGTTCAGGCAAGAAAATATTATTCGTTGCAACAAAGAAACAGGCTAAGGAAATCGTTGCAGAAACGGTAAAGCCTATCAACATGCCGTTCGTTACCGAACGCTGGCCCGGTGGTATGCTTACCAACTTTACGACTATCCGCAAGGCTGTCAAGAAAATGAACTCCTTGGATCACCTGATGCATGACAAGGAATTCAACAACATCTCGAAACGCGAACGTCTGCAAGTACAGCGTGAACGTGCCAAATTGGACAAGAACCTCGGAAGCATAGCTGACCTCAGCCGTCTGCCCGCAGCATTGTTCATCGTTGACATCAACAAGGAACACATTGCCGTTGCCGAAGCCAAGAGATTGAACATCCCGACTTTTGCAATCGTTGACACAAACTGCAATCCCGAACTCGTAGATTTCCCGATTCCGGCAAACGACGACGCTTCAAAATCAATAGCAGTCATTCTGAAACACATGGTTGACGCCATTCAGGAAGGCGTGAACGAACGCATGATGGACAAGGAAAGAGCAAACGATGAAGTTGACGACGTTGAAAACGAAGGTGCAGTTGACGAAGTAGAAGATGACGAGAACTCTGAACGCAGACCGAAAGAACGCGTGAGAAGAGTGAAAGACGTTGCCGAAGGTGGTGAAGAAAGACCTCGCCGTCCTCGCAAGACTACTAAGAAAACTGAAGACAAATAATTGATTTCTAACGCATTAAAAATAAAGTAACATGGCAAACATAACCGCATCAGACGTTAATAAACTCCGCCAGCTTACTGGCGTTGGAATGATGGACTGCAAGAAAGCATTGGTTGAATGCGACGGCGATTTCGACAAAGCCATTGATTTTCTCCGTCAGAAAGGACAAAAAATGGCCGCCAAGCGTGCCGACCGTGACGCCAACGAAGGTTGCGTCCTCGCAAAGACCAACGGCAACATGGCCGCCATGGTCATGGTAAGCTGCGAAACTGACTTCGTTGCCACAAACGAAGGTTTTGTCGCTTTCACAAGATCCATACTTGACAATGCATTGGCAAAAGGTTTGAAAACCAAGGACGAAGTCTTGGCTATGACCATTGACGGAAGCACAGTTGCAGACCTCGTTACAGACCAGATTGCAAAAATAGGCGAAAAAATAGAACTCGCACACTACGAAGTTGTCGAAGCACCCGCCGTTTATTCCTACGTACACCCCGGCAACCGCATGGGTGGTATCATCGGAATGAACAAGCCCGGTTTCGACGAAGCCGGCCACAACCTTGTAATGCAGGTTGTTGCAATGCGTCCCATCGCTATCGATGAAGAAAGCGTTGCTGCCGACACAGTTGAAAAGGAACTTGCAATAGCAAAAGAAAAGACCGTTCAGGAACTCATTGAAAAAGCCGTTGAAAACGCTCTCAAGAAAGCAGGCATCAACCCGGCTCACGTTGATTCCGACGCTCATATTGATTCCAACACGGCAAAAGGCTGGATTACTCCGGAACAGGCTGCTCAGGCTCGCGAAATCAAAACCAAAGTGGCTGAAGAAGAAGCCGCCAAGATACCTGCTGCCAAAGTTGAAGCTATCGCAAAAGGCCGTCTGGGCAAATTCTTCAAGGAAAACACTCTGGTTAACCAAGAATACATAATGGAAAGCAAGGTTACCGTAAAGGACTTTATCGCCAATACCGATAAGGAACTCAAGGTTACCGATTTCAAACGTCTTGAACTTGGTGCTTAATCCGATAAAGAATTGATTTGTAAAAAGCGTTGCAACAAAGTTGCAACGCTTTTTTTTATCTCTCATTACATAAAAAACTGCACCTGCCGTGATGTATAAAATGCAACATTTAACAAAATTTAATTTTTATATGTAAAAAAAAACGTATATTTGCAAAAAAATAAATGTAAATTAAAATTTGTAAAACCATGAAAAACTCTGCATCATTAAATGCCATGATTGTCTGCTTTTTGCTTGCGTTCTTCCAATTGTCACAGGCACAGAGTTATTGGAAACTTGACGGGAACTCAAATTTGCAGTCCGGCAGTTTTTTAGGAGCAACAAATAATGTTCCACTGCGCTTCAAGTCATCTTCATATTACGGCATGACTCTTAATGGGAACAAATTGGGTGTAGGAATTGGTCCGTCATGTAATTTGCATGTACATTCCACAGAAATACAAGATCCCGGCATAGTGACTCCGACTCGCGGGGGAGGCGATGTCTATACTGATTTGTACACCGGAGAGATACGTCTCAGCAATCCCGTAACCGGCAGTTCCGACAATGACGGGTTCGGAATATGCCAGCGGAACAAAAAGGTGATGATTCTCCAGCGGGAGAATGACGTGCTGGAGATAAAAGGATACACCGGCAGCGGTATAGTGCTGAAAGCAAACGGGAATATTGAAATGACGACAGGAACTACATCTTTCAACAACATATCTATTGGTGGCAATGCCACCGCTTTGAATTTCCACGTAACTGGCACTACGGTGCTTGACGGGAGTGTATCCGTTGGAACCAACTCGAATTTCACATGCAGCCACAACGGAGATGTGACAGCCAACACACTTACGGTCGGCGACGGATTTTCCTGTGACGATAATGGTTACGTAAAAGCCAAGGAAATAAAGGTTACGCTCACCGACTGGCCGGACTATGTGTTTGGAGAAGGTTATGGGATGCTGTCCCTGCCCGAAACGGAAGCATACATAAAAGCCAACGGACATCTGCCCGATGTGCCATCTGCAGAGGACGTTGAGGAAAACGGAGTGTCTCTCGGTGAGATGAATGCCAAACTCCTTCAAAAAATCGAGGAACTCACTCTGCATATAATAGACATGCAGAAACAGATTGACGAACTGAAACAAGGAAAGGAGTAAACGATGAAAAAAATATTGCTTATTCTTGCAGCAATGCTGTTTGTTATGGTATCATGCAAGAAAGATTGGGACAATTGGGGTTGCTCCTGCAAGAACCCCTATCCGATAACACACAATGAGTACGTTCCAGAAATAACATGGACAGGATATAACAGCGTACGAGACGCATGTTACTATTTTGAGAGAATTGTAAACACCGAAGATGTAGTGTCTGGTAATTTGCCTAAATATCTTTTGTCACATGCGGATGATACACTGAAAGTTTATGGTTGGATTTGGAATTCCGAAAGTTCATTGGTTGATAATCATGGAATATGGATAGCAAATAATGAGAAATATGCTTCAGGTCTCGAGGAATACCCCCCCTGGACAGGAGTTGGTGGTGGATACGGAGAAGGAATTGAGTTGAAAAATTTGCATATTTCTGATTCTTCTTTAATAAAAAACAAGTGTTTTCTTACAGGAATAATAGGATTTATCACTTTTTATGAGGAAACAGGAGACCCCGATACACCATGCCAGCATCTTAAACTTAAACTTAATGTATTAGATATTAATTTTGAGGAGGCTAAAAAATGAAAAATAAAATATTGTTATTGTTAACACTGGTTTCTATATGCGCTGGAAATCTAATTGCCCAGCGTCAGATACATTTTAGCGAAGCTGTTGCGGTAGCTCGGAATATGCTCAACTATCTGGATTATGATAATAACAGCATCTCCGCTATTGCCCAAGTAAGAGTACGTGTGTTTAATGAAAGCGACACAAAAACGGACACTCTTCTGTATGAGGTGGAACTTGCCAACGGTGCCGAGATACTGCTTTCGGGCAATCGTGCATGCAAACCTGTTTTGGTACATGGCTATAGTGGTTCCATCATACAAACCGAAGATGAACTGCCAGGAGGTGTACAGTTTTTCGTGGACTCATATCTGGAACAGATAGAACATGCATTCACATACACAGACACATTGCCGTATGTTGCGGAATGGGAAGAGTTGAAAGTTTTTGATGATAAACAGATTGGAGTTAAAGGTGCTGTTGTTATCGCTCCACTGCTGACATCAAAATGGGGTCAGGATGAGTCAAATTGTGGCGGAGACCACGAAGCATATAACCATTATGTGAATCATTTTTATAACGGCACCCGCTGCAAAGTGGGTTGTGTTGCTGTAGCCATGGGCCAGATAATGAACTATTGGAAATATCCGGTATGGACGCCGGTGCTGGACAGACAGTTCGACTGGTGTAATATGGCGGATAGTCTTTGTAACGTCAATAATGATAATTATATAGCTCAGCGGGAAGCGGTGTCGTGGTTACTCTTCAAGTGCGGAAAGTCTGTTGATATGGAGTATTGTTCAGACGGCACTTCTTCAACAGCAAGCGTGGTTGATGCTCGCAATGCTCTTGTATCAATAGGGTATAGCAACGAGGCTGATTATCAACTGCGTTTCGGACATAATGATAATACTTGGTATGGCAGGATTAAGTACAATTTGAATAACGGATGGCCTGTCTTGTATAGGGGCAGAAAACCGCTTTCTACAACAGGGCATGCTTTTGTGTGCGATGGATATAACAACAATGACAAGTTTCATTTTAATTTTGGTTGGCGTGGTGATAAAGACAGTTATTTCGCATTGGATGCCTTAACCCCCGAGGGTCATAATTATAACAACTCTCAAAAAGCAGTTTTCTATATACATCCATCCGAATCACAAGATCAATGTAATTACACAATGAATATAGAAAACCATTATTTTTACTACTATTTGTTAAACAGCAACCCATTAATACAATTGCCCCAACCACCGGCATACCTTATAACACCAAAAACTTTTGCCACACTTATTAGTGCAGATGAAACTACCGACT
The DNA here is from genome assembly GCA_045601425.1 of Bacteroidales bacterium. Taxonomy (GTDB): domain Bacteria; phylum Bacteroidota; class Bacteroidia; order Bacteroidales; family P3; genus UBA1219. The sequence goes on from JAZRZP010000038.1 coordinate 21,226, forward strand.
CCACTTGGCGCATAATACCCGAAACTGCCACAGCCGAATATGTAGCCCATAAAGAAGTTATTTTGCGTTCTGGATTTAAGGTTAGACGGGGTGCTGAGTTCTCTGCACGTATTGCTCCTTGTCCAAATTGCGAAAACGCCCAAATGCCACAAATGCGGAATGTTATTTTTTCTGATACAATGTTAGTTGCGAACTCCAAAGTCGCCTCTAACAAATTGCCAACAGAAAATGACCTAACGCTTTATCCAAATCCGGCTACTCAAATACTTACATTATCAGGAATGAACTCGTTAGTAAATTTGCAAATATACGACAATCGAGGAGCCGAGGTGCGGTGTTGGAAAGTGGTAAGCCGCGCAGAGGATGAAATCAAAATAAATGTTGTTCAATTACCGATAGGAACATACATATTAAGGGCAACAAAAATAGGAGGAAAAACCTATGTCGGAAAATTTGTAAAACAATAAAAAAAAAGAGTATGAAACGTATATTGATTATTGTTCTGTTTATTGCTCCGTTTTGGATATCAGGACAAGGACAGACTTCCGAGGAATCGGCAAAACCGCTAAAAAAATCCTTAAGCCTGTCGGGCGGCACATCGTTCTGCAAGGAAAGGTTTTTCAATCCCACGTATGAGGTGCAGTATTCCCGTTTGCTTTGGAAAGGATTGTTTATGGATTTTGGCTACAAATGGCAGCATCACACTATTGAAAAAGTTGATTATAGTACAGGCGAAAACAAATGGAATTTTTATTATGCTTTTACAGGCTATATCGGATTGGGATGGATATTTGATATTACCGAACACTTTTCGCTTTCGCCAAGCGTTACTTGGGGAAGAAGTGTTTTAGGTTGGGATTACTATGCTTCGCATTCGGCAGCTAAAAGACGTTCGCACATGTTTTCTTGTTCGGCGGAATATGCAATCAATTGCCATTGGAGTGCTTTTTGCAAGTATTCCTACAACATACAAGGCAAGGACATTTATTTGGTTTGGAATGTTTGGAACAATGAATCTCAAATTAACGTCGAAAACGGAGAATTTGCAAAAACAGGAGCTACTAATGAATTCAACTGTCACGACCTCAAATTCGGCATAAGTTTCAGGTTCTGAGGCGTGTTCGTTCATTTTTGTAAAAAATGAACTGCCGCCGGCTGTATCAGATTTTTATCTCTCATTACATAAAAAACTGCACCTGCCGTGATGTATAAAATGCAACATTTAATTTTCATATGTAAAAAAAACGTATATTTGCAAAAAAATAAATGTAAATTAAAAATTGTAAAACCATGAAAAAACTTTTGGCTGTTCTAACGATTATGTTGTTACTCGT
>JAZRZP010000039.1:0-18127 GCA_045601425.1 Bacteroidales bacterium
GCGAAGCGCCAAGTGCCGGCAGCCGTTCCGCCACCTGCCACCTTGTGCGTACCGGTGGAAGTCCACTGCAGGTTACCGTTAGCAAAAAGGACTTTCTTTGTGGGGGACACGCTGAATGCGTAGCTGAGGGCTCCCGGTGGAGGAGTCTCGGGATTGAAGTTTACCTCACCAGTCGTATATATGGTGTTGCGTGCAAGAGTTTTTCCTGTCAGTGTCTTTGTCATGGTATAATCGTCGGCGGCAGAGAATTTCACAGAGAGGTTGTGTGTTCCGGCTGGCACCATTATGCCGAACGTAACCGTCTTGTGGTTCAAATCGGTGTTGCTGCAATTCAAAGTCACCGAGGTTCCTGCACTGCTCCAACCAGTAAGCGTAGGGTTGCCCCCGTTCCAGTTCACGGTTGCCGTGCCGACGAGGTTTTGATTGGAAGTTATTTCTATTCTGGACAGGGTACCCTTGGCACCGCCTCTCTCTGCGCGAACCGGAATCTTTATGATGCTGCAGAGATTACTGAAACCAAGGTTTATTTCGCTACCAGCCGTTTCGGTATATGCAACCATGTAACTCGGTATTTGGTCACCATTGTAGGTCTGCGAGGCCGGTAGGGTAATTCTTACAGAACTTGCGTTATAGCCCGTTGCGTTGAGCGTGGTGGGATATGTAGCCCAGTAATGCGTTCCGGACACTGCGCCGACGGAGCCCGAGAATTCTGCCTTCGTTTCGTGCAGAGTGGGATCGGGGTCAATGCTGTTGCATTGCAGAGTTGTCCCATTCACCACAATCTTGTCGGTCAGCTGCCAATGTACATAGCCGCTTGCATCAATGGTTGTCTTGTCCATATTTACAGGCTGTGGCATCTGTGCATTTACCGTAACGGGTTTCGGTTCACCGATAAGGTTCAGCTTGTCCCAATCGAGTTCTTCCTTGGCACAGGAGAAGAATACAGCCGAAATTGCCGCAAAGGCAATCGTGCAAATGGCTGCAGAAAGTGATTCTTCACTTTTGAAAAAACGTACGTTTTTTTTGACCCCGAAAACGAAAATTTGGTAAAATATAAATAATTGATATACAAAAAAATGCAAAAACAAAAAAAAGTCAAAAAAAACGTACGTTTTTTCTGACTTTTTTCTTTATAAATTACCGTGTTTCAGTAAGATACAGAATATGTAAGACTGCTGAAAACAATGCAAAGATACACATTTTTTTGAAAATGGCAAAAAAAGTTGTTGTTTTTGAAAAAAAAAACGCCGCAGGCAGGCAGTCCGCAGCGCTTGTCAATTGCTTTACGGCAATTTGTACGAAATGTTCGGTCTACTGTATTTCGATGTATTTCATTTCCGGCTGAAGTGCTTCGGGCGAAAGTTTCGGCACAATCACGCTCAGTATTCCGTTTTCGACCTTTGCCGAAATTGCTGTTTTGTCGGCGTCCTCCGGCAAGGTGAAAGTCTGCGAAAATTCCGCATGTCCGAATTCTCTGCGAAGGTACTTGGGATCATCCTTTTTCCCGTCTGCCGATTCAGACCTTGCAACGGTAAGATACTTTTCGTTGAGGCTGATTTTCATTTCTTCCTTTTTCATTCCGGGAACTGCAAAGTGCAATTCGTAAGAGGTTTCATTTTCGATGATGTTCGTTGCCGGAGCGGTTCCGTTCAGGAATTCACCGCTGAATATTTCGTTTATCAAACTGGGCAACCATTCTGTGTTTCTGCGTGCTAATATCATTTTTTTGTCTCCTTTTTTTGATTTGTTGTTTTTTTATTTTTCTTTGACTTGCAAGACAATTTACATGGTGGCAAAAAAGATGCCACATGTAAACACCTGTCAAAAAGTCAGCATTTGTACAAAAAAAGAGATTTTATTATGACAAAAAGTCAGGTTAGAGATTGAAAAGAGCTACGGCATTTGCAGTTGTAACTTCTGCAACATCTTCAACGTCAAGGTTTTTAATTTCGGCAATTTTACTTGCTATATTCACGCAGTAGGCACTTTCGTTCCGTTTGCCGCGGAACGGCACCGGAGCAAGATAAGGGGCATCGGTTTCGATAAGGATTTTTTCGAGAGGCACGTTTTTCACCACTTCGGCCAAAGTCGCGTTCTTGAAAGTTACCACGCCTCCCACGCCTATAAAGAAGCCCAGATCAAGGACTTTCGCTGCATCCTGCACCGAGCTTCCGAAACAATGGAATACTCCCGTGATGGTGCGAAAGTCGTCCTTTTTCAGGATTTCAAAGATTTCATTGTATGCCTTTCTTACGTGCAACGACACAGGCAGACCGTATTTTTTTGCCCATGCGAGCTGGGTTTCGAGCACTTCGATCTGCTCCTTACGGAAAGTGTCGTCCCAATAAAAGTCCAAGCCTATCTCACCGACGGCAACGTAACTTTGCAGGTTTTTCTCCAGCTGCTTTTCTACAAGACACAATTCTTCCACATAGTTTTCCCTCACCGAGGTAGGGTGAAGCCCCGCCATTTTGAAAAAGATGTCGGGATAATCTGCCTGAAGGCTGTCCATGGCCACCACCGATCCACTGTCGATTGCGGGCAGGAGCATTTTCACAACGCCGGCATCTGCCGCACGCCGCACAGCTTCGTCACGGTCGGTTGCGAAAGCTTCGTCGTAAAGATGGGAATGGGTGTCGATAATTTTCATTTTCAGGACGTTTTCTGCTGTATGATATCGGTAATAAGGGCATAAAGTTCCTGCAGTTGCGGGTTTCCGGCCAAAAGCCGCACATGACTGTTCATTGTCTGACGGTCGCCGCGTACGGCCGGACCTGTCTGCAGAGCCCACAGGTTGCCGAGTTTTGCCTTCTGTGCCGTACCGTCGACAAGAGGGAAAAGTATTTCAAATGGGATTCTGTTTTTTTCGGCAATTTCCTGAGCAATGGCATTCATGGCATTTCCGAAATTATTCACGAATACCGCAGAAAGATGCAGATTGCGTCTCTGGGTACTGTCGAGCGGATAAATTTTCGAAGAGACAGTCTTCACCAGTCCGACCAGCGTATCGTAAACGGCAGCACTCGAAGCTTCCAAACAGAATGGAACCTGAGCATACTGCATGTCCATGAATTTCACGAAAGTCTGCGGAGAATAAAGGACGCCAAAATTTTCCGAGAGGTTCTTCAGCACATCCATCGGAACCGAACCCGAAGTATGCACGCAAAGGGATTTTCCGAAATTCAGGTCCGAAGGCAAGTCGTAGAGAACATCATCGGGAATGGCGAATATGTATATGTCAGAGCCCTGATTCACGCGGCAGAAATCGTTCACAGCCTCGGCTTCCACCTGAGCGGCAAGCACTTGGGCATTGGACATATTTCTGGAAAAGACCTGACGTATGACATGTCCTGCCGAAAAAAAAGCCCTTGCAAAATGGGTGGCCACATTTCCCGAACCGATGAAGGTTATTTTCATATTGCACTGACAATAAAACAACTACACAAAAACCAAAATTGAACCGGCATGAGGTTCAACATTGGTTTGGAGGATAAAAAAACTTTACGGAACAGCATCAATACTCGTCTTCCTGAAAAAAGAAATCATCTTTTGTCGGATAATCCGGCCAGATATCTTCGATACCGTCGTAACTTTCACCCTCATCCTCGATTTCCATGAGATTTTCAACGACTTCCATAGGAGCCCCGCTGCGCTGGGCGAAATCGACAAGTTCTTCTTTTGTAGCCGGCCATGGTGCATCTTCGAGTTTCGATGCAAGTTCTAATGTCCAATACATAATTTATAATTTTTTGATATACAATTTTTTAGTTAAGCGTTCAATATTTCTGCCAAAATTGTTCCTGTCTGTTTTCGAGTTTGAGAATCATTCTCGATAAGACGAACAGGTAATCCGACAGGCGGTTGAGGTACAGAAGCACGGTTTTCTGCACCGGAACGGACTCGTTCAGCCGCACGCAGCAACGTTCAGCCCTGCGGCATACGGTTCTTGCGACATGAGCCTGTGCCGAAGCCACGCTTCCACCGGGAATCACGAACTGTCGGTTTTCAGGCAATCGGGAAGTCATATCATCGATGGAGGCTTCCAAATCCGAAACAGCACATTCAGGTAATTTCGGCAGTTTTTCCAAAACCGAGTCATCACCGGCAGCCAGAAGCGACTGCAGCACAAAGAGCTCATTCTGGATTTTTTTCAGTTCTTCGAAATATCTGGCTGCAGTGTCTTCAACGAGTTGTGCCAGCAAACCGAGGCAGGAATTCAATTCATCGACAGTGCCGTAGGCCTCGACCCTAAGATCGGACTTGGACACCCTCGTACCATCTACGAGGGATGTCGTTCCAGCATCGCCAGTTTTTGTGTAAATCATTTAAAGTTAATCAATTACACGTTCAACAGAAGTCACTTCGGGTATAGCTTCTTTCAATGCCACTTCAATACCCTGCTTCAATGTTGCCAAGGCGTGTGGACACGACCCGCAATGTCCCTGCAGGCGTACGAAAACGACGCCGTCGTCGTTCATTTCCACAAATTCCACGTCACCGCCATCCTGCTGCAAGTAGGGGCGTATCTGTGCCAATGCATTTTCCACTTTCGGCAAAACTGCCATTTTCTGTTCTACAGTCATCTCTTATAAATATTTTAAATTCAATAGTTTATGCGAAGAAAAAATTTCATTTCGCTTTGCAAAAATACACATTTTTTTCTTTTATCCAAACATTTAATTAAAAATCAGGATAACACATTGATTCTACGGCTGTTATTTTTTTGCAAAAAAATGAAAAATTTTACGTATTTTTGCAAAGGATTTCAAAAAGAAATTTCGTTGTAGAATTCTAAACATCAAATATTTATAACATGAGTAAAGAAACCGTTGTCAGTGGAATCAGACCTACAGGCAATTTGCACTTGGGCAATTACTTCGGAGCGTTGCGAAATTTCATACGCTTGCAGAATGAGTGCAACTGCTACTTTTTTATAGCTGATTATCATTCACTTACTACACATCCGACACCAGAAAACCTGAGCGGCAACGTTCGCCAGATTCTCATAGAATACCTTGCTGCGGGCTTGGATCCCGAAAAAGCCACACTGTATGTGCAAAGCGATTTGCCCGAAGTGGCCGAGCTTTATCTTTTTCTCAACATGAATGCGTATCTCGGCGAACTGGAACGTGTAACTTCGTTCAAGGACAAAGTCCGCAAGCAGCCCAACAACGTAAATGCCGGACTTCTCACCTACCCCACGCTCATGGCAGCCGACATTCTTATCCACAAAGCCACCAAGGTTCCTGTGGGCAAGGATCAGGAACAGCACCTTGAGATGACCCGCACTTTTGCCGGCCGCTTCAACAACATGTACAAATGTGAGGTTTTCCCGCTGCCGCAGGCATATAATTTCGGCAATGAGCTCGTAAAGATTCCCGGCCTTGACGGAAGCGGAAAAATGGGTAAGTCCGAAGGCGAAGGCAATGCCATATTTCTGGGAGAAGACCCTGCTTCGATACGCAAGAAGATAATGCGTGCCAAGACGGACATGGGTCCCACCGAAATGAACCAACAGAAACCTGTTGAAATAGAGAATCTGTTCACCCTGATGAAAGTAGTTTCAAAAAGCGATACCGTAAAATATTTCAACGACTTGTACAACCGTTGCCAGATCCGCTACGGCGACATGAAAAAACAGCTCGCCGAAGACATGATAAGTTTCACGGAACCTTTCCGCCAGCGCATAGCCGAGCTTTCTGCCGACAACGACTACCTGAACAAGGTTATGGCCATTGGCAAGGAAAAAGCCCATGAAAGTGCCGTCAAAACCATTGCCGAAGTACGCAAGACCATCGGATTCAAGTACTGAGCAATGTCAATGACAAAAAAAACGGAGAAATTTTGCAACTTCTCCGTTTTTTTTACATTTCATGGCTTGACTAACGTTCCAGTTCCTTCAGTTTCCGTTCCAGTTCTTCAATACGTTTTGCCATGTTTTCGAGATTACGTTCGTAAACGTAAACCTTTTTCATTTTACGGGCATCGAGAGCCGGCGTTCCGAGCATCGTGCTGCCGTCCTTCACGGCACGCGTAACACCCGATTGTGCGGCGATGGTAACGCCGTCACCGACTTCGATATGACCTACTATTCCCACCTGACCTGCAACTACGCAGTTCTTCCCAACTTTCGAAGATCCGGCGACACCACACTGCGAAGCCATCACGGTATTTTCGCCAACTACCACATTGTGGGCTATCTGGCACAAATTATCGAGTTTCACGCCTTTCTTCACGATGGTGGAGCCCAGTGTAGCACGGTCGATACAGGTATTGGCACCGATTTCCACATTGTCTTCGATAACCACGTTGCCGATTTGAGAGACCTTGTCGTAACCGGAGCCATCACCTTTCGGGGCGAAGCCGAAGCCATCGGCTCCAATCACGACCCCTGCATGGATGGTGCAGAAATTGCCTACGACATTGTTGTTGTAAACCTTAACGCCTGCAAAAAGAGTGGTCTTGTCGCCGATCTGCGTATTGTCGCCCACATATACCTGAGGGTATATTTTGGTGTTACTGCCTATTTTTGCATTTTCACCGATGTAGGCAAATTCGCCGACATAGCAGTTTTCGCCTATTGTTGCCGAGGGATGTATGAAAGCCTTGTCGGAAATTCCAGTCTTGTTGAGCTGCATTTCATTATAAATGTTGAGCAGTTGGGCGAAAGCCAGATAAGCATTTTCCACACGTATCAGAGTAGCCTGTACAGGGTATTCCGGAGCGAAATCCTTGTTTACAATCACTATCGAAGCCTTGGTTTCGTAAATGAAGTGTGTGTATTTGGGATTGGCCAAAAACGAGAGGCCGCCAGCTTCACCATCTTCTATCTTGCAGAGTTTGGAGACTTCGACTTGTGGATTTCCTTCCACCGTTCCGCCAAGCATTTGTGCAATAAGTTTTGCTTCAAATTTCATCTCTTATAGTGTATTTATTTAAATTACAATGCGTTATATATCACTTCCGTAAAAATTCCGTTTTGCAAAGATACTCATTTTTATTGAACTGACAAATAAGGTTTCAATTTTTCGAACGTATCGTCGTATATCAGGTTTACTTTAAGCAAGTCGCTGACCGCCGTGAATTTGTTTCCGACCTCGCGGTATTTCACAATTGCCTTGGCTTGGTAGTAGTCAAGGTACGGGTGGCGTTTCAGCTGGTCGAGGGTAGCGGTGTTCAGATTTATCTTCCGCACATTTTCGGGATCAATTATTATGTTCGGTGCGACTTTTTCGTAAAGTTCCTGCGAGAAACCGTATATCTCAAGAAGCTGTTCAGACCGGCAGAAGCCTCCGAGTTGCTCACGATATTTCACGATGCGTTTCGCATATCCGCTTCCTATACCTCTCAACTGCTTCAAATCCGACGTATCGGCCGAGTTAAGTTCTATTTTTTTTACATTTTCAGGTCTTTCAAACTTCTGGAAGGTGCTGTTTCTCGTCTCCTGCGGAATGTTTTCGCTATGTATTTCAATGTATTTTTCGAGTTGGGCATAATCATTGTCGGAGATGAAAAATATCTTTTTAAGATCCTCTTTTTTGCGGAACACTCCACCTTTTTTCCGGTAATTGTCGAGTGCATTGGCCTGTTTTTCGCTGTAACCCATTTTCATCCAGCCGTCGACAGGCAGAGTATTCGGGTCGAAGGTAAAAGGTTTAAGTTTACGTACAGCGGAGCGGTTAGGGCTGTTGTAGTCGAAATTCCGGTAGTTGTACGGCTCGTAGGTTTCTTCTATTTCCGCCTTGTAACGTGCGACAGACTTTTCGTATTCGGAGAAATCGTAATTTTCGGTTTTCTGGCGAATCCAAGCCGGTCTTATCAGAATGACGGCTATTGCGGCTGTCAGAATTGCGAGCAACAAAAAAAATCCCCGTTTTTCGGATTGCGAAAAATTCAGGAATGAGCGTTTCTGTCTTTCGTCGTTACCCATACGATTTTTCATTCTTCGTTTTCAGGAAATTCATCGTCGTTCCATTCCAGCGTTCCCCGCTGGTGAATGATATGCGGATTTTCGAAAGCGTCGTCGGATTCGAAGCCGTCGCCGTAAGTCACCCGCGAACCGTTGACCGACATGAGCGGGTTGTTTGTAAAGATTTTCTTGATGTTCTTGTTCCATACAAGTGTTTCCATGTATGTCGTGTCACCCGACTGATAGTCGATAATCACCACGTTGTTTCGGGCCTGCATAATGTTCTTCCGTTCCCAATCTATAGCATATTTCGATGAAAGAGAGGATTTTACATGCATGGTCGCATCAAAAAATCTTATGAATATTCCTTCTGGATATTCGGTTCGTGCATTGTTTCCTGTGTATTTCCGTATCGAAGGGGCAGTAAGCTGCATCTGCACCCTGCCGTTCTTGCTCTGCAGTATTTCGGCATTTTTCACGGTCTGATATGGCATTTCCTTCTTGTCGAAAAATTTTATCTTATCCATATCGTTGCTGCACGAGGCAAGAAAAACCAGCACAACTCCCGCAAGGAGCGGGAGTTGTGAGATTTTTGCTATGATTCTTTCTGATTTCAAGACAAACTATCTGGTTCTGACAGTTGTTGTTTCACCAATCCAACCACCGACTGTAACTGAATGTCCGTCGATAAGGTTTTCCATGAAGGCATCTTCCTTGCTCGGAAAACGGGAAGAATACTGTCCGATGAGTTTGTTGGCGCGAGCCTGAACATCGGGCGAGGGGTCAATGTTGCGAGCCTTGACAGCCTTGTCGACAGCTGCCCAGTAACCGGCGCGTTTCATGGCGGGAGTATCGCCGCAGCTTGAAGATGATGATGCATAGAGTGATGCTATTATAAGGTAAGGTTCACCGGAGTTCGGATTCAAGCCTGCTGCCTTGTAAGCGGCACTTCTAGCTGCCGAATAGCTGTGTGCACCTGCGTAGGCGTTGGCCAGACGCAAGTAAGCCTTGAACTTATCTTCGTCCTTTTCCAATCCGTTGGCAGCTTCCTGAAAGTAATCGGCTGCCTTGGAGTATTGTTTGTTGTTAAGGCAGAGATTTCCCATCAGATATGCGGTCTCTGCACTGGGAACCATGCTGTGCAAACGTTCCGTAGCATTGAAATACAGTTTGGAATCGATGCATTTCTTCGAATCCAGCAGGCTGCATATCTTGCGGAGCAGGTTGGTATCGTCGGGAGTTGCCTCGAATTTCTTTGCAAAGATTTCTTCAAGTTTATCGCATGAAGCGAAGGGAGAGAATCTCTGTTCCACCGTTGCCAATGCCTGACGGATTTTATCGTAGGACTTGTCTTCCGGGGCGGTATTGGCCAAAGAAGTTTCCAAAGCCGTACTTGCGGTATTGTAATTGTCTATGATGAGGTCAACATCGGCTTTCTTTGCCACTGTAACATAATCAATTGTTGCTTCGAAATATTTGTCTATGTAAGCAGGGTCCACTTCAGCCGGGTTTTCAGCCATGGCTTCGGCAAAAATCGGGTAGTAGCGTTCAACGGCATTCTTGCCTTTGTAGCTGGCCATGTAGTAAGCCTTGCGGGCTTTGTTGAGTGCCGGTTCACCGAAATACCGTGCTCTGGTATCGAACATTCTGAAAAGTTCTTCCATCAATGTATCCCGACGGACAGGGTCTATGCCTTTCTTGGTTATCAACGACTGCAGGATTTTAGCACCGTGAATGTAGAGATTCTTGCTGTAAGCTGGACAATATGTTACGGCTTCCTTCCATGGAGTATAAGCATCGTCAAAGTTGTTCTGCTTGTAGAATTCGGTGTAAAGAGAAACGTTTTCGATGCATTTCAGACTGTCTTCAGGGGTTTTTCCGAATTTTTGTGCATTTGCTGAAAGTGTCAGCAGTGTAATGAGGGCAATGCCCAATATTGCTATTTTTTTCATTTTATTATTAGTGTTTATTATTCATATTTGCGTTTCTTGAACCATGTGTCGCTGGTAGAGAGCGATATACCTATCTGTGCATATTTCTTGCACAGTACATCCGACTTTCCGTAACTTCCGTACTGGAAATTAAGATTTACAAACGATTTCAGTTTGCGTACAGGGAACGACAGACCGCAATGCACTCCGTAGTCGTCGATACGCTGCCCGAGAAATTCTGTTTTTCCGATTTCGCAGTGAACGCCGGCACGGTACGACATCCGCTGGTAGTATTTCGAGGACGTGCGGTCGCTGCGTTTTTCAAAGCCGAGTGCAACCCTGTAGTTCGGCACATATTTTATGGCCTTATCGTCCCAATTTCCGAAAAGGAAGATATTTTCATCTTCGGTGTACTTGGCACCATTCCATCCGGAGTATGTGAAATCCGCTCCTACCATCCATTTGTCATTCTGAACAAAAGCTATGCCGAAGCCTATCGACAGAGGAAGTTCCAAAGTACTGGCATACTCCCCTGTTTCTGTACCGATGGGGAATACCGTATCTCGTACGTATTGTGTCGTTCCGTAATTGAGGAACGTGTACTGTGTGGAGTGGTCTTCGACATTCAGTTTGAAAGGCAGAGAGGCCGTGAGGCCGAAAATCCATGTTTGCCTGTCGTTCGGTGAAAGTGTGTATTGCAAACCGAGATCGACAGAAACGTTCCTGACTGAGGTTTCCTTTATCTTCATTGAGTTCATAACATACGCCGAGTCGGGGAATTCGTAAGTTATGGCACGCGTTATGTTTCCGAAAAGGAAGTTCGTGTTGAACCCGAACGAGAGATTTTGCGTTATCGCGAAGGCATTGCCCCAGTAAATCTTGTTCACGCCACCGTTGCCGTCAAATATGGTTCGGGCGGTGCCGAGCAGAGTGTCCGGATTATCTATTGATGACTTGTAGCTTACGTCGCTCCAAGGTATGAGACCGATGCTTGTCTTCCACCAGCGGAATATCGGGAATCCGAAAGTGAGGTGGGAAAGTCCGCCGTCGGCATCAAAAAGAGTCTGACCATTGTTGGAAAGTTGCGAGAAATCGAACTCCAGACCGATGTCGAATACGAAGGAATTAGTGTCGATGGCAGTATAGGAAGCCGGATTGCCGGTATTGATCATGAAATTGTTTCTAACGGTATATGAAAGTCCTCCCATTGAATTGGTGTATGAATTCAGGAAAGAACCTTTCATTTCGCCTATTCCGAACTGAGAGTATGGCGAGTTGATGCCGTTCTGTGCAAGGATACTTCCCGACAGGGAAGTCAGCAATAGCATTGATAATATTTTAAACGCTTTTCTCATTGTATTTCAGTATTTCGTTTAATCCCGCGATTGCCAGTTCTGCATCTTGCACGTGGTCAAAACCCAGTTGTTTTTCTAGGAAATCTGAATCGCCTCCAGTTATGAGTACCTTCAAGCCGTCGAATCTTACTCTGTACCGGTTTACAAAACCGTCGAGTTCAAGCACTGTTCCGTTTACGACGCCTGAAAGTATTGACTGTGCAGTGCTTTTGCCAATCAGCTGTGGCTGAAAACCGGCATTCGCAACCTTTAATAACGGAAGTTTTTCCGTAAAAGTATGCAGGGCATTAAATTTCATTGCCAGTCCGGGCAAAATAGCTCCGCCATGGTAAACAGAATTGCTGTCGATGAAATCTACGGTTATGCATGTACCGACATCGATGACGAGACAATTCTGCCGAGGAAAAACAGCTGTCGCTCCCACTGCGGCGGCAATCCTATCGGGGCCGAGCGTTTCGGGAGTTTCATAGTCTATCTTTACCGGCAGGGGCAATTCTGACGAAAGTTCCAACACACGCACGTCTTCCGGTACGATGTCAAGTATGTCAAAGTCTTTCCCTACATTGGAAATCAGAACATTGTCGATGGGGAAAAAGCTGAAAAGTTCTTCAAAAAAGCATTTGCTGTCGGCGACACCGGAGTCTACGATTCTGTCATTGTCGAATAGTGCGAATTTGATTCTTGTGTTTCCGCTGTCTATAACCAGATTCATCGCTGCGAGGGTTATTTTTTGTTGAACAGATTCATTGTGCGTTCCACACCGAGCGTGGCGAAGGACTTGATGATTTCGCAGGCGGTGTCGCATTTTTCCTCAATGAGAGAGAGTTCTTCGGGAGGGAATTGACCGAGGACGTAATCGATTTGGCGTCCGCGAGGGAAATTGTCGCCTATGCCCACCCTGAGGCGTGCGTAATCCTGCGTTCCGATCATTTCCTCAATGTTTGTCAGTCCATTGTGTCCTCCGGCGCTGCCCTTGGCCTTGAGGCGTAGCGTACCTGCCGGCAGTGCGAGGTCGTCGACTATGACGAGAAGATTTCCCTTCTGCACCTTTTCTGCCGAAAGCCAGTATTTAACGGCTTTTCCGCTGAGGTTCATGTAGGTGGTGGGCTTCAGCAGGACGAGCGTTCTGCCCTTGTACTTCATTTCGGCACGATAGGCATGACGGTCGAGAGAGAAAGAGCAGCCGTTGTCTTTTGCGAGTCTGTCGACCACCATGAAACCCGCATTGTGCCGCGTGCCTTCGTATTCGCTGCCCACGTTGCCTAAACCAACAACAAGATATTTCATCGGATCCGGAAGTTTATCGGTTGATTTGCTGAAATTGAAAAGTTTACCAAGCCACCCCATATCAATAAACGCCTTTCTGGTGAAGTTCCCCGAGACGTGCGACTACCATCGGACGGTCTTCCTTGTAGGTAACGCCGAACCATTGTGCCGAAGTCTTCAGAACCTTCATGGTTGCGTAACCGCTGTTGATGAAGGTGTTTACCGCGAAGGGTATATAGTATTCGGATTTCAGTTCGTTGCCGGATTTTCTGAGGAATTCGACGAAAAGCTTTTCCGATTCGGCAAAGTAATCGGGAGTGAATCCGAAGAGGTTCATTGACACAATGGCGTCTTCGGGGAGCGGGTTGTCGTTTCCGTCGGCATCCTTGTAGGCGATACCGTCTGCGGTACGCGATATGGAAGTCCTTTCGGTCATGGAGACGAGATTGCCGTCACCGTCGAGATTGCAGACACCGCGTGATACTGAGCCGTTTTCCGAAAGGGTGTTCTTGAGCTGATAGCCCACCATGCAGTATTTTCCGCGGGAATTTTCAAGAGTTTTGAGATGTTCTGCAATCACACGGAAGGCATCCTGACCGTAAAAATCGTCGGCGTTGATGATGGCAAAAGGTTCTCCGATGACATCCTTTGCCATGAGTATGGCATGGTTGGTACCCCAAGGTTTTTCGCGGCCTTCGGGGACTTTGAACCCTTCGGGGAGTTTGTCAAGTTCCTGAAAGACATATTTCATCTCTATCTGATTGCCGAACCGTTCGGGAGTGAATATTTTCCTGAATTCGCTTTCGAAGCTGTGACGGATGACGAATACCACCTTGCCGAATCCGGTGCAGATAGCGTCTTTTATGGAATAATCCATGATTGTCTCCCCGTTGGGGCCTACTCCGTCGAGCTGCTTCAGTCCTCCGTAACGGGAGCCCATTCCTGCTGCCAATACTAATAAAGTCGGTTTCATATTGTTCTATTAAAAAAATGCTTTATGGTTTACGTTTCTTTTCAAAAAATTGTTTCAAGAGAAGTTCCGAAGCATCGGATTTCAAGCCTGCTGCGACGGAGGTTTTCGGGTGAAGGATATTCTCTGAAAGGCGGGAATATCCGCGTTTGGGGTCGGAAGCGCCGAATACTATCCGTCCGATCTGAGTCCAAGCCAGAGCTCCGGCACACATGACACATGGTTCGAGGGTAACATATAACGTACAGTTGTTCAGATACTTGCCTCCAACAACGCCTGTCGCCGAAGTTATGGCGAGCATTTCCGCATGAGCCGTGGCATCGTGGAGCTGCTCGGTGCTGTTGTGAGCTTTGGCAATCACCTTGTCTCCGCAGGCAATCACCGCTCCCACAGGGATTTCGTCTTCATCGAAGGCGGCACGGGCTTCTTTCATGGCCATGTCCATGAAATATTCGTCAGAAATGTCAAAGATATCCATGTCTACGGTTTTTTGAACTGATTGTCGTTGAACTGAGAAATATTCACCTTTGTGGCAATGACGGTGATGGAACCGTCGCTCTGGTAGCTTTCGAGTGTTGGGAAGATAAAATCTCCGACGGGAGTGTATTCGTGTATGGCACGCCAATCGACCGACCGCACCTTTTTGCGTTCCGACTGACGTTCGACTATGAGAAAGAGATTTCCGGAAGAGCGTTCAAAAAGGTAGTTGCGGTAGTCCCGCTGCGGATCATCGACAAAAATCTGGTAAACCTCGTTGCCTTCCAGAATGCTTATGCCACGGTACTGCAGTTTCACATTGCGGTTTTTCCAGTTGAACAGCGGTCCCCGCATGTCGTAGCCGGCAAGTTTTTCTTCGTAGCGGGACTGAGAGCTTACAATCCATGCGTTTTCGGTGGTGTCGTAGGCGAGAAAAGTCGTGCCGTCGCTGAAAAGTCCGTCCAGAATTCTGCCACGATAGGAAAGCACGACATACGAATATTGCGGGAAGTAGAATTTTCGCGTGAGGACGAGCGTATCTCCCGGTGTCAAAGAATTGGTAATCAGCGATTCTGCTTCAACGGTCTGCCAATTGAGGTTGTCGAAGTTCATTTTTGCGAGATAATTGTCGATTATCATCGCGGCCGAATCGGGTTGCTGCTGTGCGGAAACGAGATCCCCTACAAAAAGCATCGCACTGAATATCAAGACTCTGAGTTTATTCATGATTTTATTTTTTTATCACTATTTTACGGTATGCCCTTTCTCCTTTCTGATTTGTGACACCGACGACATAGAGTCCTGCCGGACATTTCTCCAATGAGATTGCTACACGGTTTCCATCAGTCATACCGGTGGAAAGCCGCTGGTTTCCGAGCATGTCGGTGAGAGAAACCTCCGATATGTCGGGAGCTTCCACAAAAAGTGCGTTTGATGCAGGATTCGGGAAGGTTCTCACACTGAAATTACCGGCCAAATTCATACCATCATATTCTTCCGGATTACGCACACTGATTCCCGTGAAATTTATCTTGTAATTCTGAGCGGTAGCGGCAAGTTCGTAATTGCCCCTTTCCAGAGCAGAGAAGCGTAATGTGGCGTTTCCCGAGGAGTTTGCCACTGTAGCTGCCACAAGGTTCAGATTGCTGTCGGTAAGGGCGATGTAGGCATAGGGTACCGCAGTAACGGCAAGCGACGTAGCACCTGTTTCGAGCGATGTATTTGCCGTAACCGTCATATTAGAAGCGGAATGCAGCCACGGGATTACAGACGGGTCGCCCATAAGATGGTATACTTCCCAGTAATAGTTTTTTATGTCCGTTCTTTCGGTGGAATTCTGGACTGCACTGTTCCCGGAGAAAATCATACCGCCGGAGGTGGTGTACCATTTGGAAAAAGCCTCGTTGTTGAGATGGAACAGACAATCGTACATACCGAGACGGGATGCGTTGTAAGGTGGCGAAATAACGACTCCTGTGTGATAATTGTAATAGGTGCCACTCTTTGCTCCTACCGACCAATAGAAATCAGCTACCCAATAGGTTACATTTGAAGCGCCTATATACCCTACTGCACCGCGGTAATTGCCGAGACGCAATACTGCTTCACCAAAGCATTCATACTCATTGAATCTATTGGATTCACAGCAGTTTCCTATCATAATACCGAACCTTTGTGCATTGTTCATGGAACTGAGCATTGAGACTCTTATCGCCGGATTGGACCATCCTTCAGGGCTGCAGTGTGCGGAATAGTTTGCAATGCTGAATCCGGCACTGAGTTTCAACATTATATCACCCGACACATCCGATGTGGAATTTGTTCCATCTTCATTGTAATAAGAATTCACGGTTGCATAGTGATTCGATGCATTCACATAATTATCTTCAATATATCTCATGGCCGGATCCGCATACTGATAGGCATTGTCGCCATTGCGTCCACCGTCGATACCGGAAACGAGCACGGCTTTGTCCAAGTAGAAAGGTGTTCTCATTCCGTAGTTTTCGTACATGAGAGTTTTTTCAACTTGCGAGACAAGCTGGTCAATGGTCTGAGCCGAAAATCGTCCGTAGTGGCAGTCAGGCAGGTTATCGCCCGAAGTCCACGTAAAGTAATACAAATCCGTAACATGGTCCTTGCCGTTAAGCCCGCTGTTGAAGGCAGGTACCTGCTCCACGTCACCGACAAGAAGCACGAAAGTCGGGGCCGGATTTTCCGTGGTTGCATTCACATACTGACTTTCAAGGTAGGAAGCTATTCCTTGAGTTGTTATACCGATGCTTGGGTCATTGGTGTAAACGATATCGGTAATAAAGCCCTTGCGTTTTTTCCAGTTCACCAGAGAATCGAGCTGTCCGCGGAAGGAATGGTGTGCCACGATGAGCATGCGCACGGGTGCTGAAGAATATTCACTTTTTTCTCCGCTTTCCGGCAAGGCATTTACTGTGGGCATACCGCAGAACATTGGCGAGCCGTGCAGACGTTTCATCCTACGGGTTCCGTTTTCATCGGCATTTACAAAAGTCAGTGACACTTCGGCCGAGGTGCATACCCGTATCTCTCCCGTGACGGGGTTATATGCGACCGGTGAGAAAAACAGATTGGCCACATTTTTGTTCCGTGCCACGCCGATTTTTTCGACACTTGCCAACTCTCTGGCATAGAAGGTGTTCGAAAGATAAACCTCATCGTTTATGACAAATTCGTGCTCGTCGCCACTGGATTTCGGGTACTCCGGCTGAGCCGGAAAAAGCCTGTGGTTCAAACCAAGTTCCGTTGCAGAAAAAGTTGACCATTTCTGCGATATAACTTTCACTTCAACGCTTTCGCACAACGGTATTTCCAGAGTTTCAACAAGCACTGGCAGCCGTGGTTTTCCGACTTCGGTCGAGAGCAGGAAGCCCTCGACGGCAATTTGAGAAAAGATGCCGTTCCCCGATTGTATTTCGTACACATTCAGAGGTCCTGTCTCAAGTGAAAGTTCAATTTTTTCAAAAGAACTGCATTTCACGGATATGGGACTGTTTTGCGCGAAAGAGCCGAGACAAATGACCGACACGGCAACGGCAACGATAAAAGCTCTGCATTTACTCATGGCACATCACGTCAAAAAAGATTAAGTTCAAGTTTGGCAGCCTCGCTCATTTTGTCCATATCCCAAGGCGGGTTGAAAGTAATTTCCACGTCAGCGTTGTTCACGCCTTCAATGGCGAGCAGGCGGCTGCGTATTTCAATAGGCAGCATGTCGGCTTCGGGGCAGTTGGGGGCGGTGAGCGTCATGAGGACTTTTATGACGAAGTCGTCCGTGACAGTGATGTCGTAAATAAGTCCGAGGTCATATATGTTGACCGGGATCTCCGGGTCATAGACCTGCTTGATTGCAAGGATGACGTCTTCGTAGAGCGGAGCGAGTTCCTTGACGTCTTCGGGTGTCAGTATATCGTTTTCCATCAGATATTCTCTTCAGCGATTCTTTTGATTGTTGCGATCATAGATACCAGACCGTTTGCGCGGGTAGGGGACAGGTTTTCCTTCAGACCGAGCTTCTCAACGAATGAGAAATCATCCGCCGCAATCTCTGCGGGAGTCCTTCCGGAATACACCCCAACGAGCAGTGAAATGATGCCCTTGGTGATGATTGCATCACTGTCCGCAGAAAGGAAAATCCTGCCTTCCTTGAGTTCGCTATTAAGCCAAACCCTTGACTGACAGCCTTTTATAAGTCTATCTTCAGTCTTTAGTTCCTCGTGGAACACTGGAAGATTCTTTCCTAACTCTATGAGATATTCATATTTGTCCAGCCACTCGTCATACATTGAAAAATCATCGATCACGGCCTGCTGGGCTTCTGACAATGTATTCATCTTACTTCAACATTTCTATCGCCTTTAGAAGCGACTTGATAAAATATTCAGCTTCTTCCATCGTATTGTACGGAGCGAACGAAGCGCGGAGCATTCCTGTAACACCGTAGCGGTCCATCAGCGGCTCGGCACACATCTGGCCCGACCTGACGGCTACTCCCATCTTGTCAAGGATAAGAGCCATGTCTTCGTGATGGGCTCCTTCGACGACAAAGGAGAACAACCCGATCTTTTCACCCATGACACGGGGTATTCCGAACAGCCTCAGCCCGGGTATGTTCATGAGTTCTCCGTAAACATATTCCTTGACCTCGTCAGACTGTCTAAGGAGCGTCTCACTGCGCATATGTGCT
>JAZRZP010000040.1:0-151167 GCA_045601425.1 Bacteroidales bacterium
ATAATTGCCATCTTTTCTTCGAATTCCGATTTCAAGCAATTCAAAACCATTTCTTTTAATCTTAGGTTCATCCCAAATTTTATAATTGTCAATGTCATTGTCGCCTCGCAAGTAGTGTGTTACTATAGTGTCAACATCACCGTCATCAACCAACATTCCATTTTTTAGTATCACACAGCGGTTGCACAAGGCCTTCACACTTGTCATATTATGACTCACAAACAGAACCGTCCTACCTTCGCCCTTGCTCACATCCTGCATCTTGCCGATGGCTTTTTTTTGAAATTCGGTATCACCAACAGCGAGCACCTCATCCACCACAAGGATTTCTGGATCCAAGTGAGCGGCAACGGCAAATCCCAAACGCACCATCATACCCGAAGAATAACGCTTCACAGGCGTATCGATATAACGCTCGCAACCGGAGAAATCCACAATCTCGTCAAGCTTGCGTTTTATTTCCTGTTTGGTCATGCCCAAAATGGCACCGTTGAGGTATATGTTCTCCCTGCCCGTCATCTCGGGGTGAAACCCCGTCCCCACTTCAAGTAACGAGCCTATACGACCGCGTGCCCTTATGGTTCCCGTCGTGGGACCGGTAACCTTCGAAAGCAGTTTCAGAAGGGTGCTTTTTCCGGCGCCGTTCTTGCCGATGATTCCTACTACGTCGCCCTGTTCCACCTTGAAATCAATGTCCTTCAGCGCCCATACGAACTCGCTCAAGCCCTTGGAAGCACGGTCGTTGGTTTCACCGATTTTAAGATACGGATCCTCCTTGCGGAGAATGTTCATAGTCCACCACCGCTGGAAATCTTTATGGAAAGTACCTGTGGAAACCAGTCCGAGCCGGTACTGTTTCGAAATGTTTTCAAATTCTATTGCTGTGCTCATACAAACTTGTATTGTGAGTGTTTTTTATACGATGTTAATCCTGCCGCACCTGTTCCAGACGTATCGGAAAGTTGAAATAAGTGTCGGGATAGGACTCATTGTCGAGTGTAAAGTGCCACCATTCGCTGTCGAAAGGACGGAAACCGTGTTTCATCATCGTTTCTCTCAGCAGCATCCGCATATCGTACTGTCCGGCAGTAACGTTCCTGCAGTCGGGGTGCGAAAGTTCTCCGAAATAGTCGAAAGTTCCTCCCATATCCACCTCTCGTTCCTCTACCATGTCAAAAAGCGTGAGGTCAACGGTAGAACCGCGTGTGTGCCCCGATTTCAGACAGATGTAATCCTCGGGGAAAAGCCTGTCCTTGGTAAGTTCCGGATAGAAGTAAGGTTTCATTGCGGTATCGTTCACATCTTTCGCCCAACGCACAAAGTGGTCGACAGCACGCTGCGGACGATAGGCGTCGAAAATCTTCAGACGGTAGCCCTTTTCTTTCAGTTCATCGCTCACCACCTTCAGTGAATCAGCAGCCTGCCGTGTAATCAGTGCAACAGGCTCGTCGTATCCGTCAACACGGGTACCGACAAAATTGTAGGTCGAATGGTAGCGTATTTCGAGAATCACATCGGGAATCACCTCCGATATGCTGACAAATCCGTATTTCGTGCCTTCTGCAACCGTCGCAGCGGAATTTTCCGTCTCCTCTCCGGCCGGTGCATGGTTGCCCTTGCAGCCGAACAGAATTACACAAAGTAATAATAATGCTGTCTTGCGCATTTCAATTGTATTTTTGGTTCATTTTCTTTCCAAGTCGAGCAGGAATTTCTTCTTGTCCAATCCCCATGCGTAACCTCTCAAACTGCCGTCGGCTCCTGCCACCCTGTGACAGGGCACTATTATGGCAATGGGATTTTTCGCCAATGCATTTCCAACAGCCTGTGCCGACATTTGCCTGCAACCCATTCTTACAGCAGTGCTTCGGGCAATATCTCCGTAAGTTGCAGTGCTTCCGTACGGGATTTTCGCAAGTTCTTCCCACACCGTCTGCTGGAAAGATGTCCCTGTAAGTCTGTATTTTATATTTTCCACTCCCGGTGCCTTACCGCAGAAATAGTCATCAAGCCAATCCATTACAACTTTCAGCATGCCGGACCCGCGACATTCTGAACGCGAAGGTTTCCGGTCGTCAAACCGCAGCCCTGCCAGCACTTCACCGTCAAAAGCAAGTACAATGTTTCCTGCCGGTGAATGGTAATCCGCTTCTGTGAATTTTTTGCAAACCCTTTTTTCCAAAAGAACAGGATGGAAAATCACACGGTATCCATGAAACTCTTCTGTACCCGGTTGAAAACCACTATGCCCAAAGCAAGCAGCACAACAGCAAATCCCATGCTGTACGCCATCCAGCCCCAGCCTATGAATTCACCTGCACCAAGTGCTCCGTATTTGAATGTTTCGATGATGGGTGTAACCGGATTTATGCACATTATGCTGTACAGGTCGAAACCTGCCACTATCTTGCCTTTCACCTGACTGAGCGGGTAAACAATAGGTGTCGCGTACATCCAAAGCGATACAATGAAGCCGAACAGTACCTGCAGGTCGCGGTACTTGGTGGTCATGGAAGAGATGAGTATACCGAAACCCAATGCCAGACCGGCTATCATCACAACCAGAACGGGGAACAGGAGAGCATACCAATTGGGGCAGGCACCCGTCCCGACAAACGCATAACAAATGTAAACCGCTACGAACAATGCCAACTGTATGCCGAAACGCACCAGATTGCTCACCACATTTTCAATGGGAACTATGAGACGCGGGAAATAAACTTTGCCGAAAATTCCGGCATTGGATACAAATGTGTTAGAGGTTTTGTTCAGACAGTCGGCAAAATACTGCCACATGCACACACCACCCAGATAAAACAAAGGTTGCGGAACACCGTCGGTAGGAATGCCGGCAATGCCGCCAAACACCACCATATACATCACTACAGTGAATACCGGCTGTATTATCCACCACAGCGGACCCAAAATCGTCTGCTTGTAACTGGTTGTAATGTCGCGTCTTACAAACAGCGTAAGCAAATCACGGTAGTCCCATATTTCTTTCAGATTCACCTCAAAAAGCTTGTTTTTGGGCTTTATGACTGTCGTAAAATCTTGTTCCTGTTGTTCTTTTTCCATTATCTTGTATGTCTTAATCCGTTACTTCCAAATAAAAACTTACCGGACGGAACCCGTCGTTGCAGGAAATCATCGCAGATGCCGTATTTTTCATCCATCCGCCGTAAAAATCCTGTCCACCGTGAGCCAGTGTCATCACGAAAGGCAACAACGACTGCCATGCACTGTCGCAGAATCCTTCCGGTTTCTCGGCGTTTTCCGAAAGCCACACCTGACCCTCCTGTACATCACATGTATGGGAAATGGGATTCTCGTACTTTGCCGAAAGATCTGAATGCCAAACCTTACGCATGGCCGTAATCTTCACTTTTTTCATAAAATCAATATTGCGGAGCGGGAAAATCAGAAAGCCATCCTGTCCGAATTTTCCAAAATCAAGCAGAACGCTTGCGTCTGAAAACAATGTTCCCGACTATCTTCCAGAAATACTTCCAGTCGGTACGGAACGGGTGTTCCAGATACTGTTCTATATATTTTCTTTCACTTTCCTGTACCTCCTCCAATGTCTCGGGCATATCCACATAAAATGGAGGCAGCAAACCCGGACGCACTTTTATTCTGAGTTTCTGCATCTCGGGGGTATAGAGTCCGAAATAGTGCTGGCTTAGCGGTCTTACGCCTACAAGCTTGAGATCACCGGACAGCAAGTTGAAAAACATGGGCAATTCATCGAGCCAGCAGCGGCGCAAGAACTTCCCTACTGTGGAAACGCGGTAGTCGTTGGCTATTTTACCGCCGGTCTGCAATTTGTTGTGTGCATAAATGTACGGTTGCAGGTATTCCGAATAAGCGTGCATCGTGCGCAGTTTATACACACCTATGAGTTTTCCACCCTTACCGACTCTCCTCAGACGTATCAGCGGGCCATACGATGGATTTTTGTCATCTGTTGGAACTTTTGCCTTTCTGGCCACCACGAAAAACCTGTTGCCTATAATCTGTTCCGAAAGTATTTCAAAACCGCAGCTGTACAAACGTCCCATTATTTCCGGACGTGGGAACACCCTGTGCTGACCTTTGGTAAAAGCAAAATAAACCTTCTTCATGATGTTCATCTTGGGACACATTCTGTTCCAGCAGAAATCAAAGAAATAAACCAACATGCCTACGAATTTCGGATACTCCTTCTTGATTTCCTGTTTCCGGGTATCGCTCACCGTACCGCCAATCACGAAAATACCGCCTTGCGGCAAAATCTCGTTGACTTTGATGAAATAAAGGTTTATTCGACGTATGGCATTGAAAGTGCTTATATTGAGTATGTTCTTGAAAGTCCCGTCGTTTTTCAGCTCCTCAAGTTCTTCTATGCCCGGTGTCGTGAGTATCCCCACACTGCGTCCGAATCTACCGTCGTTTTTCTGTTTCCACCCGCTCGGATCCGAGGGAAATTCTTCCTTTATGGCAGCTATGAGTTTGTCAATGCCCCCGCGAACACTTTCCGGCGTATCTTCTTCTATGGATATCTGTTCATATTTGGCTTCAAGAATTTCCTCATGAAGATATTCCACCTTTTTCACGAAAATAACCTGATAGAACGAAAACAGGATTATTTCCATCAGCGTGATGAAGATGTATGAGATTATTATTCCGGACCAGTCAGCATCAAACTTTTTCGCTAAAAGCCAAAACAGCAGATATATGAGAGCTGTGATGAATATGTTTACGAATACTATTGTCGCTACGCCACGACGTACGTGTTTGAAACGCCAGAAACTGAGTTTTTTGAAAAGCACACTGAGAAAAATCCACACAAATACTGTTATGAACATGCCATAGCCCGTTATTTTCGACAACATCAGGCACAGCAGACATGCCAACACGGTGTCTGCTATAATGACAAACAGATTGTTTTTATTCCAGAATGTTTTCAACAGTTTCTCTTTTTGGGTTGAATTTCAATATTCTTTGTAACCGGAATGTGAAAAAACTTTTTGCAAAACAAAAAATATTTTCTGCGTCATTCGAAAAACGAACGTATTTCAGATATTATCAAATTCTGCATTTCCTCAGTCATTTCGGTATGTATCGGCAACGAGAGAACCGAACGTGCAAGATTTCCGGCATTGCCGAGTTCTTCACCCTGTACGGCAACGTTCATGAATGCTTCCTGTTCCTGAAGAGGCAACGGATAATATATCATGGCAGGGATTCCGCGGTCTTCAAGATGTTTTTTCAATGCATCCCGCTTGCCGTCGGACACTTTCAGCGTATACTGGTGGTACACGTGTGTGGAATATGCGGCCTCGAACGGTGTTTCAATGCCTTTCAAACCTTTGAGGTTTTCGGTGTAGTATTTTGCTGCTCTGTAACGGGCTTTTCCGTATTCGTCGAGATGGGGAAGCTTTACATTCAGAACAGCGGCCTGTATGGTATCCAGTCTTGAATTGCATCCTATCACCGAGTGGTGGTACTTCACCTTCTGTCCGTGATTCGCAATCATACGGATTCTTTCGGCTATACTGTCGTCATCGGTACACAACGCACCGCCATCGCCGTAACAGCCGAGATTTTTCGATGGGAAAAACGATGTGCAACCTATGGTGCCCATGGTGCCGGTTTTCGCCTTGTGCCCGTCATTGAATGTGTATTCGGCTCCGATAGCCTGCGCGTTATCCTCTATCACATACAGATTGTATTTCTTGGCCAAGTCAAGTATGGGTTCCATGTCGCAGCTTTGCCCGAACAGGTGTACCGGAACTATGGCTTTGGTACGCGAAGTTATCGAGTTTTCTATGTTTTTCCGTTCAACGGTGAAAGTATCGGGATTGACATCGACCATTACGGGCGTGAGTCCGAGCAAGCCCAGAACCTCCGCTGTAGCAACGTATGTGAAAGCCGGTACAATAACTTCATCACCGTGTTTCATACCCAAGGCCATCATGGCTATCTGCAAGGCATCGGTGCCGTTTCCGCATGGTATCACATGCTTTACGCCAAGATAAGCGGCCAAATTGCCGGCAAATTCCCTGACCGGAGCTCCGTTTATGAAAGCCGTGGAATCAATGACACCCTGTATTGCCGAATCTACTTCGGACTTTATTTTCAAATACTGACCCTTGAGGTCAACCATCTGTATTCGGTCCATCTGCGTTTATTTCTTTACTATACGTTTTGTCAGGACTCTGTCATTATAAGTTGCGCGTACGATGTAAACTCCGGCAGGACAGCCTGTCAAATCCAGAGTTGCCCCATTGCCGTCCATGCGTATAACTCCCGTTTCCTTTCCACACATGTCAAAAACCTTCACCGAAGAAGGATTGGTGCCGAATCTGACAAAAGATCTGCCATTCGAAGGATTGGGACAGATGCTGAAATCCTGATTTTCGGCATTGGAAATCGAAACTTCCGGATCGGGCAGTTGGGGTCCGCGTATGCCTATGATTATCGCCTGATTGTAATTGAAAGCATATCTGCTGAGGGAACTGAGCACGAAATAGCCGTCGTACTGTCCGCCCCAGCCCCAATTCATGTGGAAATAGTTGTCGTCACGATAACCGTCGCAAACCCATACGTGTCCACCGTGTGTAGTGCTCTGACCTCCATAGAAAAACGGGGCAAGACTGTCCAACTCGGCTTTTATCATCGAAAACCATGCTGTATTGCCATAACTGTTTCTTTCCAAGTATCTTACGGTGTTCGGATAACCGAAATAAGTTTTCATTGCCGAAACTATATTTACTGGGCTCACCGAACTTCCCAAACTTCCGTAGTTCATTTTTACGGATATGCCGCAATGCGACAGCAGTGTAGCCACGGCATCAATCTGTTCCTGCGTGGACGTGGAAGTCAGTTTCTTGGGCATTTTATCGTATTCGTATGTGGTGTTGCCGTAATTTGCCGACAATGTTCCATAATCGCCGTAACCGTTGCCGTAGCTTGCATGATTGCATACGTAGGAAGAACGTCCCGTGCCATGTACCGGATATTTCCAATAACGCATGACCTGTCCCATGACTATGGCACCACAACCCACATAGGCATGGCCCGCAGGACCGGCCTGATCAACGGGACATTGGCTGTTGTAATACCTTTCCTGAGCCCACTGTGTCTTCAGCAACGGACCCACAACAACAGTAGCGTCCTTATCGTGAGGCATTTCACCGTTTTCAAGCAGTGCCCAATCAGGATTCACGTCGGCATCATCCATGGCAAGTATCGAGCTTATTTCCCTCTTGTATCCATCAAGGAAGAAAGCGACATTTTCGGGGATGTTCTGTCCGTCGAAATTGCCTTCGTTGGAATATGCCAAAATGGGAGTCACCCTATCGTCGGCACTTACTATCACAAATCCCCTGTCTATGTTGAACACATAGAAACAGGTTGTTGCGGCTTTGTCGCCTGACAAGGCGACTTTGTCGGAATATTCCAGAACCGCTGTGGCATCAATGTTATTTTTCCCCACGAAACTGCTGTAATAATTCTCCGCAACTTTCTTTGCCGTGGGTAAATCCACTACTTTTGCCTGCAAACAGATCACAAAGGTCAGAGACAATATTGAAGCTATCGTTTTTTTCATTGTTTTTATATTTTTTACAGATTTTCAAAAAAAATTCTACCAGCCGAAAGGGTGTTTTGTCAATGGGAATTTTGCGAGTGGGTGATAATCGCCCCTCAACCCTACGGGAGTCGCATTGCGTATGGTATGCACGATGTTTATGCAGTTTCTTACATCGGCAGGGCCGAATCCCTTACCAGCAAGTATGTTTTCGTAGCTCTTGGTGTGAAGTTCCGTGAATCCCTTGCTGAATTCGAATTCTTCACCGTCAATCATTATGGTCCGGTATGTGCGTTTTTCGCCCTGAACGGCATTTTCGGGAAGATGTTCTTCATTGATGCTCAAGAAATAACGTACTCTTGCCTTTTCCAATCTCAAAAATCCCGCTACACGGTCGTGACTCGACACATGCACCATGTTTTCCTGCACAGAGCCGAAAATCCACGAGAGCATGTCGTAAAAATGCACACCTATATTGGTGGCCACACCGCCGCTCTTGTGCACGTCCCCCTTCCATGATGTGTAATACCATTTTCCACGCGAAGTAATGTAGGTAAGATCAACATCATAAACCTTGTCTTTCGGACCTTCATCGACTTTTTTCTTCAAGGCCACGATGGAATCGTGAAGACGCAGTTGCAGAATGGTATATATCTTGTGACCGGTTTCCTGTTCAAGTTCTTCCAATGTATCGATGTTCCAAGGATTCAAAACCAGAGGTTTCTCGCATATCACATCGCAACCCAGACGCAAACCGTAACGGGTGTGTGCATCGTGCAGATAGTTCGGTGTGCAGACTGTCACGAAATCCAACCTGTTTTCCGACTGTTGCAATTTCGTGTTGTGACGGTCGAAAAGTTCCTGTTCGGTAAAAAACGCGGCATCGGGGAAATAACTGTCCATGATTCCCACGCTGTCGAAACGGTCATAAGCAGAGATGAGATTGTTTCCCGTATCCTTTATGGCTTTAAGATGACGCGGAGCGATATATCCACCGACTCCTATTATGGCGAAATTTTTCATATTATGTTGTATTTGTAAGTTCTTTGTATTAAAACAATATTTCCGGCAGATTCATGTCTGCAGCCAGTTTCTTCATCAAATCATTGGCATCGCGAATAGACTGCCGTGCCCAGTTCAGTTTTATGTCAATTTTTTCCTCTTCGGTGAGTCTCCAGTTCAGGCCGTCTGTTTTCCGCATTTTTTCAGTGAGATAAAACGTTGACAGTGCAGCCGAAACCGAGATGTTGAAACTTTCGGTGAAACCGTACATGGGAATCTTTACGTACCCGTCGGCAAGGTCGATGGCCGTCTGCGAAAGCCCTGTAAGCTCCGTTCCGAACACGAGGGCTGTCGGTTGTGTTATGTCCAGATCGGCAAGCATCATATCGTTTTCGTGCGGAAGCGTGGCTATAATTTTGTATCCCTTATCGTGAAGTTTTTCAAAAGCGATGCGGGTGTTGTCGGCATCTTTGCGGTTGTAACGGTGATAATCGACCCATTTGGACGAACCGAGCGCCACATCCGGATTAAGCTGGTATTCATACCGGTTTTCGATGACATGGACGTCCTGTATGCCGAAACAGTCGCAGGTACGCAGCACTGCACTCGCATTCTGCGACTGGAAAATATCTTCCAATACCACCGTGAGATGACGGGTACGGTTTTCTATATTCTTGTCCAAAAGATTTTTACGGTTTTCGGTGCAGAACTCCGTCACTTTGTCGTAAAACCTCTGTTTTTCTTCAAAAGTGTAAAGCTCGAAAAGCGGACGCTTGTGTGATTTTATCTCTGACATGGGTTATTTGCTTTGTAAACCGTACATCACGTCGATGATGAATTTGTTCAGCGGGTAAGTGGCCTTTATGCGTTCCATGATAAAATCGTGGAATCCGGCCGATGTTGCCGTCTCGTTGCTGAAACCGGCAGACGAAACGTAGTGTTTGTATTTCAAAAGGTCAATGTCGGGGAAATCGGCAGGGAAACCTTTCGGTGCCTTCTTGAGGGATTCTATGTTCCAAAGTTCCGGATAAAATTTCCTGAAATTCGGATTGCCTATAATTGCCTTGAAGGCATTGGTGTTGTAGAAAATTTCGCTGCGTATCTCGTACAGAAGTTCAGGTGAAGGCATGAAAATGCCACCGCCTATCGACGAACACCCGTCCTGAATGTGTATGTAATACCCCGGACGTCCGTGTTGCTTCACTCCACCCGAAGCTATGTAGGCTGCGAGATGTGTCTTATATGGTGTTTTGTCGGGTGAAAAACGTATATCTCTGTAAATGCGGTACATGCAATCTTTGGCAGATTGCATTCCCACAGTCTTGTCCATGCCGTAAATTTCCGGAATTATTCCGTCTACAAAATCAAGGAAATCGGCACGCACCGCGTCCCAACGGCTTTTGTTGGCGATGAACCAGTCGCGGTTATTGTTGAATTTCAGTTCTTCAAGAAATTCGAATACAAAAGGAGATATGCTGTCTTTCATTATTTGTAAAAATTCATCTCTTCGATGTATTTCCGTGCCGGTTCATTGAGAAGATATTGCACGGATTTGCCGTTCTTTATGCAGTTTCTTATGTAGCTCGATGAAATTTCCATCATCGGTGAACTGATGTAATGCACATTCGGATGACTGTCCCATGGCGTTTTTCCGGAATCTGGACGGGGATACACGAAAATCTCGTAGTTATCTATGATATACTTGTAATTACGCCATTTGTCAAAAGTCAGCAGGTTGTCGGAACCCATTATCAGACAGAACTGCTTTTGCGGATATTTTTCGCTCAGGTGTGCCAGAGTGAGCGAGGTGTATGACGGCCGAGGCAGGGAGAACTCAACATCGCACGCATGAAACCTCGGATTGTCGTCAATGGCTGCTTTGAGTATCTGCAACCGGTGATGGTCGGCAAGAAGGGACTTGCGTTCCTTCAGCGGATTCTGCGGTGAAAGCACGAACCAGATATCTTCAATGTCGGTTTCGGCAAGCACCGCATTGGCTATTATCAGATGTCCGGTGTGCACGGGGTTGAATGACCCGAAATACAAGCCGGTTTTACCTTTCTGAAATTTCATTCCAACATCAGATGGTAGGAAAAATCAATAGTAACGGTATTTGGTTACAAAAGCAATGGCCTTAAGCTTGTTGCGTTTAAAAATGTAAAGTTCAGCTATTTCGTTCGCACCGGATGCCACCCGCAAGACATTCACGTTTGCCAAGTATGCACGAGGCGTTTTCTCAAAGAAAACCTTGAAAACGTCTTCCTTGCTCATTCCGACCTTTATGCCGTTCTGCAGTTTCACGATAGTGTCGGTAATGTAGGCACCCACTATTTCCATCTTTTCGGTATTGATGGCCATGAACACGTCAATGAAACTGTCATCGAGGCGCTTGAGCGAGTGTACCGAAACGTTCATGGTATCGAAAAAACGTTGGTATCCGACTTCGCGGTACCAGTCAATACCTGAACGGTTCACATAACTTTCTACTCTGTTGTATTTTCCCAAAGGATAAATGACATACTCCGAAAGCGACACCACGGTCATGGTATCGGTGTAATATTTTATATCCTTCACCATGTATTCCGGACGCGAGAAATCTTTCATTCGTGCCGAAATGGCTCTCTGACTGAGATTCTGGGCGTATGCCCCGCAGATACAGAGTAAAATTGCTGTTATAGCTAAAATCTTTTTCATTGTTTTATATTATCTATAATTTGTTTTCAAAGCTTTATATTTCAAAAGAATCACTTCGCCAGCGTGTTTGCCAACTGCAGAAAACCGTTCCCGAATTCGGTTTCATGTTCAAACCATGTTCTATAACCCGTTCTGCACAGAAAAACACGTACTCCGCAAGCTCCGTTACGGAGTACATGCTGAGTGTTTTACCAGTTTAGTATCTTTCTGAAGTCGAAACTTTCGGGATTTTCGACATACTTTTTCGCAGCTTCGTAGTCGGCGGGGGTAATGTAGTCCATGATGCTGTCAATGTACGACATTACCTCATCGTTGTTTATGTCAACCAGACGGGGAGGAATCTTGCCTGTTTTCGGGTCCTGAATGTCTTTCAGGAAAAGCGGGGAAACATTTCCATTGTGGTCTGCATAAACCATACATCCTGTACAGCCCTGTTTGAATAGTTTCTTGACACCCACACCGAGTTCGGTACAGTATGTGAGGTCGTAGGCTATCGGGTCCTGACAGCGTACTTCGTATCCGAGTTCCACAGGACGGGATTTGACTTTCAGCTTGAGTTCCTTGGCGCGCTCTTCAAGCAAGTTGTTGAAGATGTTTGCCTTTGAAACCTTTCCCAATTCAGGGTGTCCGTGAGCGTCGTAAGTGAAGTTGACTTTGGTTTTGGCCAATTCTTCATCGCTGAGAGCATGGAATACACCTTCCGAAACCATTATTGCACCATAGTCAATGCCCATTATCTTGCGTTTCAGGATGCAGGAAATGACCAAGTTGACTATCTTGTCGATAGTAATGGTAGCTTTGTTGAAAAACTCCGGTATTATTATCATCGGGTAGTGGCAGGCACTAGCTATGCCGAAGGCAAGGTGTCCGGCCGAGCGTCCCATGGCACATACAAGGAACCAATTTTCGCTGGTACGCGCATCTTCCATGACTGCTTTTCCGATAACGGCACCCTGTGCCTTGGCCGTATTGAAACCGAACGTCGGACTTGAATTCGGCAACGGCAAATCGTTGTCTATCGTTTTCGGGACATGTATGTTTGAAATCGGATAGTGTTTCGATTCAAGGAATTTCGCAATTCTGTTGGCTGTCGAAGCAGTGTCGTCGCCACCCACGGTAACGAGAAGTTTAATGTTGTTGTCTGTAAAAAATTTGAGATTGAAATTCTTTTCAAAATCTTCGTCGGTAGGTTTGAAACGGCTCATTTTAAGCATTGATCCGCCACGGTTGAAAATTTCGTCGGCGCGGACGAAATCAATTTCAGTCGTACGAGGTGTTTCGGTGAAAAGTGCCGAATAACCGCCATGCAAGCCTATTACCCGAAAATCTTCGCGAAGAAAAGCCTTTGATACGCTCCCAACCACGGTATTCATTCCCGGTGCGGGACCGCCGCCTGTCAATATTGCTATCGCTTGTTTCATTTTTTGTATTTTTTGTGTTTTATATTTTTTGTTTCCTTATGCAGTATTCACCGTAAAACTAAAGTCTTGCATCGATATCATTGTGGTCCAAGACTGCTTTCACGTCGTAAACGACGCCGTTTTCTTTTACCAAAGTCCTTACTTTCAGATTCCTGAACTCTTTGTGAGCCACGGCAAGAATCACGGCATCGTAATAATTTTCTTTCAATACGGATTTTTCTGCGGTCACGTCAACACCATATTCGCGTTTGACATCTCCGGCATTTGCCCATGGGTCGTAAATCGTGATGTTTTCGGTGTACTCTTTCAGGGTATGGTATATGTCCACGATTTTAGTGTTTCTGATATCAGGACAGTTTTCCTTGAACGTGAATCCGAGTATCAGAATCCGGGAATCTTTTACCTGAGCGCCTTTTTTGTTCATGCATTTTATGGTCTGATTGGCCACATAGGCACCCATTCCGTCGTTGAGGCGGCGTGAAGCTGACATGATACGCGGCAGGACACCATATACCTGCGCCTTCTGTATAAGGTAATAAGGATCGACACTTATGCAGTGTCCTCCTACAAGGCCCGGAGACATTTTTATGAAGTTCCACTTGCTCGAAGCCGCTTCTATCACGTCATGCGTATCGATACCCATGGCGTTGAAAATCTTGGCGAGTTCGTTCATGAAGGCGATATTGACGTCGCGCTGCGAGTTTTCGATTATTTTCGAAGCTTCGGCAACCTTTATTGACGGTGCCTTGTGGGTACCGTTCACCAGAACAGAATTGTAAAGGCCGTCCACAATGTCTGCCACTTCGGGAGTTGAGCCGGAAGTCACCTTGCGTATTTTTTCAACGGTATGCTCTTTGTCGCCAGGGTTGATACGTTCCGGAGAATAACCGGCAAAGAAATCCCTGTTGAACACCAATCCGGATGTCTTTTCCACCTGCGGGAGACACACCTCTTCGGTAACTCCCGGATACACGGTGGATTCGTATATCACGATATCCCCTTTAGAAATAACCTTCCCGACTGTTTGACTTGCCTTAATCAGAGGGACGAGGTCGGGACGGTTGTTTTCGTCCACTGGAGTCGGCACGGCAACGATGTAAACATTGCAGTCCTTCACCATTCCGATGTCGGTGGTACAGACAAAGCCGTTCTTTACGGCTTCTGACAGCAGCTTGTCGTCAACCTCGTTGGTAGAATCGTGTCCTACCATGAGTTCATCGACACGGCTCTGATTCATGTCCAAGCCAACGGTCTGGTATTTAGTCGAGAACAACCGTGCCAACGGCAAACCGACATAACCCAAACCAACTACACATATTTTCTTTGCAGTCATATTACTTAAATATCTTGTTCCATGTTAGTTAGAGAAAAGCATCGCACTACCTGTTCGCATACATGCTTTCATAATACTTTTCATATTCTCCGGAAGTTATGTTGTCCATCCAATCCTGATTTTCAAGATACCAGCGAACGGTTTTTTCTATACCTTCTTCGAATTGAAGACTCGGCTCCCAGCCAAGTTCGTTTTTAAGTTTGGTGCTGTCTATGGCATAACGCAAATCGTGTCCGGCACGGTCGGTAACGTAAGTTATTAACTTTTCCGAATAACCTTCCGGATTGCCCAGAATTTTGTCCACTGTCTTTATTATGACCTTTATGAGGTCGATGTTTTTCCATTCGTTGAAACCTCCGATGTTGTACGTATCGGCAATTTTTCCCTTATGGAAAATCATGTCTATCGCCCTTGCATGATCTTCCACGAAAAGCCAGTCTCGTACGTTTTCACCCTTACCGTAAACCGGAAGCGGTTTTCCATGACGTATATTATTGATAAACAATGGTATCAGTTTTTCCGGAAACTGGTAGGGACCGTAGTTGTTGGAACAGTTCGTTACAATGGTAGGCATTCCGTAAGTGTCGTGATAGGCACGTACGAAGTGGTCGCTGCTCGCCTTGGCGGCCGAATAAGGTGAATGTGGCTGATACTTGGTATCTTCTGTGAAGAATACATCGCCATAAGGAGCATCGCCTTCGGGTTTCGTAAGTTCCAACGCTCCGTAAACCTCATCGGTGGAGATGTGGTAGAAACGTTTCCCTTCCCAGTTGCCGTCCCATGTCAGCTTGGCTGCCTGCAACAGACTCAAGGTTCCCATCACGTTGGTACGTGCGAATGTAAACGGGTCTTTTATGCTTCTGTCCACGTGACTTTCGGCGGCAAGATGTATCACGCCGTCGATATCGTATTGTCTGAAAATCTCCAAAATCCGTTCAAAGTCACAGATGTCGGCTTTCACAAAAGTGTAATTGGGCTTATTCTCAATATCCTTGAGATTCGCAAGATTGCCCGCATAGGTAAGCTTATCGAGGTTAACTATCCTGTAATCAGGATATTTGTTCACAAACAGGCGAACAACGTGGCTTCCAATAAATCCGGCACCACCGGTTATCAAAATATTTTTCATAAGAGTCTTATTTCAAAAATTTCAGACATTCTTTCAGAGAGTCTTTCCAATAGGGTACTTTCACGCCCACCGACTTGATTTTGTCCTTAGCGAGGACACTGTAGGCAGGACGTTTTGTAGGAGAAGGGTACTTGTCTGATTCTATGGGATTTACCTTGGTTTTAGCACCTGTTTCCTCAAATATCGCCTTAGTAAAATCGTACCACGATATGACACCTTCATTGGAGAAGTGGTAGAGATTAAAACCTCTGATGCCAGCGTTCAACACCACCATCATGGCCCGTGCCAAATCAGTCGCATAAGTGGGAGACCCCACCTGATCGTAAACGACGTTTATCTCGTCACGTTCGGCAGAAAGACGCATCATTGTTTTCACAAAATTGCCTCCGAACTCCGAATAAAGCCATGCTGTTCGAATTATAGCAACATCGCAACCAACTGATTCCAAAGCCTTTTCACCAAGAAGTTTTGTCAAGCCGTAAACTCCCGAAGGATCTGTCGGGTCTGTTTCTTTAAGCGGATGACACCCTTCGCCGCAGAAAACATAATCAGTGGAAACATGCACGAGAGGGATACCGTTGTCCCGAGCCACTTCACCCAACACCTTGGCTCCAAGATGGTTAACCTTATCTGCCAGTTCTTTTTCGGTTTCAGCTTTATCAACGGCAGTATATGCGGCACTGTTTACCAGAGCCTCTATGGAATTTTTCTTCACGAAAGCATCAATCTGCTCATAATCAGTTATATCCAATTCCGGAACATCTGTAAAGAAAAACACATATTGCGGCTGTTCGGCACTTATTTTCTGTATCGAACGACCCAACTGTCCATTGGCACCTGTAACTAAAATATTCATTCTATGATACTTAGAAAACAAACTCTATTTTTTTAGCCACATCTCTCAATAAGGGATGGTGTCTGTCTTTTTCCGAAAGTATGACTTTATCGGCAGGTATCCGCCAGTTGATGTTCAGATCAGGATCGTCCCAAGCCAAGGCACCTTCGCTCTGCGGTGCGTAAAAGCTGTCGCATTTGTACTGGAAAACAGCATCTTCGCTCAGTACGGAAAACCCATGAGCCATTCCTTTCGGCAAAAAGAACTGAAGGTGATTTTCTGCGGTCAGTTCCACAGCCACATGCTGTCCGAACGTGGGCGACCCCTTTCGTATATCAACAGCAACGTCCAGCACCCGTCCGCTAACCACGCGTACCAGCTTGCTCTGTGCAAAAGGCGGTTTCTGGTAATGCAAACCTCTCACAACGCCGTAGCACGACCTTGATTCATTGTCCTGCACGAATTTTACGCAGCCCACCTTCTCGTTGAATTCCTTCTCGTTGAAGGACTCAAAGAAATACCCCCTGTTGTCGCCAAAAAGTCTTGGTTCTATGATATATACGCCATCAATAGCAGTTTTCTGAACATTCATTTTACCGTCCGTTTTCGGCCAGACGCATGAGGTACTGACCATATTGGTTTTTAATCATCGGTTTTGCGATTTCCTTCAGACGCTCCGCCGAAATCCATCCTTTTTCGAACGCAATGCTTTCGAGACATGCCACTTTCAGTCCCTGACGTTTTTCAAGCACTTCAATGAATGTCGAAGCTTCGGCTAGAGAATCGTGAGTTCCGGTGTCGAGCCATGCGAAACCGCGGCCGAAAACCTCTACTTTAAGTTCATTGCTGTCCAAAAATTCCTGATTAACGGTGGTTATTTCAAGTTCACCACGTGCAGAGGGTTTTATGTGTTTTGCCACCTCCACAACTTTGTTCGGGTAAAAATAAAGGCCAACCACGGCATAGTTGCTTTTCGGATTCTGAGGTTTTTCCTCAATAGAAAGACAATTGCCGTTTTTGTCGAACTCGGCAACGCCATAGCGTTCGGGGTCGGCGACCCAATAACCGAATACGGTTGCCTTACGTTCCTGTTCAACACTGAGGACAGCTTTTTGAAGCAGTTCGGAGAATCCGTTGCCTTGAAAAATGTTGTCACCGAGAACAAGACACACATCGTCGTTGCCTATAAAATCTTCTCCGATTATGAAAGCTTGTGCCAAGCCGTCGGGAGAAGGCTGTTCGGCATAAGAAAAGTTCACACCGTAGTCGGAGCCGTCTCCAAGCAAACGCTTGAACCCCGGCAAATCCTGTGGGGTGGATATTATCAGTATGTCGCGGATTCCGGCAAGCATGAGTGCCGAAATCGGATAATAAACCATCGGTTTATCGTATATCGGGAGCAACTGTTTGCTCACTCCTTTGGTAATGGGATACAATCTGGTACCCGAACCTCCAGCTAAAACAATACCTTTCATACAGGTGATAATTTAATTTTTCTTTCTGCTGTGTTTCGATTTTTTTCCACCTTCCGAGTCTCCGTAACCATAACCATAGCTGTAACCATAGCCGTAACCATAGCCGTGACCGTAACCGTAGCTGTAGCCGAAACTGTGTTTGGGTATCGGAACATCAGTTATCACAATAGCCATGTTGTTGAGTTTTTTCTGGTCGTAAAGTGTCTGTATGAAGGGGAACATCCGTTTGTTGAACACATTTATACGCATTACATAAACGGTAAGGTCGGTGTTGCGGTTTATAATTATCGGGTCTGCAACAACCTGCGACGGTGTGGAGTCTATTATGACATAATCGTATCTGGAACGGAGTTCTTCGATGAATGTGTCATATTTTTCCGAAAGCAGGAGTTGAGAAACATTCGGAGCAATCTTTTCGCACACGATATAGTCGAGATTTGGTGTAAAAACACTATGATTTATTATTGAATCGATATTGCTTTCGCGCGAAATAAGATAATTGATAACTCCGTTCTTGTTGGGTCTGTCAATGATTTTCGAAAGAGAACGTTTCCTGCAGTCCAAATCCACAAGAACGGTCTTTTTTCCGAGATACCCCATGGTTATTGCAAAATTCAGCGTGGTATAGGTCTTGCCTTCTTTCGGTACCGAAGAAACGAACTGTATGACTTTCTTGTCGTCGGAACGAAGGAAGAACTGTGTATTGGAACACATTATCCTGAACGCTTCCGTAAGCAAATCCACACCCGATTCGGAAACCACTATTTCGTCATTTTGCTGTTCTTTCTGTTTCGAAGGTATTTCGCACAAAATGGGCACCGTTGTGTTCTTTCCAACGTCAAGTTTGGATTTGAGACGGTCGTCGAGTACGTGTATGAGAATCAGAATAACGAAAGGTATGAGAAAACCTATGCCGAAACCCATTGACATGTATTTGTTTTTGTCGGGGGAGACTCTTGCCGACTGGCTTGCTGCCTCAATGGTTTTTGCCACGTCTTCCGAAATGTCGAGCGACAGGGCAATTTCCTCACGTTTGTTGAGCAGGTACAGATAAAGGGATTCCTTTATTTTCTGCTGGCGCATGACATCGGTAACGGCTCTTTCCTGAGAGGAAATTATATTGACATGGGTTTTTGCCATGCTTTCCTGAGAACGTGCGTTACGCAAACGCATTCTTGTTGATTGAAGCAACTGTGATATTGAAAAAATGATACCGGAACGAGACGATTCCAAAGCATGAGCCCTGCGTTTGGTTTCGGGGTTGTTTTCTCCGTTTATGGAGACCAGTTCGTCATATTTCAGCTTTTCTTCGTTATATTTTTCAATGAGCCGTTGCAATGCCGAATTCGACACATTGACCAAGGGGAGGAAGTCGTTGCGTTTCGAAGGGTCTTCCAGATTTGCTTTCAGGAAGTTAAGCACACCGAGTTCTGTTTCCAATTCGGCGGCATCGTCGTTGTATTTGTTTCCTCGTTCCACATAAATATCCGAGGCGTTACCCAGATAAGGTATGTCATTGGACCTGCGTATATTCTCGATTCTCGATTCGACGGTTTCCAACTCACCGTATATCAAATCTATACGGTCGAGGATAAATTCTTCGGTACGTTGGGTCTTCTGCTGTTTGTCCTTGTTTGCATCTTCGTTGTAAACCACTATCAGAGTATCAAGTATTTCTTTCGACATTTCAAGATTCTCGGTATTCATGGTAAGTCTCAGAATACCGGTCTTGTTGTCGATACAGCCAACCGAAAATCCTCCGAGTATCATTTTTGCCCTATTCAAGGCCGGCACGCGGTTTACGATGATTTCCTTTCCTAGATTTTCTTTACTAAAGAAGCCTGTCTTGTTCACAGTGAAAGATATACTGTTGTTTATTTTAACCACATCGCCGAACTTGGCAGTTTTTTTATCGGACTCACCCCAATCGTTAACCAAACAAAACCTGTATTCATTTTCAGACTTGGGTGTAACATTTATTTCAAAATAGAAATTATCGATATAGTCGCTGTTGTTTGAGAAGAAGTCGACGGTTATCGGCGTATCATGGAAATAAAGGTATTTTTTGAACATCGACGTATAGCGGTACGATGTCTGCAAATTCAAACGTCTCACCACATTTTCCATAAGGGTTGAAGAACGGAGCACATACATTTCGTTGTCGAGCCGAAACGACCGACTTTGCCCTCTATCTTTGCCCAAAAAGGAAGATACACTTTCGGTGTTGCTCTGCATACTGTCACGTATCAGTATAAGTGCCGACTGCTGATATATTCTCGGTTTTACCTTGTACGAGAACATTGCGATACCGACACAAATCACAATAGATATCAGAAACCAATACCAATTGTTCAAAAATATGAATAAGAAGTCTTTTACAGAAAAAGAACTGTCTTTTTCCAAATTTCCAGCAAACGACTGACTGCCGGTTGTGTTAATGTTTTCTTCCATTGCAGTGATTTATTTTAAGATTACATAAACGAGTGTCAATATCGTAGTTGCAAAGCCCAATACCGTGGAAACGACCGAAAGCGGGGTCAGGTCGAGCGATGCCTGACGTTTGATGCGGTCGTTGGGTTCGACATAAATGATATCGTTTTGAGCCACGTAATAGTATGGTGAATTGAAGATATCCTTTGACGTAAGGTCTATGGTTCCTATTTCACGGTAGCCGTTCTGCTCTCTGATTATTGTAACGTTCTTGCGTTTTCCTCCGATATCCAAGTCTCCGCACATTGAAATGGCTTGAAGTATGGTAAGGCGTTCTCCCTGTAACATCATGGTGTTGTTCATTGCCATTTTTCCGGTGGCGCCGAGTGTATAGAAACGGAAATTCAGCAGATTCACGACAACCAAGGGTTCTGCAAGGTAACTGCCTTCCTTCAATCTTAATTCCAACGTATCGCGGAGTTCCTCGCGCGTAAGTCCGGCGACCTTTATTTTGCCCAAATACGGGAATACGATATAACCGTCCTGATCAACGAGGTAGCCCGTTGACGAATTGTTTTTGGAACCATTGGGTGCCAATTTGTTGTACATGGATGTGTTGGTTCCCATGACGGTGCTGGAAACGGTGATGCCCAACAAATCGTCAATTTGTATTTTCTGTTTGTAATCGTTGTTGATTGCAATCTTCTCGTCGCGGGGAGCATCAACAATGTAAATCAAATCTTTCGGTACTCCACACGAAGCAAACACCGATAGAACGATGCCAAAATAAAGAAACTTCTTAATATTATTCATTGTGTGTGTTTTTTTTAAGTGTCTTTTTATTTACATTTTTTCTTCACGAAAATGCACGCCAAAGGCACAGTCAGTAACATATTTGTTGCTGAACTAACGCATATTTCACGACTTTCAGGCACCTTCGAACTAGTTTAAAAGCACCATAAACATTTACTATACAAAACATTACACCACAAAACATGGCATACGGGTCGTACACTAAACACTGCAAAGATAACTATTTTTTTTGGTAAGAGCAAATATTTCGAGTTTTTTTTCTCTCAAGAATCACACTTAATGCGGGAAACAAACAGAATTGACGGATAAGGGAAGAATCAGAAGCATGTCGGACAAGAATCAGCCGCCCTGCAATATTTTTTTCTCGATGGCCGAGGTTGAAAATCCGGGCAGGAAATCCAGAGTCCTGACTTCACCGCCCTTGGCTTTGACAATGTCGTAGCCCACAATATCCTCGGGTTTGTAGTCGCTGCCCTTGATGAGGATATCGGGTTGGAGCGTTTTTATGAGGTTGTAAGGAGTATCTTCACCGAACAACACGACGAAATCCACGAAAACGAACGAGGCAAGCATGAGTGCCCTGCTGTATTCGTCGGTAATGGGGCGTTTGCTGCCTTTGAGCCTGTGCACCGAAGCATCGGTATTAAGTCCGACTACCAGAATGTCGGCCATGTTGCGTGCTTTGGACAAATAGTCGATGTGTCCCTGATGAACGAGGTCGAAACAACCGTTGGTGAATGCCACTTTCTTTTCGGGTGTGACAGAGAGTTTTTTCCGCAATTCGTCGGCGGAAAGTATCTTCGATTTTATAAATTCGTTGTAATCCATAGGCGGCATATTTTGGCTTTCGGAATTTTCGGGTATGTTTTCAGCAGACATTCAGGTGAGGGATTTTTCTTCAGAAGTGTTTTTTTTCTTCCTGAGCAACGAAAATTTCACAAGGTAAAACATTCCGAGCACAAGGACCACAAGCTGCTGTGAACCCCAGAGAATCCACCCGCAAGCCAGTCCGGCTTCCTGAGAGACGGCAAAAATGGTGAGTGCCTG
The DNA here is from genome assembly GCA_045601425.1 of Bacteroidales bacterium. GTDB lineage: Bacteria > Bacteroidota > Bacteroidia > Bacteroidales > P3 > UBA1219. The sequence continues at coordinate 21,753 of JAZRZP010000040.1, forward strand.
CCATACCAGAACCGGATAGAGTCCGATGCCTCCGGGGGTGACCATCATCCCGACCGAACCGAATATATAGAGTATAAGTGCCGCGATGAATGGCAGAGATGCCGTTTGCGGGAGTGCCATGAAAACGACGTATCCGCCCAAGAGGTAGAGGAAATATATGGCGAGACTGTAAAAAATGAACAACCATGGCTTTCTGAGTCTGAAAACACTTTTCAAACCATCGATGAAACCGAGCAACATGTCGTTGAGTTTTCTGAAAAGGGTATGTTTCAGGAGTCTTTCGCGGAAAATCCTGTATAACATGGCCAGCAGGACTATCAGGACAATTCCGACTGCCGCCAGCAGACCCAAGGTGGGGAGTGTGTCGAATTTTGAGGCGAGCTGGTTGTAGAGCCAGTCCTTAAGTTCGCTGAAAGCCAGCAGAAGGCCCAGCAGAATGGTAAGCAGGAAGGCGAACACGTCGACGACACGTTCGGTAACCACTGTACCGAAAGATTTTTCCATCGGTATGTTGTCGGCGGTACGTAGCACGCCGCAGCGGAGCACTTCACCCAGACGTGGAACTGCGAGATTTGCCAGATAGGCTGTCATGACGGCGCCGAAAGTGTGGTTTGTTTTCGTTTCACAGCCCGACGACTGCAGGAGCATGTTCCAGCGCAAGGCTCTGACGACGTGGCTCAATATGCTGACAAGCATGGCCAGTGCCACCCAGAGGTAATCCGCGTTTCTGAACGACTGCCATATTGCCGATTTCTGTTCCGGCTCGAGTTTCAGCAGGAACCAGTATATGAAAAACACGCCGATTCCGACAAAGAGAACGAATTTTAGTATGTCCAACAGGCGTTTTTTCATGCAGAAAAGTGTATTTTACCGCAGTCTGTTGTTTTCGGGGAATATAACCGTGGGGGTATGAGTCTTTGCTTCTTCGAAATCCATTGAGGCATAGGAAGCAATGATGATGAGATCGCCCACGTGGGCTTTATGTGCTGCCGCACCGTTTATGCCAATGACTCCGGAGTTGCGTTTTCCTTTTATGGCGTAAGTGCTGAAGCGCTCCCCGTTGGTGATATTGTAGATGTCCACACGCTCGTTTTCAATAATTCCCGAGGCTTCCATCAAAGCTTCATCAACGGTGATGCTTCCGATGTAGTCGAGGTCGGCTTCGGTTACTGTAACTCTGTGTATTTTAGACTTTAGTACTTGAATATACATTGCTGAAAATTTTTGCAAAGGTACAATTTTTTTTGTTTTTTGAGGACAATTTTTATAAAAATTAAGCCAAATGTGTAAAAATCAAACCTTTAGGACTACAAAAAAATCCAAAGCAGAAGCAGGAAAACCACGATGGCGTACAGGAAAACCTTGCTTGCAGGCACCGGTTCCAGATCCATGGAGTTGCGTTTTGCGAGCCACGACTTGCGGAATTTCAGTTTTTTCGAATAGGTCTGTTCCTCCGGCACCGTTCCGGCGGCAGCGTCGGTCTGATTGCTGGAAAAACGGGGTTTGTAGTTGAATGTGGGCAGTTCCTTGCGATGGAAAATGCCTGTACGGGATTTCGTTTTCTTTTCGTCTGCATCGAACGACTCTACGACACTTTTATAGTACTCCAAATCCTTGTCGCTTACGGCGTCAGAAGCGTTGGCACCGGCATAACGGCGTCTGGCCTTTTCGAGTTCCTCTTTCTTGGGGTCGTAGAAACGTGGCTGATAGTCGAACCTGTGCGGTTTAGGTGTGTAAAACATTCCCATTGCAAAAAATCTCCTCTTTTACTGTTTGTCGGATTTATACATAATCTTCTGATTCCATGAATTTTAAACCTCAAAAACGAGTAAGGTTCATGGTTTCGGAAACGTGCAAAGATACGAAAAAAATCCATTCGGACGTTTTTTTTCTGTTGCCTGCGGCGGGGAAACAAAGTCAAACATCTTGTTACATGATGGTTACCGCTTTTATTTAAATATTTTTTCACAAATTTCCGAGCCGTCAGAAAAGCGATGTATTACAGCCATGTTTTTGGGGGACAAACATCATGTTACAAGATATTTACGCGGATTTGAAACACGTTTTCACAAAAAAAAACGGAAAGGCTGTTTTCCACAACCAATCCGTCATTTTTCATCATAATTCAAAAATCTGTCAGAAGCAGCTTCTGAACAGTGCAATCGCCAGCAGGACCACACCGGCTGTGATGAGCAGCCGTACGATGCAACTTCCGCCCTCGAACAATCCCGCCAAGGCACCGGTCAGGCAGCCGCCTTCCTCACCGGAAAAAGCACCGATGATGGCACCGATGACGACAAATCCTAAAATAATCCAAAACCACATAATTTATAAGATTTCTGTTAAACAACGCAATCAATCCGTGTAATATCTGGAATAGTTGGAAACGCCAATGATTCTGTACACAACACAGTCTTTGCGAAACGGGGTTGAATTTTCGAAACTTTCCCCGGCCTTCACGCTGAATTTTCCGATGGTGATCCATTTGTTGTACAGAATCTTGAAAAGCATTTTATACGTATCCTTGTTAGAACCATGGGTAAGGGTAGCAAGATCTTCCCAATCCACACCTATTTCGGCAAGATGTGACTCAAGGTCGTGAAGCTCCTCATGATATACGCGACATTCCTTTTCATCGGTGTAGCTTCTGTTCAAGGTTAAACGATAATAATCTGGACCGTCGTCAACAGGAGACTTCATCCTTATAGACAATTCGTGGTCCAGTTCGATTTTAATGACTTTTGCTGTAACTTTACTTAACAATTCCATATTATTTTCTGTTTTTTGAGGGTTAATACTGTTTTAATTTTCAAAATCAACGTGTGAAACAATGCCATCAGTGTAGAGTATTATTTTCACACAATAGCATTCAAACCGTGAAATTCAATGTTTACGATAAGTTGTAACTGACGGTAAATCGTCGAGATAAAATGAACCTGCATCATAAACTTTGAAATATTTTTTGTTTTTGGAAGAAGATTTTTCTCCACAAAACTCATCATAATCATATCCTATGACAGTTTCTTTTGTAAGATTCGATACTTGTGAAAGATAGAAATCTGTTTCTATACGGTGCAGTTCACCGTTTTTTTCCACACAGTAACCGATGATATTTTTAATCTTGACAGGACTTTCTTCGTATGAAAAATTAACGGTACGCTCATCCTTTTTCGATGTAAGACTACGCAACAGCGTGCAGTCTCTATAGATTTCCGAAGAAATTTTATAACCAGAAAATGTACGGTAAGTATGAGGAGGAATACAAACCACCATCTGTTCTGGTGTAGAAGAGCTGGAACTGAAAAGCGATTTTGAAAGAGTGGTTTCCGAATTCTGACTCTGAACATTTGTATATGTCCTGCCCAAATAATAGTCATAAACCTTGCCATTTTTTACGAAAAAAGTCTCGGAAAGATTGATGTAAATATATTGCTGGCTTTTGTTCTCAACCATGAATCCGGCATCACCGCCATTGCCCCATAAATTGTAGGAAACCTTGCAGTAATCATCTTCAAAGACAATAGAGTTCACGTCTGCAGATTTATTTCCAACAGCTGTCATTTTACAAATCTGGAAACCGTTTGCACATGAAGAAACCAAAAACAGAATGCAAATAGTAAAAAACGGTAAGACTATTTTTTTCATTTTTCATTCCCTAATACGTGTCGGGCACAACCTTTAATTATTCAAAAAAACGCCTACTCTGTTTGGTTTTCGGCTTCCCCATAAAATTCCTGCAAAATTACACAAATCCGGTGCAGTCTTTCTTCACCTGCATCAGAGATTAGTTGTTTTTATTCAAAACCCTGTTTCTCAACCATATAGGAGACAACACATCTATATTGTTGTTTCTGAAGAACTCCTCGGCTTTCTGCATAACCGACTGCGGAATGCATACCACAGAGTTCACTGCCCTGTTACGACATTCGCCGTCATCTTCATTGAACAAGGCAAACAGCGGCAGACATTTCACGTCAGTGTAACGGTAAATGCCCTGTTTCTTCAGGTCTTCGTCCAAATCGATGGAAAAAGGTGCTTTTTTCAGTATGTTCAAATCGTACTGCACCGTGCGTTTGCTGATACCGACACCGTAGTTTTCCTGCATGGCGATGTTGCATATTTCAACCAAATCGTTGATGCGGTATTTCCTGTTCACATCACGCAAACATCTGTCTATCAGCAAAAAGCGAAAATTTCTATGCATTACTCTTGGCATATATTTTGGGTTTTGTTTCTGCAAAATTAAATATCATTCGTGCAACCTATTTGCATTTTTTTCATTTTGCAAAATTACAGTCAAAAAAAAACAGTGATGGACTTTTGCAAGGCTTGCAAATAAATTTTCACGGAAAAGATTTTTTCAGTATCTTTGCAAAAATTTTTCACCAAAACACTTACAATTAAAAACTGAAATCATGGAAACACTGCGGTTCAATTCATTCTTCACACCAAAGAGCGACGAATACATATATGTTGAAAGTTCTTTCGACAGGAAAATAAACGAAAACATCAGGGAAAATCTCGACAGAATTTCCTCAACATTCGGGAAATGGGGAAAAAGGTTCATCTATATTCCGGAATTTCTGGAGAAATTCGACACGTCGCACGTCTTATACAATGCACCCCGCATCACACCAATGCAGTTGAACGATTGGGAAAAACTGAAACCCACCGCCGAAGAAGTCTATTGGAACATAATCGGGGAAAACGCTCCCAAAGACATCCATTGCCTGATTGTAGGAGGGGACAAGGGTTTTTCGACCATTGACCTGTCTGGCCAAGAAAACGCCGCCGACTTCTGTTGCAAATACATCACGGATTTAAACAATGTTTCTTATTCCGACCTCAGTGAAAGTACTGACAAACCAACGTTACAAGCAAACCGCATTACACTTTCGGCAATTGACGAAGGAGATATAATCAGGTATTCCACACTCAAAGATGATGTTTTGGAAGTACTGACAGAGACAGACTCCGCCGATCAAAATTTTCCCTATGAAGTAATGAAACTCGAAAACGAAATAAGGGAACGCATATCGAAAATGAGGGAACTCGGGGTGAACGAGCTGCTTATAAAATCGTTCTGCAAAAAGCTGGCATCGCCGGCAGAGAACAAACCCAGCAGGGTACACATTACAAAATACGGCAGAATTTTCCTTTCCGACTACAACGATATTGAAATAAAAATGACACCACTCGTAAAATCGGTGTATTTTCTGTTCCTGCGTTACCCCAACGGATTGTTTCTTAAAGATCTTGCAGACCACAGGGAAGAACTCACGGATTTCTACATCAGGCTGTCGAACCGTTTCGACATACAAAAACTCGAGGAAAGCATTGACAGTATTACCGATTCTACAAAAAACTCCATCAACGAAAAATGTTCACGCATACGCGAAGCTTTCATTTCGCAAATCAGAGATGAGTTTGTGTTCCAATATTACATTTCGGGCGAACGCATGGAACCCAAAAAGATACTCATCAACAGAGAACTTGTTAGAGACGATTTCGGTATCCTGAACACACACTAAACACTTTGTTCCATGATATTTAGGCAATTTTGAGGGTATTTTGCCAGCAAATTCACCATAAACGGTATTTTTTCAGCAAATACCTTGTTCCATGATACTTACATCGTTTTTTCCAATAAAAAAAACGCAGCAACATAACAAAAAAAATCCAAGCTTCGGTTGCTTGGATTTTTTTATTCAAAAATACATAAGTATCTTATTCCATGAACTTTAAAAACATTGTTCCACGTGAAACAGCCGCCTTTTCCGCTGCAAAATTCACCTATTAAGATAAATTATCAGGACCGAAATGTCGGCCGGAGAAACCCCGCTTATACGCGAGGCCTGCCCTATTGTCTTCGGCTTCATCTTGGTAAGTTTTTCGCGAGCCTCGTACGAAAGCGACAGCAAGGAGAAATAATCAAAATCATCGCGCAATGGAAGATTTTCATACTTCAGAATCTTACCGGCTATATCCTGCTCCTTGTCGATATAGTTCTGGTACTTCAGCAGCACTTCGGCATATTCCAAAGTTTCTTTCCTGAACTCTTCAGGAATTTCATTTAAGGTAGCTTTCAAACTTTCTGAAACGGAAATCAAATCTTCGATATGCAACTGTGGCCGCAACAGCAACGACAAAAGTTTCACTTTCTGGTCGATGGAAGGAGTCTCGTGGTTTTCAAGCATGACATTGACTTCCGAAGGCAACACAGATGTGTTTTTTACACAATCCATGAGGAGAGAAGAATTTTTCAATTTCTGTTCTACCCTGCGCATACGTTCATCGGAAGCCAGACCCATTTCGTGCGAAAGAGGCGTAAGACGCACGTCAGCATTATCCTGTCTCAAGAGAATACGGTATTCGGCACGGGAAGTAAACATTCTGTACGGTTCGTCGACACCTTTTGTGACAAGGTCGTCAATCAGCACTCCAATATATGATTGTGTCCGGTTCATGACAAACGAAGGTTTCCCTTTGATCTTCATGGCGGCGTTGATACCAGCCACAAGACCCTGCGAAGCTGCTTCCTCGTAACCGGTAGTTCCGTTTATCTGACCTGCAAAATACAGATTTTCAACGCTTTTGGTCTCCAAGGTGTATGCGAGCTGCGTTGGTGGAAAGTAATCGTATTCAATGGCATAGCCCGGCTTGAATATTTCAGCGTTTTCGAAGCCACGAATCGAGTGCAGTGCCTGCAATTGGACTTCGAGTGGCAAAGAAGACGAAAAACCGTTAAGGTAATACGAATTACTGTTCCACCCTTCGGGCTCCACGAAAAGCTGATGCTTGTCCTTTCCGGCAAAACGTTCTATCTTATCCTCAATTGAAGGGCAGTACCTCGGTCCGACACCTTTTATACGTCCCGTAAACATGGGAGATTTATCGAAACCTGTGCGTAAGATATCATGAGTCTGCAAATTTGTATAAGCAAGGAAGCATGAACGCTGCTGTTTAATTTCAGGCGTGTCGGTAAAGGAAAATTTTCCTGCTTTTTCATCACCCTTCTGCTCGACAAGGACAGAAAAATCTATCGTACGTCCGTCAACCCGCACTGGAGTTCCGGTTTTGAGGCGGGCCACTTCGAATCCGAGATTTTTCAACTGGTCGGAAAGTCCTTGTGCAGGAAATTCGCCAATTCGTCCGCCGGTAAAGGAATTTTCACCTATATGAATTTTCCCGTTCAGGAAAGTTCCGTTTGTAAGGATTACTGCTTTGGCTGGAATTTCGATACCCAATCGGGTAACGACTCCGGTTGCCAGATTATTTTCGGTTTTTATGGCCACCACTTCATCCTGCCAGAGTGAGAGATTGGGCGTGTTTTCCAAGATTTTTCGCCAAGTTTGCGAAAAACGTATTTTATCGGCTTGAGCACGGGGACTCCACATGGCAGGACCCTTGGAAAGGTTGAGCATTCGGAACTGAATCATGGTATTATCGGTAACGATACCCGAGTATCCGCCGAGGGCGTCAATTTCGCGAACGATCTGACCTTTGGCCACGCCACCCATTGCAGGGTTACACGACATCTGGCAGATGGTGTCCAGATTCTGAGTTACCAGCAAAGTTTTCATACCGAGGTTGGCTGATACGGCTGCCGCTTCGGCACCTGCATGCCCCCCTCCTACTACTACAATTTCATATTCTTTCCAAACCATTTTTCAGCGTCTATTTTTATTCAGATTTTCCGAACATCTTTATTACAACAGGTTTTCCGGTTGTGTTCCACGTGAAACATTTTATATTTCTTCAAAAACATTCAGCGCATCATCTTCCTTGGCACGCATGCTTTTTGCTTCAGAGTCGGTCTTGTCCTTGTTGCCCAAAAGATGCAAAACGCCATGAATCATCACTCTGTGCAGTTCCTGTTCAAAAGGCAGTCCGAATTTTTCAGCATTCTCCCCCACCCTATCCACACTTATCAGTATGTCGCCGGAAATCACATCACCATCAACATAGTCAAAAGTGATGATGTCGGTATAGGTGTCGTGATTGAGGTAAGTCTGGTTCACCTCCAGAATATGTTCATCGTCGCAAAAAAGATAACTTATCTCCCCCGTTTTTTTATTTTGGAGTTCAATAACTTTTTTTATCCAGTTTTTCAGTCTTGTCTTTTCCTTAAGAGAAAATTTTATACCGTTGTTCGAAAAATTTATTGCCATAACGTGTTTTTTTGTCCAAATCGATTTTCAGACCGTTTCCCCTGATATAGTATTTTTAATATAAAATATTGATAATCAAGTATTTATATGGTTTTTCAAGTATTATTCCTCAATTTCCCTGCGATAAAAAACATAATACGGTCAGTTAATCGGATAAATTCAAATTATTTTGAGTTATCATCCTGATTTTCGTCAGGATTTTTTTCTTCAAAAAGCGAAAGTCCGAGACATGTAAGTCCGGCAGCAAGCATAAGCGAAAAAACCTTGTTATCTATTTCAAGATTCAAGGTCGCCAGAATACCGACAAGAAGTCCCAATAGTATTCCTAAAATTTTTAATATTTTACTAAAAACAGATGTCATATTAATATTTTTCAGAAAAGAAAAAGCGACCAACCGAAAGTTGCTCGCTTGTGTGAATTTTTAATTTATTTTTCAAGCGTTGACTTTTTTTACTGAATAGAAATTTTTAAGAGTGGCCACGCGTTCAATGTATTCAGATTTTTCAATGCCCTGAATTTGGAAAGCGAGGCACACTGTTCTTCCACCGTTGGTGAATGTACAGGAGTCCGACAAAGTACGCATCATAAAAATACCGGTGCCGTCTTCGCCCATTGGAAAATCGTTATATTTCTGAAAATCAAAGCCTTTACCTTCATCTTCAACAGTGAAGGCTATACCGCCTTTAACTCGAGAACACGAAACGACAACCTTTTTGCCGGGGTTAGAATTATTGCCGTGAACAATTGCATTTTCAACAGCCTGCAACACGGCCATAGAGATTGTACCGAAATAATTATTGCAGTTATTCTCGGCACAAACAGCATCGATAAATGCTTCAACCTTGGTCATGTTTTCAATAACCGATTGTATTACAACAGATTCCATAAAACAACATGTTTATATAATACATGGCAAAGATACGATTTTTTTTGCGTTTTACCAAATTTAAATCACTATTCTTGTTTTCCGGCAATCATTTAGTTCCATAAAAATACTCGTTCACTTTCTGACGGTAATAATCGGTAAACGATGGGGGAGGAGTTTGCAATATTTGTATTTCCTTGTTTTTCAACTTGTTATATTTTTCCAAATCGGGTTTGGAAATCTGCTGGAACTCGGTGGCCTCGGTACTTTCGCGACGTTCTTCCTTTTCCCGCTGCATTTGTGCTTTTTCGTGTTCCAGAAGACGTGTCATGATTTGTTGCTGCCGCAAGATGGTCTGACCTGTAATTGTCTTGTTAACAAGTTCTGTTTCAGTTTGTTCCATTTTATTCAATATATCATCAAGTTCTTTTCCGGATTTTCCGCCCGACTGTTGTTTCAATTCTTCAGCAAATTTCTGCATCATGCGGCGAATCTGTTCCTGCTGTGCAGCCATTCGTGCAAACTGTTCACTGTATTGAGATCCAAGCTTTTGCCCTTTGTTGGAATTTTTGCCTTCCATCTGCTTTTTCAAAGCTTCCATCTGTTTGTTCAAGGCATCTTGAAGCTGTTTCATGGTTTTTGGCGATGGTTTCTTGCCCGAGGAGCCCTGCGACGGTTTATCGCAACTACCTGATTTCTTGCAGCTTCCCATCTTTTTCCGGCTGTTGTCCTTTCTCATCTGTGCCTGCATGTTATCCAGAGATTCGGCAAGAAGCAATGCGAGATTGTTGAGTGACGTAACAGTATATTGCATTGATTTTGAAGCAGTTGTGTTTCTGTTATTTTTGTAGAAGCTCTGATTCATGCGAAGCAAATCCCTGAGTGATGAGGTTATGTTGGTGTTCACCGTTGAAACATTTTTCGAAATCATGGAGGCGACCTTTATCTGTCGTTTTGCCAATTTCCGCAGAGAATCATCGATGGCGGAAAAATCTGATTTTATGCGGTTCTGATTGTTTATAATATTCTGATATTTAACATCTTGTATCAATGTTAAGTTTAAGGATTTTATCAAATCCTCCTGATTGAAAGAGAGAGTTACAATATTTTTCAGCAAACGGCGTATGGTTTCCACATCTTCGGCAAGGTCTTCCTGTTCCATTTCCTGCATGCTTTGCGAAAGCTGTTCTGAAAGTTTTTCCAAATCGTCGGCAGCAGATTTCTGCTGTTGTGAAGCATTTTTGTTCTTGCCTTTCCGGAGGCTGCCTTCTGCCTCATTCTGTTTTATATCTATCTGGTTTTCAAGGTTTTTGTCACGCTTCAGGGTAGGAGAGTCCTCAAGTTTGTCAAGTTGCTGCTGAACCTTGTCGAGCGAATTTTTGAGATTCTGAAATTCCTGATTGAGCCGCTGCTGCTCTTTGAGAATATTGTCGGCATCCTTTTTGGCGTTTTTTTCTGTTTCTTCCGACAGAGAGCGCTGTTTTTCAGCGAGATCCGAGGCTTTTTTAATGGCATTTTCCATGCTCTTTTCGGCCTCAAGTCGCTTCATAAGTTCAAGATTCTGATCCAGCTGCTTTTCTATATCGTCATTTTTGAGCTTCATGTTTTCGAGAGATTCCTGCAAAGCCTTCTTGTCCACATCGTTCAGAAGTTTCTCCATTTCATCCATCATTTCCTTCATCTCATCGGACATAAGTTTGTCATAAAGGCGTTCCAATTCCATTTGTTTTTTCATAATTGCCTCATTCTGTTCACGATACTGTTCCTGCAACATATTGTTCCGATGAATCTGTTCCTGCATTCTGGCAATATTTTCTTTCAGCTGCCTCTGCTTTTTTGCCAATTCTTCAATCTGTTTTCTGTCCTGCCATGTAAGTTCTTTCTTGTCAAGAAGCTTACGCATCAGATCGGTAATTTCCTGCTGTGTTTTCTGTATTTCGGAAATCGACTGACCATTGTCTCGTTCAATGTCTGAAATGTTTTTATCTATCTGATTTTGAATCTCTTGCTCGGTTGGAACTTCAATCTTGAAAATCTGTGACTTTGCCGATTTCGGTCCGTGTACACCATCATTGTCCCAAACCTCGAAATAGTATTCAATCTCGTCACCTGCGGATATTTCCAAATCCTTGAGATTCAACGAATAGTAAAAATCGTACGAATTTATGCCCTTGGGCAGAGGTATTTCATATAATTTACTGATTTTCCGTGAGTTGTCGGAAGAATTGGTTTTAGAAAAAGAGAATACCAGTTTTGAAAAACCGTAGTCATCCTTTATCTGCCCCCTGAACAGAACCTTGTCGTTCAGCATGGAATCCCGTACTTCCGAAACGGCAATCAGCGGACTGAGGTCTGGAATCACCGAGACTGTATAAAATATTGTATCTGAGTTTTTTACAAATTCATTTGAAGTAAAAATGCCATAACTGAAACTTCGCATGAGGCGACAGGATTTAGAAAAAATGCCGTTCCCTTCCCTATCGAGCGGTTTTGACAGAGAATCGGCTACAAAAAACATGCTACCGACATTTTTCGTTTTGAAAACCCATTTCGCGACAGTTCCCTCGGGAACCGAAAAATCGCCGATATTGGAGAGTGTTTCCGGCTGTTTCTGAGTATAAGCCGGATAAGAGAGATGCAGCGTGAAATTCTGCAAGGCTGGCTTTGGAATCATCTGTAATTCAAATTCTTGCGAAGATACTCCAGCTGCTTCAAAATGGAAATTCTGTGATTTCTGCACATTGGCAAATTTGTATGCAAAAGTGGTTTTTGCAACTTTCTGCATTTTTCGGGCAATGCCTCCAACAACGACGGAAACCTCATCGGGAACAGATCTTCCCACAACTTCAACCTGCAAGTCAAAATCCTGATACTGAAGAACTTGCAATGAATCCGAATTTATTTTGTAGGAAAACGGTGCTGGTTTTTCGTAAAAAACGGAATAGTTGATGATTCTCTGTGAGGAATCCCGTATTACAGAAGGAAAGACAATAAGAAGCAAAACGATGATTGTAAGAGGGATAAGTGCATATTTAAGGTATTTTCTGTTGTTTTTCAGGTTTACTGCCGCATGGAAGGGAATAGGGGAGAGGGCTTGTGTTTTCTGCTCTATTCCGGCAAGCAGGAGTTCGGAATTTCCTGACTTTGCCATTTCCTGCAACTGCAACAGATTGAGCAACTTATCGCTGACTTCGGGGAAATGACGGCCAATTATCACGGCAGCCTGTTCGTAGGAAATACACCGTCCGATGCGGTGCATCTTCGCCAAAGGTATTGCCACAAATCGCACTAAACAAAACAGGAAAAACACTGCGTAAAACCAGAAAAACACTGTCCGCACAAGCGTGGAAAAATACCCGAAATATTCCAGAATCACCATGAGAAGGAACAGCACAAGCAGTGCCGAAACAGTGTAAATTCCACCCCTGATGAGCTGATTCTTATAGTATTTGCGAATAAACGCATCTAACTTCGATATTATGACTCCGTTTTCCAAAATACACGTTTTTCTGCAGTCTCCAAAACTGCAAAATTACGAATTTTATTGCAGAAAAGACAGGTCTTTACGGAAAATTTTCAACCTTCTCACTTTGAAAAAAACACCGGAAACGGACAGAATGTCCCATGATAATCGAACGTAAAACTTTCGATTATCATAAGTTTTTAAATACTAATATGCTAAATTACAATAGTTTAAAATCCCAGGGAAAGAAATTGAAAGAACCATAACAATGAATGCTATTCCAATTAATATCATACCGATGACAGCTGTTTTTTTAGGTTGCTTGAACAGTCCGATAATTGAAAATACCAATGCTAAAACAAAAAGAGGAAACAACATCATAATCCAAAAAGAAAGAGAAACAACACTGGAATTAGAATAACCCGAAATTAAAAAAGATACTATTTCATTAACCATTACACACATAGAGAAAAACAAAGATAATATAGACATAATAATGCCAACCTTACCAAATCCGTTGGATTTTTTCTCCTGAACAGCATCGGAGACTTTGACGCCAGCCGGTTCCGAATCAGACACAACTGTATGTGGTGCTTGCTCATTGATTTCAACTGGTGCACCGCAATGCGGACAACTTTTTGCACGGTCACTTACTTGGTTTTTACATTCAGGACAGATAATTAATGACATGATTTTATGTATTTTAATATTTCAACACTTTTTTCTAAGCCACAAACAAAGGCTTATCAGGATACAAAATTACGAAATTTTTGGAAATCCGGCAAATTTTTTTCATTTCTCGGCAAAAAAACGTATCTTTGCACAAATTTTAACATGAAAAAAATGCAGAAAGTAATACTCATAACCGGGGCTTCGTCCGGATTCGGAAGAGAGACAGCCCATTTACTGGCCCAGAAAGGTCATATTGTTTACGGAACATCGCGCAAGCCGCTCGAAGACCCGCTGATAAACACTCTTCAGGTGGATGTCCGCCAACCGGAGACCATACAAGTCGCTGTAAACCAAATTCTTGAAAAAGAGGGTAGGATAGACGTTCTCATAAACAATGCCGGCATGGGAATAGGCGGATCCATAGAACTGGCCACCGAAGAGGAAGTGCAGCTGCAGATGGGCACCAATTTCTTCGGCATGACAAACGTGTGCAAATGCGTACTGCCAGTATTCCGCAAGCAACGCAGCGGCAAGATAATCAACCTCAGTTCCATAGGCGGTGTCATGGGTTTGCCTTATCAGGGCTACTATTCGGCATCGAAATTCGCCATTGAAGGCTACAGCGAGGCACTGGCCGCCGAAGTGAAGGGGTTCGGGATAAGCGTTTCGCTGGTAGAACCCGGCGATTTTGCAACCAACTTCACAGCAAGCCGCAAAAATTCCGAAGCCACCCTCAACGACCCCGATTACGGCGAAAGTTTCCGCCGCTCGCTGAGCCTCATCGAAAAGGAGGAAAACGGCGGTTTGAAGCCCGTTGTGTTGGCTAAAAAAATATGTAAGATAGTTGATACCGGAAAACCGAAATTCCGCTACGTAGTGGCCAATTTCGAGCAGAAACTATCGGTCCTGCTCAAAAAAATTGTTTCGGGAAACATGTTCATCGACATTTTAAGGGACTACTACAAAGTATGACACAAGCACGGATTCCTGATGACTGATATGTGAAAACAGCCATCGGGTGTTTCTTATACAACAAAAAAAGCCTCCCGTTTCAGGAGGCTTTTTTATTGGTTTATAATATCATTCTCCGAATTTTTTCGAGAATACCGCACGGGTCATAAGAGGTTCGGCGGTATAGGTAGTTTCCCATATTTTTTCGGCTTCGTTGCCTATAATCTGCGGGTTGCTGTAAGCCCATTTCACCTTATGCTGCTGTGCAGCGACGTTCATTTCGGCATAGTAAATGGAATGGACGCCTTTCTTCTGCCAGTCGGGATGCACTCCGTTGAGCAGAAGGTCGATCTCGTCGAATTTGTGAAGAGCCCTCAGAATATGAAACCAGCCGAAGGGGAAGAGACTGCCGTTGGCTTTCTGATAGGCCTTGGTGAGGCTCGGAATACTGAGTCCGAAAGCCACGAGATTGTCGTTTTCGTCAACTACAAAGTTTGCGAACTTCAAGTTCAGGAAAGGAAAATATTCCTTGATGTAAACATCGATTTCCTTGTCGGTAAGCGGCACGAAATCATAAAGTTTGGCATCGTCGAAAGCTGCATTTATCGTATAGAAGAACTTGCGAGCATAAGGCATGATTTCCTTGCGGCTTTTGAATTTCAGCAGACGGAGGTTGTATCTTTTCAGAATAAGTTCGTTTATGCGACCCACCTTTTCAGGTATGGGCTGAGAAGCGGGCATTTTGAACTGCTGCCAGCGGCATTCCATGCTGTAACCCAGACGTTCGATGTAGTCGATATAGTATTTCGGGTTGTACAAAGTACTGATATTCTGATAATTGTCGAAACCGTCGATAACCCAGCATTCCTTGTCCATGTCGGTGAAACCGAGAGGTCCGTCAATCTGGGTCATACCCTGCGATTTTCCGTAATCGATAACAGTGTCGAGCAAAGTTTTGCACACTTCGAAATCTTCAATGAAATCGAACCAGCCGAAACGGATTGCCTTCTTGTTCCATTTTTCGTTGCACGAACGGTTTATTATGCCTGCCACACGGCCTACGATTTCACCGTTGAGGAAAGCGAGCCACATTTTGATGCTGCAATGGTCCAGCGAGGGATTTTTTGATGTAAGGAGTCCCAGTTCATCCATCATCAGAGGAGGGATGTATGTGGGTACGTTTTTGAACAATTTGTTGGGAAATTTTATAAACTTTTTCAACTCTCTGCGAGTCGTAACTTCCCTGACAACAATTTCCATGAATTTACGTATTTAATGAGATTGTGCAACATTCACAGTTACAGCAATTCGAGTTTTTTGAAACATTTATAAACTTTTTCTACCGCAAAGTCAACCTGTTCAACGGTATGCGTTGCCATCCAAGAGATACGGATGAGAGTATCTTCGGGGGCTACGGCTGGAGTTATCACGGGGTTGACGAAAACGCCCTCATCGAGGAGCATTTTTGTAACGGTGAAAGTTTTTTCGTTATTTCGTACGTAGAGGGGAATTATTGGTGTTTCGGTGTTTCCTATTTCGAAACCGAGGCTTCTGAAGCCGTCAAGAGCCCGGTTTGTCACTTTCCAGAGGTTTTCGCGGCGTTCGGGTTCGCTGCGCATGATTTTGAGTGCTGCGAGGACCGAAGCGGTCGCTGCGGGGGCGATGCTTGCCGTGAATATGTACGGACGCACGTCGTGCTTCATGTAGTTGATGGTGTCGGCGTCGGCAGCAATGAAACCGCCGATGGCGGCCAGCGACTTGCTGAAGGTACCCATCACTATGTCGGTTTTGTCGAGCACGTTGAAATGGTCGCATACTCCGCGGCCTTCGTAGCCGAATACTCCGAGGCTGTGAGCCTCATCTACCATGAGGGTGGCCTGATATTTATCGCAAAGAGCTGCTATTTCGGGCATTTTTGCTACTTCGCCTTCCATGCTGAACACGCCGTCGGTAACGACGAGTTTTCCTGCATCCAGAGGACAGCTCTGGAGTTTCTTTTCGAGGTCCTGCATGTCGTTATGCCGGTATTTGAGAGGTTTGGCGAGTGTCATTCGACGACCTTCGATGATGGAAGCGTGGTCGGTGCTGTCGTATATAAGATAGTCATTACGTCCTGTGATGCATGGAATTGTGCCGGAATTGGCCTCAAAACCGGCGGAGAAGAGCATGACTCCGTCTTTGCCGAAAAACTGGGCGAGAGTTTCTTCCAATTCCAAGTGTATATCGAGAGTTCCGTTGAGGAAAGGGGAGCCTGCACAGCCGGTACCGTACTTGTCTATGGCGGCTTTTGCTGCTTCTTTTATCTTAGGATGATTGGTAAGTCCCAAATAGCTGTTGGAACCCAACATCAGGACTTTTTTCCCGTCCATCAGAACTTCGGCATCCTGATCGCTGGAAATTGCCCTGAAGTAGGGGTAGACGCCTTTTGCTTTGAATTCCTGAGGTGCGGTATAGCGAGACAGTCTCTGGCGTAATGGTTTTATCATCTTTTATTGTATTAGTTCGACATATAGTGAAATTGCAGTTCCGTTTTTTGCAAAAACGAAACTGCAAATATACGAAAAAATTTTCAAATACCCATGATTTCGTTGTACAATTTTTCCGTAAGGCGGCTTGTGCCGAGCCTGAAATATTCATTGGTAAAATATTTTTCGCCGGCAATTTTTTTGAACAGACGGGCATAAACGACGGCCTGATCGATGGTGGAAAGGCCGCCTGCTGCTTTGAAACCGACCATTTTTCCGGTTTCTTTGAGGTTTTCCGCAATGGCAGTAAGCATTACGTAGGCAGCCTGAGGCGTTGCGTTTACTGCAACTTTTCCGGTGGACGTTTTTATGAAATCGGCGCCGGCATCGATGGCCATTTTGGAGGCTACGTATATGTTGTCGGGTGTCTGGAGTTCGCCGGTTTCGAGAATTACCTTCAGGTGAACGTTCTTGCAGGTTTCGCGTATTGCGGCTATTTCATCGTAAACCTTCCGATAGTTGCCTTCGAGGAAAGATCCTCTGGATATAACCATGTCTATTTCGTCGGCACCTTCGCTGATTGCATATTGTATTTCACTGATTTTGATATCGATAGGGCATTGACCGGCAGGGAAGGCTCCAGCTACGGAGGCTGTTCTGATTCCGGTACCGGCAAGCTGTTCCTTTACCATTTTCACGAAAACCGGATATACACACACTGCAGCCACCGGTTTGAGGTTTTCGTTGCAGAATTTTTTTGACTTGTCGCAAAGTCCCTTCACGCGTTCGGCTGTGTCGAGACCTTCGAGGGTGGTATTGTCAATTGAGTTCAGAAGCTGTTTCAGAATGCCTGTGCGTTCGGCGGCAGAAAGTGGTTCTGCAAGAATTTTTTCTATTTCGCCGTTTATCTGTGCTTCGTTCAGGGCGAATTTCAAATTTCTGTATTTTTCCATAATTAAATGTTTTTTGATTCTTTCAAATGTTTGATATACTGCTGGTTGAAAGTCTGTTTTTCGAAAGCGGGGTGTTTCCGGTTTTTACGCAGTGACTTGGTGGAGCAGCGGTAGTATTTAACGTATTTGTACACACGGCTCCGGTTCATTTTCGAGCGGTTGAGCATGAACTTGCGCAGTTTGGACAGTTCTTTGTTTTCGGAAAAAGTAATGATTTTGTTTTCCACGAGATATTTGCGGTTTTCAAGTATCATTTCCCGAAGTGGAAGATTTATGGGGCATACTTTTTCGCATTCGCCACAAAGTATGCAGGCATAGGAAACGAATTTGTATTCTTCGGGTGTTTCGAGGTGCGGGAGTAGGATGTTTGCGAGAGGTCCCGAAAAAATGTTGTTGTAGGCGTTGTTTCCTGCAATTTGGGCAACGGGGCACACTTTTTCGCAACGTCCGCAGTGCAGGCATGTAAGTGCCTGACGCTGTTTTTTGAAACTCATCACGCTGCTCCGCATGTTGTCGATGATGAAGAGGTAATCCTTGTTTTTTGCCGAAGGAGTATATAATACCGGGTGAAGGGCTGAAATTTCATTTACTTTGTTGTTCAGCAGAAATTCGGTATATAATTCTGCATCGTAAAGGCTGTTCAGAATCTGCTCTATTCCCACTGCAAATATGTTGATGGAGCCGTTGCCCAGTCTGTTTACCGTTTTTTCATCGCCCAATATCAAGAGTTTGCCGTCGTCGACGATTATCTTATCGACGTCGAAGAACTGTATTCCGGCGTTTTCGGAAAACGTGAGTTTTTCTTTCTTGAGAAAGCGGAAAAGACCTATTTCGTTCCAGATGTGGTTGTAGTGGTTTTCGTTGTAGTAGTAGGTTTTAGGACCGTTTTCCCATATTATTGTCTGCAAATCGCCTATAATGTTGTTGTAATCGACTGACCAGAAAAGTTTTCCGTTTTTCTGTGTCCATGTGTGATCAAAACGTGAAAGATTCAAGTCCAAGTCTTCGAGAGGTTTCTGGAGTATATAGTTCAGCTGTTCGATTGATTTTTCAACGTCTGCGTAACTTTTCAGATAGTTTTCGTTTATGTTTTTGAAAACTCTGCTCGTGTCAAGTTCACACTTGTTTCCAGAGATGTGTTCTTTCGATTCGGAGATGAAAGTTTCGTAATTTTCGCCTGCAAACATGATTTTCAAAAAAATTACAAGGTCTGGTTTATTTTTTCAACTCTGCGGAGGTGACGGCCACCTTCAAAAGCGGTATTGAGGTATTTTTCAACTATCTGGAGTGCCAATTCCCTGGAAATGAATCTTGCAGGCATGGCCAAAATGTTTGCATTGTTGTGCTGTCGGGCGAGTTCTGCAATTTCGGGAATCCAGCAGAGGGCACAGCGTACGTTTTTGTACTTGTTTACAGTAATCTGGACGCCGTTGCCGGTTCCGCAGATTACGATACCGCGTTCGAATTCACCGTCGTTTACGGCTTTTCCGAGAGGGTGAACCATGTCGGGATAATCGACGCTTTCGGGACTGTCGGTACCGAAATCTTTTACATCGTACTGATTTTTAATAAGATACTTCTTTACCTCTTCTTTGAGTTCGTAGCCGGCATGATCGCAGGCTATGGCTATTTTTTTGTTCAGATATTCCATGTGTTAATAAAATTTTTCTATCTGCAAAGATACAATTTTTATCTAATTATTTCATTTTCAAAAACAAATAGTTTTTCACCGTCATTCTTTAATAAATATATTACACTGATTTTAAAACAGATATGATTGACATTAGTTTTCAACATAAAATATGTTGATAAATGATGGACAAAACGATAATTGCCGTAAAAACTCGCGGAAAAAATTTTTTATGTTCAGAAAAATGGAGTTTCGGGTGAGTTTTCAAGAAAAAATAAACACTGAAAAAATTTTTTTCTTTCAACTTTTCATGGTTTAATTCGTTTTCAACACATTGTTGATAAAACCGTATTTAGTTCAATTGCAGACATTTGAAAAATACAGTAAGTTGATAAAAAACATTTTTTCAAAATAAAAAATTTCCGGCATTTTTTTTTTTCACAAAACCAACAGTCTTAGTTTATATCATTTTATTTTTTTTAAAAAAAGGAAATAAAGAATAAAACTAAGCTTGTGGAAAAAAAATCGGGTGTTTCAGACTCGCAAAAAATTAGTATTTTTGCAAATCGCAAGCAGGTTGAAAAAAACGCTGTTTTATTTATAATTGAAATTATAAATAAAGCTGAATCAGTAATTTAAAAAGAAAAAAAGATGAGCATAAGAGATGAAATTTTGCGTTTGAAAAAAGAAAAAAATGCTGTTGTTCTCGGTCATTATTATCTGGATAATGATTTGCAGGAAGTTTCGGATTTTACTGGCGACAGTCTTGCACTTGCCCAGAAAGCCCTGAATACAGACTGCGACATAATTGTTTTCTGCGGTGTCCATTTCATGGCCGAGACGGCCAAGATTCTGAATCCGGACAAGACTGTGCTTGTGCCTGATATTTCTGCAACATGCTCATTGGCAGAGTGTTGCAAAGGTGAAGATTTTGCAAAATTCAAAGCCACGCATCCCGGCCATACGGTGATTTCGTACATAAACTGTTCGGCGGAGATAAAAGCACTTTCCGACATAATCTGCACTTCCGGCAATGCCGAAAAGATAGTGCGTTCGCTGCCGGAGGACGAGAAGATAATTTTTGCACCCGACCGCAATCTCGGTGCATACATCAACAAGGTGACGGGACGCAACATGCTTCTGTGGGACGGTGCCTGCGAGGTTCACGACATTCTGAAACCCGAAATATTCACTTCGCTCAAGCAGAAATACCCTTCGGCAAAGATGATAGCCCATCCGGAGTGCAATCCCAAAATACTTGCAATGGCCGATTTCATAGGTTCCACGAAAGCCATGCTCGGTTATGTTAAAAAATCAGACGTAAAAGATTTCATAGTCGGCACGGAATGGGGCATACTCTACCAGTTGCAGCTCGAAAATCCCGACAAGAATTTCATAACACCGATGAAAGAAAATACCCATTGTATAGAATGTAAAAACATGAAACTCAACACTATGGAAAAACTTCGCGACTGTCTTGCCAACGAAACTCCCGAAATCATCATGTCGGAAGAAGCCATCGAGAAGGCAAAACAGCCGATAATGCGTATGCTTGACATTTCCAGAAAGCTGGGGCTCATATAAATTTTTGCGTAAATGGTAGGACAAGACATAGTTTACGGTTTTCTGAAAGAAAACGGGATAAATTTCGAATACTACGAACATCCGGAAGCACCGACGATAGAGATTGCGGCACAGTTTTACCGTGGCGAGAACACAACGCTGTGCAAGAATCTGTTTTTCAGGAACCATAAGGGCAACCGGCATTATCTGGTGATTATGAAATCGGATTGCCAGCTCGACATACACGATTTGGAGCACCGTCTGCATCAGGGCAAGTTGAGTTTTGCTTCTCCAGAGAGGATGATGAAATACTTGGGTGTACGTCCGGGATCGGTATCGCTGTTCACACTGCTCAATGACAAGGACCATGAGGTGATACTTTTCATGGACAAACAGTTGCTGCAGTGCGAGAAGGTAAGTTTTCACCCGAACGACAACCGTGCTTCGCTGGTGATATCCGTTGAGGACATGTTGAAAACCATCGAAATCATGGGCAACGACTGTGAATTTCTTGAACTTTACTGAACGAGGCGGCAACGGCTGTTCAAAACCGCTGGAAAACTGTTGAAAACAGCAAATTTTTCACCCCTTGTTTAAGGCTTGTAAACTGTTGAAAACTTGTATGTTATATGCGTGTTTCACGTGGAACATTTTTTGAATTTTTTTCAGGTTTCACAGGTAAGAAAAAACCGCCTTTTTAAACTGAAAAAGGCGGTTTTTTACATGTTTTTTTATCGGATTTTACTTGTAAATTTCGTTGAGTAACATGGACATTCTTATTCCGCAGGTGTAAAGCTGCCAATTGAGTTTTGGTGTGAAATGGTAAATATATTCGTAAGTGTTGCCCTGCCACGTATCCAGATATTCGTAAATTTCCTGAGTGAAACGGTAGTTTTTTATCAGCATTTCTTCATTTGAAGCTTTTTCTATTTCATTTTTTTTGCCGGAGAAGGTATCTTCGAGAAACTGTGCATATTCGGTGTAGCTGTATCCCATATTGTTGATGAGGTTTCCGTCCCAGATGGAATGCAGCGAGGAGTTCTGCTTGAACCATTTCACCTGCACTTTGTTGCCTCCTATATCGTCCTGACGAGCAAGGTGCATTGGGCAGTAGAAATCACCGATGAAATGTATTACAAATCGCAGAGCATCAGTATTATAGGGGTCGGAACGCAGTACATTTTCAAGGCTGTCCAAGGCATTGAACAGGTTACCGCTGCGGTTGGGGTGTTTTGTGAGGCATTTTGCCACTTCTTCGTTGGTAAGACCCGGATCGAGGTTCTGGTAATGCCATGTATAGCAGTGTTTGAAAGCGGGGTCGCTGCGTATCTCGTCAGCCCAGTTGGCCCAATAGACAAGTCCGCGGATGCCGAGAGTCTTGTCGATTTTCTCCTTGGCGGTGGGGGTGAGGTTGTCGTAAGCTACCTGCGCTACAATACGGTGACCTTTCTGTCCCCAGCCGAAAATCTGGCACATGGGCAAAGACGCCAGCACAATTGCCAGAAAGAGTTTCTTGATGTGGTTCATAAAATGATGTGTTTGTAAAAATTTTTGCAAAATTACACTTTTTTCGTGAAATATGGAACATTTTTCATAAAAAAATACCGGTTCCCGTTTCCGTAGCATTGTATTCCGGACGGGATAAGACTTTGAAACGGCGTAAAACAGCCCCTGCACGTTTTTTTCGCAGGAAAACCGACTGTCAGCTTATTTCAATTTTTGTAAGTCCGCCTTTTTTGCCGACCACAAAAAGTTTCGGAGATTCTCCTGCGTACACGTAGGTATCCATGTACAGCGGCTGGCCTATCGAGAAGGATGCGGTATGGAACATGTCGCCCTCTTTTACCTTGGAGTTTTCGGATTGCACCACGCGGAAAAGTCCGTATCCGAGATGTTCGAGCAGCAGTGTTCGGTTGGGATTCCATGCTATTTTGAGGCGGTCGCAGGGGGTGAGGTTCACGGCATTGACCGAGGCAGTGGTTATGTCGCACGAAGTCTGTTCCGTCTCCATGCCACAGTAGTCGGCCTCGAAGGTGTGCCAGTCGGGATAACCCACAAAACGGCACAGCACGCCGAGGGTGGCTTCCCTGACAGTAGGATAGCCGCTCATGTCGCCCCACAGCCTGCGGAGTGTGTTTATTCCGAGAGTTTCGTTGGTGTTGTGGCGTATCTCGTCGTATAGGGCATGGAAATCCTTGTATGTGTCCATCTTCAGCATGGAACGTTCTTCAACAAGACGTTTAAGCATTTCCACATGAGGTGATCTGGTATCCATATATATAGTTTCTAATTTGAGGTTGCAAAGATACAATTTTTTTTCTGCCCTAATTCTGCCCTTTTGCATTTTTGAAGAAAAAACATCAAATACTTTGAACGAAACATAATTTTCATTATCTTTGCAGAAGTAGTTGCATTTTGGTCTGGAATCTACCGCTTGTATTTTTTTTAATCCGATTTCAGAAAACGGAAAAAAAATCGTATCTTTGCAGTTTACATCCACCCGAAAAGTGGAAAAGACAAGTGTTTGAAAATCATACAGATAACTAAATATACAAAGTACAATGTCAGATAAATACAACGAGTACAAACAGTTAAACCTCACCCAGATAGGTGAAGACATCAGAAAATTTTGGGAAGAAAACGACACATTCGGAAAAAGTCTGAAACTCAGCGAAGGTCGTCCGTCGTTCGTGTTTTTCGAAGGTCCTCCTTCGGCCAACGGCAAACCCGGCATACACCATGTCATGGCCCGTACCATAAAGGACATATTCTGCCGTTACAAGACACAGAAAGGTTTTTACGTGAAGCGTAAGGCCGGTTGGGATACCCACGGTCTGCCCGTTGAACTCGGTGTAGAAAAAAATCTCGGCATCACCAAAGAAGACATCGGCAAGAAAATTTCGGTCGATGACTACAACCGTGCCTGCCGCGAAGAAGTGATGAAATACAAAGACCTCTGGGATGACCTTACCCGCAAGATGGGTTACTGGGTTGACCTCAACGACCCCTACATCACTTTCCAGAATGAATACATAGAAACACTCTGGTACCTGCTTTCGGAACTCTACAAGAAAGGGCTCCTGTACAAAGGGTACACCATACAGCCGTTCTCGCCTGCGGCAGGTACAGGCCTCAGCTCGCACGAACTCAACATGCCCGGCTGCTACCGCGACGTGAAGGACACCACCTGTGTGGCCATGTTCCGTCTGAAACCCGGTCAGAAACTGCCATTCGGCGTTGACGTGAAATCGGAAGACGTTCAGGCGATAGCATGGACCACCACGCCATGGACATTGCCGTCGAACACAGCTCTCTGCGTGGGTCCCGGAATAGAATACGTGCTTGTCGAGACATTCAATCCGTACAGCGGCCAGCCGACAAACGTTATTCTGGCAAAACCGCTGCTGAACAGCTTTTTCCCTGCCGAAAACGCAGAGATACCTTTCGAGGATTATAAACCCGGCGACAAGAAAATACCTTTCAGACTGCTTGGAAACACTGTAAAGGGCAAAGAACTCAAGGACATTGCCTACGAACAGCTCATACCTTGGGTAAATCCCAGCGAAGGCGCGTTCCGCATAATACTGGGCGACTATGTCACCACCGAAGACGGTACCGGTATAGTTCACATTGCTCCGACTTTCGGTGCCGACGATGACCGCGTGGCAAAACAGGCCGGCATTCCACCTCTGGTGCTTTTCGACAAGGATGGGAAACAGCAGCCCATGGTTGACCGTACGGGAAAATTCTTCCTCCTCGAACAGCTTGACGCTGATTTCGTGAAAAACAATGTGGATACAGACCTTTACAGACCTTTCGAAGGCAAGTTCGTGAAAAACGCCTACGACCCTGCAAAGACCGAAAAGGATCCAACCCTCGACGTCGATATCGTAGTGATGCTGAAATCCGAAAACAAGCTTTTCAAGAGCGAAAAGCATACCCACAGCTACCCGCACTGCTGGCGTACCGACAAGCCCGTGCTCTATTACCCGCTCGACAGCTGGTTCATTCGTACCACATCGCTGAAAGACAGGATGATAGAACTGAACAAGACCATCAACTGGAAACCCGAGGCAACAGGAAGCGGACGTTTCGGCAACTGGCTCGAAAACCTCGTCGACTGGAACCTTTCGCGTTCGCGTTACTGGGGAACACCGCTTCCCATCTGGCGTACCGAAGACGGCAGCGAGGAAATATGCATAGGCAGCGTGGCCCAGCTCCGCGAAGAAATAGAAAAATCCGTCGCCGCCGGTTTCATGAAGGAAAATCCCTACAAGTCCGACGACTTCAAATCGTTCGATTTGCACCGTCCGTACATAGACAACGTGGTTCTGGTTTCGCCGACAGGCAAGAAAATGATGCGCGAACCCGACCTTATCGACGTATGGTTCGATTCGGGTGCCATGCCTTATGCCCAATACCATTACATGGGCAAGGATGGTCAGCTCAACGACAAGATTTTCCCGGCCGACTTCATCGCCGAAGGCGTGGACCAGACACGCGGCTGGTTCTTCACCCTGCACGCCATCGCAACAATGGTATTCGATCAGGTGGCTTACAAAAACGTGGTTTCCAACGGTCTGGTGCTCGACAAGAAAGGCAACAAGATGTCGAAACGTCTCGGCAATGCCGTAGATCCCTTCGAGACAATTGCAAAATACGGTCCCGACGCAACGCGCTGGTACATGATCACCAACTCCCAGCCTTGGGACAATCTCAAATTCGACATCGAAGGCATTGACGAAATACGCCGCAAATTCTTCGGAACACTGTACAACACATACAGCTTCTTCGCCCTTTATGCCAACATCGACGGATTCAAGTATTCCGAACCCGAAATCGCGATAGAGAAACGTCCCGAAATAGACCGCTGGATACTTTCGGAACTCAACACGCTGATAAAGAACGTGGACTCCTATTACGCCGATTATGAGCCGACGAAGGCCGGACGTGCCATACAGGATTTCGTTGACGCCTACCTCAGCAACTGGTATGTGCGTCTGTGCCGCCGCCGTTTCTGGAAGGGCGAATATTCGGAAGACAAGATTTCGGCCTACCAGACACTCTACACCTGTCTGGAGACTTTGGCACGTCTCATGTCACCGATATCACCGTTCTTCAGCGAACGCATGTTCCGTGATCTGAACTCGGTTACCGGCCGTCTGAAAGCCGAATCGGTACATCATGCCGACTTCCCGGTTGCCGATGAAAAACTCATCGACAAGTCGCTGGAGGAACGCATGCAGCTTGCACAGCAGATATCATCGATGGTGCTTTCCTTGCGTAAGAAAAGCAACATCCGCGTGCGTCAGCCGCTTGCAAAAATCATGATTCCGGTAAACAGCGACCACCTGAAACAGCAGATAAACGCAGTAAGCAACCTGATATGTTCCGAAGTGAACGTGAAGGAAATAGAATTCCTCGACGCTTCGAACAACATCTTGGTGAAATCCATAAAGCCGAATTTCAAGACCCTCGGACCGAAATACGGCAAGATAATGAAAGCCATTTCGGCAACCGTCGTTGCTTTCTCGCAGGAAGACATTGCCAAGATAGAAACCACCGGAACCTGCTCGCTTACCGTTGAGGGTCAGCCCGTAGAACTTACTCTGGCAGACGTAGAGATAGCCACACAGGACATTCCCGGCTGGGTTGTGGCCAACGAAGGCAGTCTGACCGTGGCTCTGGATATCACCATTTCGCAGGAACTCAAAAACGAGGGCATCGCACGTGAACTCGTAAACCGCATACAGAACATCCGCAAGGAAAGCGATTTCGAGGTTACCGACAAAATCCTCGTCGACCTGCTCGGCAACGAAGAATGGAACGGTGCAGTGCAGACATACATGAACTACATCTGTTCCGAGACTCTGACGGCAAAACTTGCCCTTGTTGATGAAATAACTTCACCGGAAAAGCAGGCCACCGAAGTCATCGACGGCATGTCTACCGAAATATGGGTAAGAAAAGCATGAATCTGCAGGAGGTAAAATGAAACGCGGCACGACTCGCAGAGTCGTGCCGCGTTTTTTCCGTCGTACGATATGGTTATTCAAAGATGTTTTCGTCATTTATGCGGTCGGTATTCTGTCTTTTTATGAGTTCTTGCTCACAGTCATACAAGAAAAGGTCTTCGCCGTGAGAAGGGAACCCATGGCAAGCCTCAATTACATAGCAGAGAAGGGCAAGAGCGACACCGATCCATGATAGGGCTGTAAGTACGAAGTTGTCTTTGCAATTTTCCCATGAAAGAGCTTGTGATTTGCCTGAACAGAGGTAGAAGTGTTCAGAGGCAAAATAGGAACGGAATATCTCGCTCATTCCAGAAACGATAATGTGATAAGAAGGGGAACCAAGAATGGAATTTTAATTGCTACGATGAACATGTCATAATTAACAGTCCGATTATTGTACTGATTATAAAGAAATATACGTATCCCTTTGATTCTTCCCATGCCCCTTTTGCAGCATTCTTGGATGTAGTTTTCAAGTTAGCAAGAAATTCGGATACTAAATGCTCAGCATACTTTCTAGCATCGTTCATGTCTTTTTTCAGCTCTTCATCATGGATGGAATGTGCATCGGTATTACTTGATGCCTGTGAGGTTTCTGTATACGAATACTGATTCCTATTTTTAGCATGATATGCATCGTATTCTCTGTCGTACCTTGTTTTTTAGAGTAATCCTTCAATATCGCATAAGCCTCATTAATATCTTGCATCTTGTGCTTGACATCAACATTGGGATTCATATCTGGATGCCATTTCTTGGACATTGCCCTGTAGGCCGCTTTGATTTCTTCAAAAGACGCAAAGCGGCCTATTTCGAGTATTGAGTAATAATCCTTAAAGGTCATATTACCCATCATTTCTGTAGAGCACTGCTGTTATCGTCGTTATCTTTTTTCCATACTGCTCTGATTGCTCCTATCATTGCAACCAGTAGGATGATTCCAATGATTCCTGGAGTAGAATGACCAGCATCAGAACGAATCCCAGAGTTGATTACACTTAACACCAACCAAACAACAATGATTACGATTGTTACGATTACTTTAGTTGTTTTCTGCATATTTAGTTACCCTATATTCGTGTCGGGCGCAACTGTTGTTTCCAGCTTGGCTCGGAGTTGGATAATGTATAAAAAAGAAAGTGGAGCCATCCATAACTAACCATATTCCGATTGGCTGGGCTGGACTCCCAAGATAGTAAAATAAGGTCTATATGAAACGCTCCACATGGATGTATCGCAAACAGTACGAATACAAACCAAGTGAGCTCATTCACAGACTTTATTCTTACTATCTTTGCAAAATGTCCAGTTTTGCCAATCAAGAATAAAGCGAAAATGCGCTTTCTTTGTTTCACCTTTTCTCTCGGTGAAATCAAGGTGCAAAATTACAAACATTTTTTGAATTCTGCAAATTTTTTTTCTTACAAAAAACTTGCCGATATCGGCAAGTTTTCGTATCTTTGCAGACGGATTCAACAAAAAACTTGCCGATATGAAATATCTGTCAGTCAGAGAATATGCCCTGCTTCATGGAATGAGTGAACGTACTGTACGCAACTACTGTGCAGTTGGAAAACTCAGCGGAGCGTTCTTGGTCGGAAAATCATGGTCCATTCCGGAAGATGCTCCGTTGCCGTTGCACAACAAGTCGAAGAATATTTCACCGATTCTTATTGCTCTTCGGGAACAGAAGGAAATACGCATGAGGGGAGGTATATATCACCGCACCCAAATAGACCTCACCTACAATTCGAACCACATCGAGGGCAGCTGTCTCACTCACGAGCAGACCCGTCATATTTATGAGACAAATCTTATTGGAGCGACAGGCAAGGCTCTGAATGTAGATGACATCGTGGAAACACTTAACCACTTCAGGTGCGTCGACTTCATAATCGACAGGGCAGAAGAACCTTTGTCCGAAGCCATGATAAAGACAATTCACCAGATACTCAAGGCAAACACACAGGACAGTACAAAGGAATGGTTTGTTGTTGGAGATTACAAAAAGCTTTCCAATGAAGTTGGAGGCAACGAGACGACATCACCGGAAAGGGTACATGCGGAAATGAAAAGACTTATTGCCAGTTATAATGCCAAGAAAAACAGAACTTTTGACGATATTCTCGATTTTCATGTACGGTTTGAACGTATCCATCCTTTTCAGGACGGCAACGGACGTGTCGGTCGTCTGCTGCTGTTCAAGGAATGTCTTGCAAACAACCATGTTCCCTTCATAATCACAGACAATATAAAATTCTATTATTACAGAGGTCTGCAAGAGTGGCCAAGCTTACCCGGTTATTTGCGGGACACATGTCTTGCCGCACAGGACAAGTACAAGTCCCTGCTGGCATATTTTCACATAAAATACTGATTTCAACAAAAAATCTTGCCGGTATCGGCAAGATTTTTGTGTTTTACAGGCTTGTTTTGTGGAAATCTTGCCGGTATCGGCAAAAAAAGGCGGGCTGCATTTGCAACCCGTCTTGGAATATCGTTTTATTTGAAACTATTTCAGAAGTTTTTTCTTCAGGGTTTCGAGCATGTCCACGGTCATTTTGTCGAGGTCATATTTGGGATTCCAGCCCCATTCCTTGCGGGCGCAGGAGTCGTCCATGCAGTTTGGCCAGCTGTCGGCGATGGCCTGTTTGATAGGTTCCGGTTCGTAAACCATTTCGAAATTCGGAACATATTTTTTTATTGCATTGTATATGATTTCGGGGTCGAAGCTCATGGAAGTCACGTTGAACGAGTTGCGGTGAACGAGTTTTGTGGGGTCGGCTTCCATTATGTCTATCATTGCGCTGAGAGCGTCGGGCATGTACATCATATCCATGAAAGTGCCTTTCTTGAGCGGGCATACGAATTTTTCGCCCTTAACGGCTGCGTAGTATATTTCCACTGCGTAGTCGGTGGTGCCGCCGCCGGGGAGGGTGAGGTTGGAGATGAGTCCCGGAAAACGTACCGAACGGGTATCAACGCCGAAACGTGTGAAGTAGTAGTCGCTGAGGAGTTCGCCGGTAACTTTTGTAACGCCGTATATCGTAGCGGGACGCTGTATGGTGTCCTGAGGAGTCATGTCGTGAGGGGTGCTTGGACCGAAAGCTCCGATTGAACTTGGCGTGAACACTGCACAGCCGAACAGACGTGCAACTTCCAGACAGTTTACGAGACTTCCGATACCTACATTCCAGCCGAGCATCGGGTTGAGTTCTGCCGTTGCGGAAAGAATGGCAGCAAGGTTGTAGATGGTGTCGATGTTGTATTTCTTTACAGCTTCGGCAATCTGCATGATTTGTGTGGAATCGATGCGTTCGATGGGACCGCGTTCGTAAATTTCGCCTTTCAAAGGACGGAGGTCGCTACATACTACATTGTCGTTGCCGTAAATGTCGCGAAGATTTCTTGTAAGTTCGGAACCAATCTGTCCGCCGGCTCCAACTATCAGTATTCTTTTCATTATCTGTTACTTTTAAATATTTGACATACAGTTATTAATACCTTCAAAAGCAATATGGTGCCTGCTTTTCTACGGGTTTGCAAATTTACATATTTTTTTCCGTTTATATGAATTTAACGGCAAAAAAAATTCCATGCATACTGCATTTTTTTAAAAAACACCGGTAATTGTCTGTTTTTCAATATGTTGGTATTAGGTGTGCTTTTTGCCGTCTGTTTTTTGGGTGTCGGGCAATCCGCGGCTGTGCAACGGGTGGTTTTCATAGACGGAAAAAGCTTGAATTTCCGTCCGATTTTCATGAAAATGTCCCGTAAAACAAATTTTTTTTCACTAAAACAGTGTTTTGCCGAAATTTGTCTATGTTTATAATATTTTGATACACAATGATATGTGAAAATGTTTTCAAAAAAAGTAAAAAAAAATTTGTCGGAATGAAAAAAAATCGTACTTTTGCAATCTCAAAACGAAGAGAAAGTTCTTTGAGAAAACGGTTCGGTAGTTCAGTTTGGTTAGAATACATGCCTGTCACGCATGGGGTCGCGAGTTCGAGTCTCGTCCGGACCGCAGGAAGCTCTCAAGAAAATGAGGGCTTTTTTTGTGCAGATACGCAACGAGTTGTTTGAAATGAATGAAGCACAACAGCAAAAAGCTACAAAATCGGGGCCGACCGGTTTTGACAGCAAGGATAATGGGTTTGTAAGCACGCAGGTTCACCGCATCAATAACCTCAACCAAGGGTGCAAAACAATAATTGGCGAAAATACTTACGCTCTTGCTGCTTAATCGAAGCATAGTAGATTAGCTTAATTCTGCCCAAAGTGGGCGGAACAGGACATCTCCCGGAAACCACTCCCATCGGTTGACGACTCGGAGGTGCTCGCGAGAATGGGATAGCAGTGCGTTTTTCCCGCCCGCATTGTGAATTTTTAGGGAATAAGGTCTGTCTTGGGTGTCTTTGTCCGTGGCAGATTCGAAAAACAACCAAAGAATAAGCGTGTAGAAAGCAGATTTGTTACTTGTTTGGACGGCGGTTCGACTCCGCCCGGCTCCACTGAAAGTATGTCCGGCATGTTCCGCCGGACCCCCGTCAGCCTTACTTAATGAACAGCGCCTGTTCCGGTGCAGACTTTGTTTTTGCCTGTACCCGGAGAACGTGCCGTATTTTGTACGGCAAAAAATAAAAACACACATTGTGCGTTATGTAAAGACAAAACAAATACATTTCATTCATGAAAAAAATATTCCTCATACTCGGTCTGGCCACAGCGTTCTGTGCATATTCGCAGAAAAACCTCGAAATTTCGCCGAAGCTCAAGGAAGTCACCGTTTATTATCAGGGTGCGGAACTTTCGCATACGGCTTCGGCAACACTCGAAAAAGGCGAAAACGAAGTCGTAATCAAAGGTTTGAGCCCCAACATCATGTCGAGCAGCCTCAAAATAGAAGCCACCGGTGGTGTCGTGATTTCAGCATCCGAACTTACCCCGAATTATGTTACCGAGGTGAAGAATTCTGCCAAAGTGCAGAAACTGAAGGATTCCATCGACATGTATGAAAACAGGTTGTCGCAGATAAACTCGGATATAAACACCAACAAGTCACTTCAGGACTTGCTTCTCAAGGGTGTCACGCACAACGTTTCGGGCGAAAAGGAAGCCGGTTCCACCGAAAAGGTGACCAGAAACATGGAGTATTACAAGACCCAGTCGCGTGAACTCAACAGCCAGAAAACGGCTCTCGTCGGGAAGCAGACCGAAGTCTTCGCCACCTTGTCGCGGCTGAAGAAACAGCTGAACACCGAAACGCTTTCGACGAAAAAACAGACTTCGGATCTCCGCATTTCCCTTTCGTCGCCCATGTTGCAGACAAGCACTTTCACCGTAACATACTATACCGAAGATGCCGGCTGGGAACCAGTACACGACATTGTGGTTGCTTCCGAGGACAAGCCGGTAAGCATTATTACAACCCGTGCTCAGGTTTGTCAGAGAACGGGACTGGACTGGAACAACACCAAAATCACCCTTTCCACAGGCAAGCCCAATCTCAGCAGAATGGCTCCGGAAATCGGCACTTGGTTCCTTAAGGAGAAATATCAGGCTTCGGGTTACGGATATTACAATTCTTCTGCGAAAGGCAAGTCTCGCAGCGCTGCCATGAAGAACTCCATGGTGACCCTTGCGGAAGCCGAAGATTATGAAGAAGATGCTGCCGCTGTGGAAACCGGCACATCGCAGGTATCGACACTGTATTTCGTAAACGGTAACATGGTTTCGGCACAGGATTTCAGCCAAATAGGAACCGACCAGATAAAGAAAAAGGAAACCCTTTCGGAAAAAGAGACCGCAGAACGTTTCGGATATTACAATTCGGTTGCTGTGGCCATCACCACCAAGAGCATGGAGGATTACGTCACACAATCGGATAACCAGCTCAACCGCACGTTTGAAATAGACCTCCGCTACAACATCCCCGGCAACGGAAAGACCCAGAACATACAGATTGGCAAGCAGCAGGTCGACGCGGAATACAGATACCTCTGCATACCCAAAATGGAAACCGAAACCTACCTCATTGCCGAACTCAAGAACTGGGAAAAACTGAGTCTGCTCAGCGGTTCGGCCAACATAACCTACGGCACTTCCTTCATCGGAAAAACCTACATCGACGCCGCCTCGGCAGGAAAACTTTCGCTCACACTGGGTGTGGACAAACGCATCGCCGTGAAACGCGAAAAGATGAAGGATTTCAGCGTGGTGAAATTCCTCGGCAGCGACACCAAAGTCACCATGACTTACAAGATTACCGTAAAGAACAACAAGAACAAGAGCATAAAACTCACCGTAAAGGACCAGTACCCGATTTCTACGAACAAGAAGTATGAGGTTGAACTGCTTAAAGAAACCACCAGCCCTGCCGCCAAGGATGAGAATACGGGCGTCATAACATGGGAAACAGAACTCGCTCCGGCTGCAAATGCTGAATACATAATAAGTTACAGTGTGAAATACCCCAAGTCGGTCCAGTTGAATATTGAGTAGAAAATGAAGACAAGATTTCTTACATTGCTTGTACCGGCAATGCTGCTGCTTGCCTCGTGCGGCGGCGGTGACCAGAATTTCATCGGAACATGGAAAACCGTGCAGACTTCCGACAGTGCTCATGCTTACGAGGGTTTTACGTTGGGTATCAACGGTATAGCTTCTTCTGTAAAGGATCCTCTTAACCAGTACAACCACTGGAAATCCGGAAACGGCATCATTCTGCTTTCAGGAAAACGATTTTCCGATACTTCGGTCGTGCCTTTCACCGACACGTTGGAAATAGAAAAGTTTTCCGGTGATACACTCGTGGTGAGTTCAGGCGGAAGAACAAGAATATACGTTAGAGAATGATTTTCAAACGCTTGCATAAGTGCTTGGAACAGTCAAAATGACTGTTCCAAGCACTTTTTTCCGTAATCACGTATCTTACAGCAGGTGTTCTGCCAAGGATCTCTGTATGCCCTTGACGTCTATTTTGCGGCTGAATTCCTTTTTGATAGGAAGTTCCGAGCCTTTTACCCAGATTTTCATCTCGCAGTCATCGTCAATAGTGCCGGCGGTTTCTATTGAAAATTGGACTATGGAACTGTATGGAATCGTGCGGTATTCACGTTTGCTTCCGGTCAATCCCTGTACATCGAGCATGATGAGACGTTTGCTGGTGAAAACCCATTTGTCGCGGAAAACCTGATATGCGGATTCCAAAGTTTCACCATTGCACAAAATAGGTGCGAATTCCTGTTCCAGTTTGGCAATGTCAACTTCTGTCGCGTTGC
Source organism: Bacteroidales bacterium (assembly GCA_045601425.1). Classification (GTDB taxonomy): domain Bacteria; phylum Bacteroidota; class Bacteroidia; order Bacteroidales; family P3; genus UBA1219. The sequence continues at coordinate 55,784 of JAZRZP010000040.1, forward strand.
CCAATAAATTGTTGATAAATCCCATGGTTTTTTGTTGCGGACTTCTGTTTTCGATGTCATCGTTCCGGCACTGCAAACTCCGTGAAGTCCTTTAGCCGAAATTCACAGTGAACGGAATTACAAATGTACGATTTTTTTCTGTATGATTTTTGTTTTTTTGTTGTTGTGTTGAAAATCAAGTTATTACAAAATATTGCCGATATGCATGGACTTTATGAGAAGTACTAAAAAATTTCTTATGATTGCAAGTTGTCAAGGGAAAAACTTCCGGTTTCACTTCATTTGCTTGAAAAAAGTTGATTGCATAATCGCTTTCATCCCGAGAAGTGTAACCCATGAGTGTGTTTTTTATTTCAAAAGACATTGGATTGGTGGCAGTTCAACGTTTGTTCATGGTTTTTTCAGAACGATGGGGTGAAATTCATAATTGACATTCATTGCACAATAGTGGTAAGGAGCACCGTGGTCGGAGCGGGGGTGATGCCACCTTAAATCCAGATTGAAAACAGAATAATCGATGACGATTTTGACATGATCGCCAATCTTGTATGAAACCCCAATGTCAATTCCAAAATGCCTGCCATCCTGTAGTTCCGAACCCTTACAAAATATTCCCCACATATCATCGCCGAACATGATGTCCGGAACCGATTCAGGATATATCAGATTGAAATTATCCAAGGACCCTCCGATGCGTACCCCCCAGTGGCGTGGCAGGTGGAATTCGTATCCTATGCTGGTGCTGTAGAACACATACACGTAGTTTTTGTAATCATACAAGGATTCCCCTTGATCTACATTCTTGGGTCCGACTCCGAACATGATGTATGCTTGTCCGTGTTTATATTCCAAAGACAACCCCACAATCCCTTTTACGGTTGTGGCATGTCCCCAAGTTGGGTGATGGCAGGGAGCGTTGTATCCGATTGCAGCTCCGGCGAAAGGTGTAATGCTCGGTTTGAACTCCACTTGGGCAAACACTCTCGATGCCAAGTATGCGAAAACGATAACCGATAGCGTTTTTTTCATAGAACGGGAAACCTATTGGATGAATTAATTTGTTGATGATTTCTTTCAAAAAAAGTTGTGTATGTTAATAATTTTTCGTATCTTGTAGTGAAAATCAAATTGTTACAAAATACTACCGCCATGCACAACTTTCATGCAAAGTACGCAAAAATTCTTGACATATGCAAGCGTTTCTCGAAAAATCTTGTCAACGAACTCGGAAATGTGCCCAGAAGAGGTGTCGTGCCCAAGTTTTCTGCATTGACTCAAAACCCATCGTGGTGTGCCGTATCGCCAGAGTCATCAGCAAGATTGCATCTTTCACTGCATTACAATATGTCAATTATCTCTCGGGGCAGACCCCTTGGTCATATCAAATATGCTCTCGGTTGATTCCGCCAACGGGTAAGTCTTAATTTCAGATATTAAAACTTTCACGAATTACATTAAGATACGAGTAAAATAAAAGATCCAAGTGTACATGGAGAACTACGAAAATCTATGACTTTCGTCAATTTCTGACTCCTATTTCATTGAATCACTGCTTCTTATGTCTATTAATAGACATTCAAGAATGCTATTATTACTCCAGCAATCAGTCCGATCAATTGGACAATACCTATGAAAGTAAGCCATCCATTGCTTACCTTTTGTATTTTTTCATCATTATTTTTTTTTTCAGTAACAACCGCTCTTGATAAAGATTCTATTTCTTCTTCGGTCAAATCAATTGTAAAACTGTATTTACAATACAAAGTGTTACCATAGCCGTTCGGATAACTGCACCAATAGGTTCCGGGTTCATCTAACACAAAAGGAATGATATCATCGATAGACGATTCATATTTTACAAACTTGGGAAGACCACACTCTTCTTCTGAATCGTGAATTGCTTACAAAATAAGAGTTTTCTTTCTGGATAATTCATCCTGTTTTTTCTGTTTGATAAAATCTTCAACAATATTGTTCATAAATACCTCCCTGATTCGTGTCGGGTACAACTTTTAAAGTTTATTTGTTGTTTTTGTTTTGCAGATTAAATAAAACACATATAACTTTCAATCTGCATGATTTGCCATGAATACCAGAATTCCATTCCTATTTCCCCCAGTTTTCCCTGTCGAGGCTGCGGAAATTGATGGCTTCGGAGAGGTGTTCCACCGAGATATTCTCGGCACCGTCGAGGTCGGCGATGGTGCGGGCAACTTTCAGTATGCGGTCGTAGGCACGGGCCGATAGACCGAGCTTGTCCATGGCAATCTTCAGTATTTCCTGTCCTTCCTCGTCAACTTTGCAGAACTGGTGGAAGAGCTTGGAACCTATTTGTGCGTTGCAATGTATTCCGGGATGGTCCTTGTAGCGTTCTTCCTGTATCAGGCGTGCCTTTATCACGCGTTCACGTATCTGGGCCGAAGTTTCGGACGCCTGCCTCTTGGTGAGTTCCTTGAAAGGCACAGGAACTACTTCCACGTGCAGGTCGATTCGGTCGAGAAGCGGCCCCGATATTTTATTCAGATATTTGTGCACTGCACCGGGGGCGCAGGTACACGGTATGTCGGGGTGGTTGTAGTATCCGCATGGGCAGGGGTTCATGGCGGCTATCAGCATGAAACTCGCCGGATATTCCGTAGAAACTCTGGCACGGGAGATGGTCACCTTCCGTTCCTCCATAGGCTGGCGGAGCACTTCCAAGACCTGTCTCTTGAACTCGGGGAGTTCGTCAAGAAAAAGCACACCGTTGTGAGCCAGCGATATCTCGCCCGGCTGGGGAATGGTGCCTCCCCCGACTAGTGCCACGTCGGAAATGGTGTGGTGCGGAGACCGGAACGGACGTACGGCTATGAGGGCGTCTTCTTTTTTCATCTTGCCTGCCACCGAGTGTATCTTGGTGGTTTCGAGCGACTCGTAAAGGTTCAGCGGAGGCAGAATCGACGGCATGCGTTTTGCCAGCATCGTCTTTCCGCTGCCCGGAGGTCCTATCAGAATCACGTTGTGTCCGCCTGCGGCGGCAATTTCCAAAGCACGTTTTATGTTTTCCTGACCTTTCACGTCGGCAAAGTCGAACTCGTATTCGTTCAGGCTGTTGTAGAACTCCTTGCGTGTGTCGAATTCGGTTCTTTCCATGGTTGCCGTACCATCGAAAAAGTCGATGACTTCCTTTATGTTTTCGGCACCATATACTTCAAGATCGTTCACAATGGCGGCTTCGCGGGCATTGGCCTTTGGCAGTATTATGCCTTTGAAACCTTTGTTGCGGGCTTCGATGGCAATGGGCAGCACACCCTTGATTGGTTGCAGTCCGCCGTCGAGCGACAGTTCGCCCATGATTATGTAATTTCCTATCTCATCAGATTTTATCTGTTCTGAAGCCGCCAGTATGCCGATGGCCAAGGTGAGGTCGTATGCCGAACCCTCCTTGCGTATGTCGGCGGGAGCCATGTTTATCACCACTTTCTTGCCCGGTATGCGGTAGCCGAACTGCCCGAGTGCGGAATCTATGCGCTGCTGGCTCTCCTTCACGGCGTTGTCGGGCAAACCCACCAAGGTAAAATTGACACCCTGTTCCACGTTCACTTCTACCGTTATCGTTATCGCGTTTACTCCATAAATCGCACTGCCATAAGTCTTTACTAACATATTTACCTTGTTTTTTTAATTGAAATTTGTTTTTATTGAACCTGCAAATATACAAAAAAATTGTAAAACGGGATTTTTTCCGGCAATTTTTATTTTCATAATCACCGTCATCGTCGGAAGTGGTATCGGAGAATGAATTCAATATAACGTTTGTGTGATTTTTTTATACCTGACAATCAGTTGTTTATGTTTTTTGTAAAGTTAAATAAAGTTAAATATGCAAAAAACTCTTGACTCGTACCTAAGGTTATAGTGTATTTTTGCAAATGAATTTCAATGCGCAGCGAAATGGAGTATAAAATAAAGTTACAAATCGGCGAATTCTCAAAGCTTTGCGGTGTCACGGTGAAGACTCTGCGTTTCTACGAAAAGAAAGGCCTTCTGTATCCGGCTGAAACGGATGAAAATACGGGTTACCGTTATTATTACGTGAGCCAGTTTCAGCAGATGCAGACAATCTGCGGTCTGAAAGAATCGGGTTTTTCCCTCGACGAGATTTTCGAAATAATGAAAAACGAATCCTGTGTCCCAACCATGGAACTGTTGGAAAGGAAACTCGAACAGACCGAAGCCTTGTTGCACAAAATAGTGTCTTGCCGCGACAGACTGCAGAGCATGCTGGATTCCCAGAAAAAAATTCAGAAAATGGAAAAAATCACAATTCAGAAGTTACCTGCAATCATCGTTGCATCTCATCGTACAATTATCAGAACACCTTCATCTTTGGGTGAAAAGTGTGTTAATGTCATCGGACCGGAAATGGCTCGGTTAGGTTGTAAATGTCCACTCCCAGGATATTGTTTTACGGTTGTCCACGACGATGAATACAAATCAACCGATATCGACATTGAATATTGCGAGCAGGTGGAGGAAATGGGCGAAGATTCCGATATCATAACCTTCAAGAAACTCCCCGAAGTCCCGACTGCAGTGTGTATGAAATGTTATGGCTCGTACGAAAAAATGCCGCAAAATTACATGGATATGTATGCCTACATAGAAAAGAAAAATTATAAAATTGTTGGCGAACTGCGTGCAAGCTACGTTGATGGGATATGGAACGAAGCCGATCCTGAAAAATGGCTTACAATAATTCAAGTACCGGTGGAAAAAATAAATTGAAAATCATTGTCGCAGATAAAAAATTAACCGTATCTTTGCGGGTGTTTTTTTTACAAACCATAGGTATGAAAACAAACCAGAAGGGGTGTGTACCGGTAATGATCTGAAATATGAAAAAATATGTTGCAGATATTATAACGGGAGTCAGGATAGTAGGATGTTTTTTCATGATTCTTACTCCATTGTTCAGTCCCATATTTTGGGTAAGTTATGTTTTGTGTGGCCTTTCCGATGTACTTGATGGCTTCATTGCACGGAAATTTCATATCGAAAGTGAACACGGAGCAACACTTGACACGGTGTGTGATTGTATTTTCCTTCTGGTTTGTTTTGTAACCATTGTCCCGGTAATTTCCTTGCCATTGTGGATATGGTGTTGGATAGGTGTTATTGCAGTGAGCAAAGTGTTTTTTTTCATAATAAGTTATTCAAAACTTCGTTATGAAGCTATAATGAAATCGCACAATTTTTTGAATAGGATCACAGGATTGCTGCTATTCTCATTGCCGTTCACTTTGGAATGGATATCATTGGAAATACCAGTGGTTACAGTTTGTGTGGTGGCAACGTTGGCAGTGCTGTACGATGGGTTCTGTTTGAAAAAACTAAAAAAAGATACTACAATATGACACCTACATTCAGAAAAGCAACGGCAGATGACTGCGCTTTGATTTTGAAATTCATAAAAGACCTTGCCGTTTATGAAAAAATGCTCGACGAAGTCGTCGCCGACGAGTCGATACTGAAAGAATGGATTTTCGAGAAACAGAAAGCCGAAGTCGTTTTTGCAATGGAAGACGGAAAAGAAGTGGGCTTTGCCCTTTTCTTCCATAATTTTTCCACATTTCTTGGACGTTCAGGCCTCTATCTCGAAGACCTTTTTGTACAGCCCGAACATCGTGGCAAAGGTTATGGCAAGGCCCTGCTGAAACATCTCGCCGAAATAGCCGTTGAACGCCGCTGCGGACGCATGGAGTGGGTCTGCCTCGACTGGAACCGGCCAAGCATCGATTTCTACAAATCCCTCGGTGCGGTTCCTCTGGACGAATGGACCATCTACCGCATTTCCGGCAAGCGTCTGGAAGAATTCGGCAAAAAATAAAAAAAAACGCTGTCAAAAAATCAGTTTTCAGCAACAGGGAGTCTGTTTCACTGCCTTTTTGCAAAATGTGCAGAAAAAAATATTTTGTCTCAAATACTTGATATTCAGTGTTTAATATGTGCAAAAATTTTATTTGGCACATAAAGCTTTGTCAATTGAAAAAAAATAAGTAATTTTGCAAAAGTTTTTGATGGTGGGCGTAGCTCAGCTGGTTAGAGTGCCGGATTGTGGTTCCGAAGGTCGTGGGTTCGAATCCCACCTCCCACCCGAAACGGAAAAAAGGGCTTCTTTGGTTTGGTAAAGAAGTCTTTTTTTATGTACAATCAGCAGTGATTTGTGAAGAAATGACCTAAAAATTGAAAACCTGTAACGGACTTGACTAAAAACAATCGATATGGAAAAAAACAGTTTCACGACAGCAATACTCAAAATCTTCGCGACAAATCCTTTCGGATCCTTTAACCACAAACAGGTGGCTTCGCGCATGGACGCCCACGACAAGGGTACCCGTAAAATGATTCTCGATGCGGTGTCTTCGCTCGCCGAAGAAGGAATACTTGTGGAAGAAAAACGCGGAAGATACAGGCTGAACCCCAAATACATAAGTGACGACATCCTTCCCGACAACTACATGGTCGGAAAAATAGACACGAAGACTCAGGGAAATTTCCTGTGTGTGCCACAGGACGAGACGGCGGAACCCGTGGAAATAAATCCACGGCACATCGGACATGCACTGCATGGCGATATGGTGAAAATAATCCTCCTCCCGCGGCGCAGCCGCATGAAACCCGCCGAAGGTCAGGTGGTGGAAATCCTGCAGCGTGCCAAAACACAGTTCGTGGGGAAAATAAAGCAGGCCGGACACAATGCTTTCCTCATTCCCGACCTGCGCACCATGCAGGTCGAGATAGAAATAGCACACGGCGACATGAACGGTGCCGCTGACGGGGAAAAAGTGCTCGTAGAGATGACATCGTGGCCCGATGATTCAAAATGGCCTTTCGGAAAGGTGCTCCAGATTCTTGGCAAGCCCGGTGAAAATGAAGCCGAGATGATGTCAATACTCGCCGAATTCGATTTTCCTCTGTCATTTCCCAAAGATGTTGAAAAAGCAGCAGAAAAAATTCCCGTCGAGATTCCTGACGGGGAAATATCGCGCCGCCGCGATTTCCGCAACGTTACCACTTTCACCATTGACCCCGCCGATGCCAAGGATTTCGACGACGCACTTTCATTCAGAACCTTGCTCGACGGAAACTTCGAAATTGGTGTCCACATTGCCGATGTGTCGCACTATGTCACGCCCGGAAGCCCTGTCGATCAGGAAGCCTATAGTCGCGGAACTTCGGTTTATCTTGTCGACCGCACTATTCCCATGCTCCCCGAAGTCCTCTGCAACAACCTCTGTTCGCTCCGCCCCAACGAAGACAAGCTGTGCTTTTCGGCAGTGTTCGAAATGAACAGCAAGGCCGAAGTCCTGAAAAGCTGGTTCGGAAAGACGGTTATCAACTCCAACCGCCGCTTTTCCTACGAGGAAGCCCAGATGGTGATTGATACCGGTGAAGGGGATTTAAAAGAGGAAATATCGAAACTCAACGAGCTGGCTCAGATACTGAAACAGAAACGTTTCGAAAAGGGAGCCATAAGCTTCGAAAGCACAGAGGTGAAATTCAAGCTCGATGAAAACGCAAAACCAATAGGCGTTTACGTAAAGGAACAGAAAGAAGCGAATTTTCTGATAGAAGAGTTCATGCTTCTGGCAAACAGGAGTGTGGCCGAATTTGTGGGGAAAACCAAAAACAAAGCCAAGGGCAAAACCTTTGTTTACCGCGTCCACGACGAACCCAATGCGGAAAAATTCGACACATTTGCCAATTTTGTCAAAAAACTTGGCTACAGCATGAAAGGCGGCTCCGGCACAGCCATGGCAAAATCCATCAACAAACTCCTTGCCGATGTCGAAGGCAAGGGCGAACAGAGCATGATAGACAGCATTGCCATACGTACCATGGCCAAGGCTTCCTACTCAACCGACAATATAGGCCATTACGGATTGGCTTTCAAATACTACACGCATTTCACATCGCCCATACGACGTTATCCCGATCTGATGGTGCACCGCCTCCTCGACCGCTACCTCGCCGGCGGAGAATCCGTCGACAGCGAAACATACGAGGAATATTGCAAACACTCCTCCCAGATGGAACGCAAGGCCGCCGATGCCGAACGCACTTCGGTAAAATACAAACAGGCCGAATTCCTTGCCGATAAAACAGGTCAGATCTTCGATGCCACAATATCCGGAATCACCAAATGGGGCATATATGCCGAAATAAACGACAACAAGTGCGAAGGAATGATTTCGCTCGGATCCCTGCACGACGACTACTACTACCTCGACGAAGACAACTATCAGGTCATAGGCCGCAGGTACGGCAACACCTACCGAATGGGTTCCCCTGTGAAGATAAAAGTTCTCAAGGTCGATATGTACAGAAAACAGATAGATTTTGAACTCGTTTCAGATGAGCCGGAAAAGCCTCGTTTTGTCCAGCCAAAAAAAGGAAAAAACACCCGAAAACCCGCAAAATCAAATAAAAAAAGCAGCAGCCGAAAAAGATTCTGATGAAATGATACGATTTGTTTTTTTTATAATACATTGAAATTCAACTATTTATTTATCATGGTTTTCAGATTTGCAAAATAAGTTTGTGAAACTCACTGAAAATCAAAAATAAAGTTGTATATTTGCAAACGGATTTGAAGGTAATCAATACGGAATTTAGGTAGAAAAATCAAGATACGAGGAGGGGACATACCAGTCCCCTCTTTTTAATACAAGTAAAACAATGGACAAGATAAAAATACTGGAACTGGTAAAAACAAAACTGGAAGGCAGCGACAAATTTCTGGTTGACCTCCATATTTCCGGAGACAACCGCATAAACGTTTCTATCGACGGAGACAACGGAATCACAATCGACGATTGCATTGAACTCAGCCGTTTCATAGAAAGCAACCTCGACCGCGACGAAGAGGACTTTGAACTCAATGTCGCCTCAGCCGGACTCGACTCCCCGTTGAAGCTCAGACGCCAATATGTGAAAAACATAGGCCGTTGCATCAACGTAACCACCATCGACGGCGAGAAAACCGCAGGTACGCTCCTCGAAGTGTCGGAAGGCCAGATAGTTGTAGAACCGGACAATAGACGCAGGAAGAAAAAGGAACCGGCAGACGATGAAAACGTAACAATACCTTTCGACCAGATAAAAGTAGCAAAAATAGTAGTAAAATTCTAATACAAAACCCCTTAATGTTATGGAAACATTAAATTTGATTGATTCATTCTCGGAATTCAAGGAATTCAAAAACATCGACAGAGAAACCCTCATGCGCATTTTGGAAGATGTTTTTCGTGCGGCTTTGACAAAGCGTTACGGAACCGACGAAAACTTCGACATAATCGTAAACATCGATAAAGGCGACTTGGAAATATACCGCAACCGCGAAATTGTGGAAGATGATGCTGTGGAGAACGACAAGAAACAAATCGCCTACTCCGAGGCAATTAAGATAGAACCCGACTTTGAAGTAGGTGAGGACTGCTCCGAAAGAATATACATGAAAGACTTCGGCCGCCGCGAAATCCTGTCAATACGCCAGAATCTGGTAGCCAAAATCCAAGACTACGAAAAAGCACTCATTTATCAGAAATACAAGGAAAGAGTCGGAACCATAATCGTCGGCGAAGTCTATCAGGTATGGAACCGCGAAATACTTGTCCTCGACGAAGAAAAGATAGAACTCGTATTGCCTAAAAGCGAACAGATACCTTCCGACCACTACCGTAAAGGCGACACCATACGCGCAGTCGTGCTGAAAGTGGAAACCAAAAACAACAACCTCGCAATTACCATTTCCCGTACCTCGCCCATATTCCTCGAACGCCTCATGGAATCGGAAGTCCCCGAAATCTTCGACGGACTCATCACAATTCGCAACATAGTACGCGTTCCGGGCGAAAGAGCCAAGGTAGCAGTGGAATCATACGACGACCGCATCGACCCCGTGGGCTCGTGCGTCGGTATGAAAGGCGGACGCATACACGGCATAGTTCGTGAACTCCGCAACGAAAACATCGACGTCATCAACTTCACAACCAACCCCGAACTTTACATACAGCGCGCCTTAAACCCCGCCAAGATAACTTCCATAAAGATACTTGCCGATGAACGCAAGGCCGAAGTCTACATGAAACCCGAAGACGTATCCCTCGCCATAGGCAAGGGTGGTTACAACATAAAACTCGCCAGCAAACTCACCGGTTACGAAATCAACGTTTACCGCGACGAAGACGAAGATTACGAAGACGTTGACTTGAAGGAATTTTCCGATGAAATCGAACAGTGGATTATCGACGAACTCATGCGCATCGGATGCGATACGGCAAAAAGTGTTCTCGCCCTGACACCGAAAGAACTGCTCGACCGCTCCGAACTGGAAGAAGAAACCATCGAAAACGTCCTTCAGATACTCAGATCTGAATTCGAAGACTGAACCAAAGTCTCTGAATGAATGAAAAACGTGGAAAAAGGGATTTAAAAACATAATTCAAGAATAGCAAGGAGGAACAATGTCAGAAGAAAGTAAAATGTACAGATTAAACAAATTGATGAAGGAATTTAACGTTGGAATGGACACCATCGTTAAGTTTCTCGCATCCAAAGGTCATATCTTGGAAAACCCCACTCAAAACACCAAAGTAACAGAAGAACAGTACAACTTGCTATCCAAAAAATATCAGTCCGACAAAGAAGTAAAGGAACTCTCTTCTAACTTGGAAATAGCAACGCAGGTGAAAGAATCGGTCATAGAAGCTCATCAGCAGAACAAGAATCCTGAATCGGAAGCCAACGAAGAACTTGTCATCAAGAACTTCAACACCAAAGTCGGCCATAAGACAGCCAAGACTCCGAAAGAAGAACCGAAACCCGAACCCAAGGCAGAACTGAAACCCGAACCGAAACCTGAACCCGAGCCCGAATTTACACCACAGACAATTTCCGTTTCGGTACCGGGCAGCAACGGCAGTCGCGACGCCTACAACGCTGAAGTCAAGATAATAAACAAAATTGACCTCGACGCAATAAACAACAAAAACCGTCCCGACAAGAAAACCAAGGAAGAAAAAGAAAAGGAACGTGCCGAAAAAAAGAAACAGCTCGAAGCAGAACGCAAGAAAGAAAAGCAAATCCGCGAAGAACAGCTGAAAAAGAAGAAAGAAACCGAAAAAGCCGTTCCCGAGCCCGAACCTGAACCCGCTAAAATCCCCGAACCCAAAAAGGAACCTGAATTTATTGAAACCCAATACCAGAAACTCGAAGGACCTAAAGTCGTAAACAAAATCGACCTCACACAGTTCGACAAACCTAAAACCTCCAAGGATGACGACGGCCAGAAGAAAAAACGCAAACGTCTGAAAAAACCCGTCGATATCAATAGCCAGCAGAATCAGAAACCGAGTGAAGGCGAAGCCAGAAAACAGAAAGGCAATAAACCGTCTCAAAACAAGGAACAGCTTAATCCCAAAGACAAAAAACAGAAAAACAACAAGTCGAAACAGGTAAAGAAAGTTGAACTCGACGAAGGCGAAATAGAAAAACAAATCCGCGACACACTGGCCCGTCTGAGCCCAATGGGTAAGTCCAAAACATCCAAACACAACCGCGAAAAACGTCAGAAAGTTCACGAACAAATCGAAAAGGAACAGGAACTCGAACTGCTCAACCAGAACGTACTCAAAGTTACCGAATTCGTTACAGCCAACGAACTGGCAACAATGATGAACGTCCCTGTAACCAAAATCATCGCAACCTGCATGTCGGTTGGCATTTTTGTCAGCATAAACCAGCGTCTCGATGCCGAAACCATAAAACTCATCTCCGAGGAATTCGGTTTCGAAATACAGTTCGCAAGTGCCGACGTTATCGATGAACTCAACAAGATAGAAGAAGAAGACCGTCCGGAAGACCTCGTTCCGCGCAGCCCTATCATCACAGTCATGGGACACGTAGATCACGGTAAAACATCTCTCCTCGACTACATCCGCAAAACCAACGTCATTGCAGGTGAAGCTGGTGGTATCACCCAACATATCGGTGCATACGAAGTGCAGACAGCCGACGGTCGCAGAATCACATTTCTCGATACCCCCGGTCACGAAGCATTCACTGCCATGCGTGCACGCGGTGCAAAGGTAACCGATATCGCCATCATCGTCATCTCGGCCGATGACAAGATAATGCCGCAGACCATCGAAGCCATCAACCATGCACAGGCAGCAGGCGTTCCCATCGTGTTCGCCATCAACAAAATCGATAAGCCCGGTGCCGACCCCGACCGCATAAAGACAGAACTTGCCAACATGAACCTTCTTGTCGAAGAATGGGGCGGCAAGTACCAGAGTCAGGACATCTCTGCCAAAAAAGGTATCAATGTGGAAGAACTTCTCGAAAAAGTCATCCTTCAGGCCGACATCATGGAACTCAAAGGCAACCCGAACAAACGTGCAAAAGGTACGGTGCTCGAAAGTTCCCTCGACAAAGGCCGCGGCTATGTGGCCAAACTCCTTGTGGAAGACGGCACTATACGCAAAGGTGACCCCATTGTGGCCGGTGCCATAAGCGGCCGTGTACGTGCCATGTACAACGAGCGAAACCAAGAAGTCCAGTCAGCCGGCCCTTCACAGCCGGTACTGCTGCTCGGCCTCACAGGAGCATGTCAGGCAGGCGATACTTTCAATGTTACCGAAAGCGAAAAAGAAGCCAAGGATATCGCAAACAAGCGTACGCAACTCCAGCGTGAACAGGGCCTCCGAACCATGACACGCGTCAACCTCGACGAAATCGGACGCCGTATCGCTCTCGGAAACTTCAAGGAACTCAACATCATCGTGAAAGGCGACGTGGACGGTTCCGTCGAAGCTCTCAGCGACTCACTGATAAAGCTTTCCAACGAGGAAGTTCAGGTAAACGTCATACACAAGGCAGTAGGACAGATTACCGAAAACGATGTGCTTCTGGCAGAATCTTCCGACGCAGTAATCATCGGCTTCCAAGTACGTCCCTCGGTGGGAGCTCGCAAAATGGCCGAAACGCAACAGATCGATATACGCCTTTACAGCATCATCTACGACGCCATCAACGAACTCAAGGATGCCATTGAAGGCATGCTTTCACCCGAAAAACAGGAAAAAATCGTTGCAAACCTCGAAATACGCGAAACCTTCAAGATATCGAAGGTGGGAACCATTGCAGGCTGTATGTGTCTCGACGGTAAAATCAACAAAAGTACCAATGTCCGCGTAATCCGCGACGGTATAGTGGTTTATACCGGCAAACTCGCTTCACTGAAACGCTTCAAAGACGATGTGAAGGAAGTCGTTTCCGGTCAGGATTGCGGTCTTAACATCGAAAATTTCAACGATATCAAAGTCGGTGATATAATAGAAGGCTACGAACAAATAGAAGTTAAACGTAAATTGTAGAAATACAGTCGGTTGCCCCTATAGTTCAACGGATAGAACGAAAGTTTCCTAAACTTTAGATCAAGGTTCGATTCCTTGTGGGGGTACAAAAATCTTAATGTATAACCAAACAAAAAACACAATGGAAATATTATCCAACAGAATATTACAGATGGCAGAGTCGGAAACACTCGCCATGACAGCAAAAGCCCGCGAACTTAAAGCTGCCGGAAAAGACGTCATAAGCCTCAGCATCGGAGAACCCGATTTCAATACACCCGAAACCGTGAAGGAAGCCGCCAAAAAAGCCATCGACGACAACTTTACGCATTATCCCCCTGTTCCGGGCTACGCCGACTTGCTGGAAGCAATATGCACAAAATTCAAACGCGACAACAACCTCGACTACAAACCCGAAAACATCGTGGTTTCGACAGGTGCAAAACAATCCATCTATCAGGTTGTACAATGCCTCATCAACCCCGACGACGAAGTCATAATCCCGACCCCATTCTGGGTTTCCTACAAGGAAATCGTCAAAGTCGCAGGCGGTAAATGCGTTTACGTGAAAACGAAAATCGAAAACGATTTCAAGGTGACTCCCGAACAGCTCGAGGCAGCAATAACTCCCAAAACGAAACTCATAATGTTCAGCAGCCCCTCGAACCCGACAGGCATGCTTTACACAAAAGATGAACTCAAAGGCATCGCCGAAGTCGTTGCAAGACACGAAAACATTTTCGTAATGGCCGACGAAATATACGAACACATCAACTTTGTCGGCAAACACGAAAGCATAGCACAGTTTGCAGAAATAAAAGACCGCGTAATCACCATAAACGGTGTTGCAAAAGGTTTTGCAATGACCGGCTGGCGTATAGGTTTTATCGGAGCTTCTGCACTGATAGCCAAAGCATGCAAGAAACTCCAAGGTCAGGTAACGTCGGCCACATGCTCCATAGCACAGAAGGCATCCGTTGCCGCAATGCTCATGGATCCGAAAACAAGCAAGGACATAATCGACATGCGCAACAAGTTCCTCGAACGCCGCGACCTCGTTTACAAACTTCTTTGCGACATTCCTGGATTGAAAGTACGTCTTCCCCAAGGTGCATTCTATTTCTTCCCCGAAGTAAGTTCATACTACGGAAAAAGTTTCAACGGCAAGAAAATAGAAAACTCCACCGACATGGCATTCTATCTGCTGAACGAAGCCAATGTGGCAACCGTAATGGGTTCCGCTTTCGGTGACGACAGCTGCATACGCCTTTCCTATGCAACGAGCGAGGACCTCCTCATCGAAGCCATACGTCGCATAAAGGAAGCTTTGGCAAAACTGCAATAATATAATTGAAAAAATTACATATTCGGGAGAGCTTGCACACTCTCCCCTTTTTTGTATGTAAGATATTATAATTGTTTGAAATATAGTAATATAGAAAACAATATAGGTCACTATGTAAAATTTTTTCTCCAAAAAAATTGCATAATTCCAAAAAAAATCGTTACTTTGTAGCGTAATATTTGTATTCATTTGGGTACAAATTGAGCGATAATAATTTGAAAGTTAGCTAATTAAAAAAATATTCAACATGAAAAAGAGTTTGAAAGTTTTCGTATCTTTGGGAATGGTAGCCGTTATGGTACTTGCAAGTTCGGCTCTCTGCTCCTGCAAATCATCGAAAAACAACAACGGTGGTATAATGTATCAGCGAGCCCCGCAGAAAAACAAGCAGGTCATAAAGTCAAACTACAACGTCGTCAGTGAAAATCAGACAGTTTATGCAACTGATTTCGAGTTGCCGCGTGTCTGAAATAGGCCATTTTTTACAATAAGTCAAATGATTGAAAACAGAGGTTGTTAGCAGCATCCTCTTTTTGTATTCAAATAATGAAAAGAAGTTTTTTCATATTGCTATTGGCGATGTTTTGCATCGGTGGAGTTTCCGCACAAACATCGTACACCATAAAAGGAAAGATTACGAAAACACATCTCAAGAGAGTGTTTTTGCAGGTTTATACAGCCAAGGATTCCGTAATACGCTCCGAAGCACGTATCGAACCCGACGGTACTTTTGTTTTCAAAGGTTCTCTTATTGAACCAACCTTGGCCGAAGTCCGTCTAGCAAGTACATCGCGAGGATTCTTCTTCTATCTGGAAAACAACGAAATAAACCTCAGCGTTGATGCCAACGATGTAAACAATACCCGCATCACCGGCTCTTATTCCAACAGCCAGTACCGCTACATTCTCGAACAGTGTGCAGAAAAAGAGGACAGCATAAACGAATGTCTCGATTCTTATATCAGGCAGAATCCCGAATCGATTTATTCGCCGAGAATTCTGGCGACGCAACCGTGTTTCGCACTCATCACTTACCGTGAATTGAGATCCTATCTGTCGAAATTCACAGGTGCCGCACGGCGTACATACGATTACCGCATTCTCCAGTCGAAACTGCGTCAGATGAACAACGTGGCTGTCGGAACCAAACTTTCCGACTGGCCTCTGCAAGATACCTCATGCCGCGACATAACAATGTATCAGCAGCTTGAGGGCAACAAATACCTCGTCATAAACTTCTGGTCGGCAAAGGGCCTTACCCCCAGCGACCGCAACACCATGATAGATACATACAAGAAATATGAAAGTAGGGGCGTTGAATTCTTCTCCATCTCTTTCGATGTACACAGAAGCCAGTGGATTGATGCTGTCAATGAAAGTGGCTTTACTTGGAAACACGGCTGCGACTATAATTCATGGGAAAGTGTGATAACCAAGAACTTGTGCATCAGTTTCATTCCATGCAACATCATCATTGATTCCGACGGAACCATAGTGGCAAGGGACATATCCATCAGACAGTTGGATTCCACTTTGGATAAACTCTTGAACAAATAAATGAAATCGGAGAATTTGAAAAAATTCTCCTTTTTTGACTTCAAATAAGCAGACCGACAATGAAAAAAAGAATACTTTTCTGCCTCGGTCTGTTTTTTTTCAATGTTCTTGCGGCACAGCAGAATACCTCGGAACAGCTTGCAGCACAGTATTACAGTTCCGGTGAATACGAAAAGGCCTTGTCTGTATACGAAGACCTCTTTTCCAAAAACGACAATGATTTCTATTATAGCAGGCTGATTGACTGCTGCTTGAATCTGAAGCGATTCTCCGATGCCGAAAAAATCATAAAACGGTGCATCAGAAAAAATCCGAAAAACTTGACTTATTACGCAGATTGGGGATTCGTTCTGGAGAAAAACGGCAGGCACAAACAGGCAGAAAGGCAGTATGAAACAGCATTTCAGAAGATAGGTTACGACAGGCCGGCTATAGAAAACCTTGCTGCGAGTTTCGAAAAATACGGTCATATCGACCTCGCCGTAAAAACCTACGAAAAGGCCGGAGAAAAATTCAGCAACCCATTCGCTTATGTTTACGAAATGGCTTCTCTGTACGAAAAATCGGGTGACAGCGAAAAAATGTTCTCGCTATACTTCGACTACCTCAAAAAGCACCCCTTCGCAAAAAATCAGGTGCAGCTGTATATGCAGCAGTCGGTAATGCAGAACAACGGTCAGAAATACAATTCGGCATTCAAAAACACTTTGGCTAAATATATTGCCGAAAATCCGAAAAGCACCGTATTTCAGGAAATGATGATCTGGTTTTCGCTTCAGAAGAAGGATTTCGACTTTGCCATGCAGCAGGCGAAAGCCATTGACCTCCGTTTCCCCGACGATCAGGGTTTTCAGGTGTTTCAGGTGGCAAACATTGCCAAGTCGAACGGGGCTTACGACGTTGCGTCGGAGGCTTACGGATATATACTGGGAAAAGGAAGGTCCAACGGATACTACTATGATTGCAGAATCGGCCTGCTTGAATGCAGGTTTCTAGCCATCGACGGCAAATACGGACAGAATCCCAAAGATATTGACGCTCTGCTGAAAGAATACGAAAAAGCATTTGCCGAATTGGGTAAAAATGCTGAAACGGTACAGCTTATGCGCAATTATGCCCACATATTGGCGTATTACAAGAACGATGCGGAAAAAGCTGCTGATATTCTGGAAGAAGCCATGGCAATACCTTATCTTGAAACACTTACTGTTGCAAAAATCAAACTCGAACTCGGTGACATCCTGCTCTCGAACGGCTTTGTGTGGGATGCGACATTGCTTTACATGCAAGTGGGAAAAGCCCACAAGAACGATGTCGTCGGCTCTGAAGCCAAGTTCAGGAATGCACGTCTTTCGTACTACAACACGGATTTTGAGTGGGCAAAATCGCAGCTCGACGTGCTTCGGGCATCTACTTCCAAACTCATTGCAAACGATGCCATGCAACTGTCTCTGCTAATCTCGGACAATATTGACGAGGATAGTTCGTTTAATACACTTTCATACTTTGCAAAAGCCGATTTTCTGATATTTCGGAAAAAATATGATGAAGCACTGAAGTTTTTCGATACCATTGAAATGAAAAACCTCACACATCCACTGTTCGATGAAATTCTGATGCGGAAATCGGATATTGCAATGAAACGCGGTGACTATCGGCAGGCCGACAGCTTATTGCAGAAACTTGTCGATTTTTATCCCGAAGACATACTGGCCGATGATGCCCTTTTCATGCTTGCCGAACTTAATGAAACGAGGTTCGGGAACAAGGATAAGGCTGTCGGATTTTATGAGAAAATTTTGCTCGACTACACGGGAAGTCTGTATGTGGTTGAAGCACGCAAGCGATATAATTTATTGAAAACAAATTAAATAACAAAAATTATGAGTTCAGAAATTCTGTTTTTCGGAGGTTTTTTGCTCCTTGTGGCGTTCATGCTTTTCCTCGATTTGGGTGTTTTCCACAAATCCGACCATATCATCTCCACTAAGGAAGCTCTTATCTGGACAGGTGTATGGATAGGAACGGCAATGCTTTTCAGCCTTGTTGTTTTTTTCAAGGCCGAATGGATTCACGGCATAACCGACAATAACGGGCTTGCGGACTATTATGCAAATTACTGCAAGTCTTCCAACGTCGATTTTGACCCGGCACGGCCTTATGCGGAAAATCTTGCCGCTTATCACAGCATGCTGGGTGTGGAATACATAACAGGTTATTTCATGGAAAAAGCCCTTTCTATGGACAATATTTTCGTGATGATAATGATTTTCATCAGTTTCGGCATAGAAAAGAAATATTATCACCGCGTATTGTTCTGGGGCATAATAGGTGCCATAGTGCTGCGTTTCGTGTTTATATTCCTTAGCTCGGCTTTGATACAGAAATTCGCATGGATTCTGGCTGTTTTCGGCGTTATTCTCGTTTATTCGGGTATAAAGATGTTTTTTGAGAAAAACGACGAGAAAATTGATACTGAAAAACATCCCATGGTGAAGTTCGCCTCCAAATATTTCAGGGTTACCCCAAAACTCCACGGTCACGACTTCTTTGCCAAAATAGACGGAAAACATTTCATAACACCGCTGTTCGTAGTGCTTCTGGTAATAGAATTTTCGGACGTAATTTTCGCTGTCGATTCGATTCCAGCCGTATTCTCCATAACGCAAGATCCGTATATTGTGTTTTTCTCCAACATTTTTGCCATACTTGGATTGCGTTCCCTTTTCTTTGTGCTCAGCAACGTGATGGACAAATTCTGGCTCCTGAAATACGGCCTTGGTGTCCTGCTTACATTCATCGGTGTCAAAATGCTTCTGAATACATTCCTTGACATAGAGATAGGAACGATAATATCGCTTTTCGTGATACTTGGAATACTGGTTGTAAGTATCACGTTTTCACTGTTTTTCCCGGCAAAGGCAAAGACTGTGGAAGTGGAATGACGGACCGCTATGTCGAGTGAAATACAAAAAAGCAATCTTGGCTACAACATTTTAAAGTTTCTGGTGAGTTTCGGATTGCGGAGTTATTTCGGACACATCACCGTGCACGGCAGGGAGAATCTGCCGCACGGTGAGTCGTACATTCTTGCTCCCAACCATCAGAATGCCTTTCTCGATGCACTTTCTGTATTGTATCTCAACAGGTGCAGGCCGACTATATTCCTCGCCCGTGCCGATATTTTTTCCAGTCCCGCAGCAGCAAGGATTCTGGGCTTCCTGAAAATGATGCCCGTTTACCGTTCCCGCGACGGTAGGGGGAAAGTTCTGGAAAGGAACGGCGAAATCATGGAAAAGTCAGTATCCGCAGTCATCGGAAAAGTCCCGTTCTGTATGATGGCAGAAGGTACCCACAACGACTGCCACCGGCTTTTGCCACTGAAAAAAGGTCTGTTCCGCATCGCTCTCGAAGCCCAGAATAGGCTTGGTGAAGGACGCCCTGTATATATAGTCCCCGTAGGTATCGACTACGAGGATTACCGCCGTTCCGGAAGGGGAGTGGTGTTGAATATCGGCAGACCCGTTTCAATGCTGGATTTTTTGGAAAAATACCGCAAATCACAGGCTGTGGCCGTTAATCAGGTACTTGAACGTATGCGCAGTGAAATGACGGATAAAATGCACCACATAGAATCGGAAGACTTTTATGCTCTTTTTTACGAATACAGCAGACTTTACGCCGAAGTTGAATCCGGCACACATCTTTTGCCGGGACGTGCAGCATGGGAACGCTTCGAACTTCGGTGCAAGGCCACAGAATTGCTGGAACTCCGCAAGAAAGAACACCCTGAAACATTGGCCGACCTGCCTGAAGAAATCAATGATTTGCAGAAACGGAGAAGAATTACCCAAAATCGCAATTTCAGGCGTTTCTTGGCTCTTGTTCTGGTTTTTGCAGTTGCGGTGTCGCTTTCGTGTTTTTGGGGCTGGCATGTCCTGCTGGCCGTGCTTCTGGCCTCCCCAGTATCCTTCCTGCCCACACACCTGCTGTTTCGGAACAACGAAGACCCTCAGTTTATAGGTTCCCTCAATTTCGCGACACAGTTTTCCCTAAATCTCGTTTATCTTGTGGTAATGACGTTTGTGTTTTTTTTGCTGCAGGGGTGGAAGTTCGGGATTGTCATGTTTGTCATCGGACTTTTGGGCTGGAGATATGGCAGCAGTATGGCTTTGCCGAGATAAAAGTAGGAAAAAAAACAGTGATTTTACAAAAAAAACGTTTTTTTGTCCGGAAAAAATAATTTTTTATTCCATTATTTCTATTTTTAACACACTGTAATTCAATGTTTTGTGAAAAATATTTCAAAAATAGGGTGAAAAATTTTGCAGATTTCCGAAAAATTTGTACTTTTGCACTCGCAAAAACGCGATGGCGTCGTAGCTCAGTTGGTAGAGCAGAGGACTGAAAATCCTTGTGTCACTGGTTCAATTCCAGTCGATGCCACAGAATAGAAAAGGAAGCATGCAAGCATTTGTGTGCTTTTTTTGTTGTAAATCACTTGAAAAAAACAATACCATGGATTTGGAATCAAAAATTGCAGCCGACATGAAGGCTGCCATGCTCAACAAAGACCGCGAAACACTGGAAGCACTCAGAGCCATAAAATCGGCCATACTTTTGGAAAAGACATCGAAAACCGCCACCGGCGGAGAACTCGGTGAAGCTGCCGGAATACCAATGCTCCAAAAACTTATAAAGCAACGCAAGGAAGCTTCCGAAATATACAAGTCGCAAAACCGTCAGGATCTCTACGATGCCGAGATGTTTCAGGTTTCGGTTATAGAGAAATACCTTCCTGCACAGCTTTCCGTTGAAGAAGTGGAAAAGTCATTGAAAGACATCATTGCACAGGTAGGAGCCACCTCACCGCGTGACATGGGCAAGGTGATGGGTGTTGCATCCAGACAGTTCGCTGGCAAAGCCGACAACAAAACCGTTTCTGAAATTGTAAAACGACTTCTTGCCGAATAATCCATGAAGATAACAGCAAAAGACGAAATCCCGCTGCTTGAACTGCTAAAAAAAGAGTTTCCCGAAACATCGGTTACAAAACTCAAAAAAGTGATTCAGTGCGGTTGCGTGCATTACAAAGGCGCTTCGGTGAAACACCCTGAATTTGTGCTTCAGAAAGGCGATACCATAGAGTACACGAAATACGAGGCAAAACGGACGTTTCGCGAACGCTCCTCGGTGCCCGTCCTTTTCGAAGACGGTGACATCGTAGTCTCTTTCAAATCTGCCGGTACTCCACTTACAGGCAAGAATGTGCAGAACGTGCGTGCGTTGAACAACTCGCTCAATGCCCATCTTACAAAGCTGTACAAGCATAGCGTGGCCGTTGTGAGCGTGAACAGCATGAGACTCGAAGATTCGGGAATATGCGTGTTCTCCAAACGTGATGACATTAAGAAAACTCTGAAGGAAAACTACGACAAGGCAAAGAAGTTTTTCAGAGTTTGGATTTGTGGGAAACCACAGCAGGAAAATGGAATTTTTGAATCCTATGCACTGTTCAATGACAGGGGGTTCCTGAAAGACTGGTCCGAAGAACAAGTGCCAGAGGCTCAAAAGTGTACACTCCGCTATTCGCTTCTCCGTACCGAGGGTGAGGTTTCACTGCTGGAAATAGAGGCTAACCAACTGTTCGAAAATCAGATATGTATGCAGCTCATGCATTGCGGTTTCCCTGTTTTGGGTGATAAGAAAAACATCCGCTTCAAAGTTGACTATCCGTTCCCTTATGTTTTCAACTACAAGGTGAAAATGCAGCATCCGGCAGGAATGAAGATGTTGAATCTCACTACATCAGTACCAGCGATTTTCGACAAGGAGTGAATGGTTTCATTGGAAAAAGCATGAAAAGTCCGGCTGTTTTGTATACGACCGGACTTTTTCATAAATTTATCATGGAAAACAATGAAAAAACAAAAAAAAGAGAACCGTATTTCGGTTCTCTTTCCGTGGGAGCAATAGGATTCGAACCTATGACCCTCTGCTTGTAAGGCAGATGCTCTGAACCAGCTGAGCTATGCTCCCGTGCAAATTATCTCGTTTTGCGTTTGCAAAGGTACGACTTTTTTTTAAACTGCCAAAGAAAAAAATGTTTTTTTTTGTTTTTTTTGTTTAAATATCTGTAAATCAAAATGTTGTTTTTTGAAAAATTTTCCTCCAGACTCGTTTTGTTTATGATTTTTGACCTGTTTTTTTGAAAAAACGAGTGTTTTGGAGGTGGAAATCACTGAAAATTTATAGGTAGCATGTGTTCACGAAATTCTTGATGCGTTGTTTCACAAAGTCGCGTTCTTCTAGGAACGACATGTGTGAGACTTCGCCAAGAAGCATTATTTCGGAGTATTTCGGCAGAACTGCCTGACATACCGCATATTCAACCGGTATGCGTGGGTCTTCCTTGCCGTAGATGAAGAGTACCGGTACTTGGGAGTCTTCCAGTACCGAAAGCCTTGTTGTACGCTGTGCCATGCCGCGTTGTGCGGCGGCAATGCCGTCAACGGTGGTTTCCAAAGAAAGATCCTGAACATCTTTTATGTCGACAGAATATTGATTTCTCTTTTTTGAGTAAAAAAGTTCCGGAATGAATTTTATGATATAATCGGGACGGTTCGTTTTTGCCAATTCTATTGATTCGTAGCGTTTTTGTACGACATCGGGTTCGTCGGCGATGGCTTGCGAGTTGAGAAGCCCGAATCCGCGCAGCATATACGGATATTTTTCCGCAAAGGCGAGTGTTACGTATCCGCCCATCGAATGGCCGAGTATGACGCATTGTTCGATGCCAAGATTTTCGAGTACGGCATGTACGGCATCTGCCATGAATTCCATCGTGTGTATTTCACCGTATGTTGCAGAATTGCCGTGACCCGGCAAGTCAATGGCTATTACCCGCATGTTGTTCATGTATGAATATATGTACGACGCCCAGATTTCAAGATTGTTCATGAAACCGTGCAAAAGCACCAGAACCTTATTGTTTTCTCTGCCTTCGTCCTGAAAGTGAATGTTTTTGCCTTTGAATGTAATATTGCTGTGTATCATTATTGTCTTTTTTTGATATAACGGATTGATAATAAGTTATTTATGTGGTTATAAGCACAAATGCGAGCCCATAAAAACTGGACAAAGATACTGCACATTTTCGTGAGGACACGTCTGTTTTCTCAAAAGAAATCCTCAACTTATTGTTAATAAAAGAGATATGGCTTTATTTCGTGGAGAATATTATTTCCACGGGGCTTGTATTTTTGTTTTTCTGGTAATTGAGATTTCCGAATCCGGCAGAAACTATCCGTTCTGGGCTTACACCTTCTGAAATTAGCCGCAATTTGAGCTCGTTGCTGCGTTCTTGTGAAAGTTTGTAAGCCGATTTGTTTTGTGGAATATCTACATTGCTTATGATTTCTATTTTGATGTCAGGATTTTCTTTCATGAAATCTGCCAGATGGGATATTTCAGGGTCCGACAACTTGTCGGGATTTTTTGATTCTGCTTCAAAGATTATCGAAGTCAGTGGAATGTGCGTTTTTTTTGCGATGGCTTCGTCGAGCGGGTAAGATTTTATGTAAAATGTGTTGTTGTTGCCGTAAAATATCAGTACGGGTATGAAAGTTTGCGGCGATTTGCAGGTTATGGAGTAGTTTTTTGATTGGAATACATCGAATTTCAGTGATGTGTTTTTGGGGGAGTATTTGTATTGGTGAACAAGGGCATTGCTTGTTTCGTCTTTTACATAAATTATGAAATTTTCTGTGTTGATGTTTTGCGGAAAGTTGATTGTAAGTGTTTTGTAGAATGGTTCTTTGGCGTGGTTGGTGGGTATGCTGTAAACGGAATATTGCTGTCCGCCGTTTTTGTCGGACGAAAAATAGAGCTGCTTTTCGTCAGCGGACAGAGAAATTGTGGGCTCGGAGAAGCTTGTGTTTGCAATCCGTCCAATGTTTACCGGTTGCGACCATTCTGTCCATGAATTCATGTCGGTTCTGGTACACATGTAGATGTCGTAATATCCAAGTCCGCCGTGCCGGTCCGACGTGAAGTAAAGTGTTTTGAGGTCGTGGCTGAGGACAGGGGAGCGTTCGCTGAAATCGGAGTTTACTTTTGGACCGAGGTTTACGGGTTCTCCCCAATTGTCGCCGTTTTTGGGTATGTAGTAAATGTCGCTGGCCAAAGCGGTATCGCCGTGGAACAGCATTCCCGACAGGTTTACGTTGTATCCGCCGGGGCGGTCGGAAATGAACAGCATTCCTGTGCCGTCGGGTGTGAAGTTTGCGTCACCTTCATAGAAGCTGCCGTTCAGCGAATTGTTTTTTATTTTTTCTGCGTACCAAGTCGTGTCTTTCTTTTTCGCAATATATATGTCTCCACCTTTGCCGGTAAGCATCAGTTTCCCGTTTTCGCTCATGCTGAAAAACTGCATTTTGTCATTTTCGGTTCCGCTGAAATTCACGAGTTCTATTTTTGATTTCACGTTTTTGGAGCTTGGAATTTTTGTTTTTGCCACCTGTGTGAAGAAATCCGTTTTTTTCGTGAAGTAAATGGATGCGTCGGCATCGTTTTTCTGTGCGTTCAAAACATTGACGTGCGTGGGAGCGAAAACCTCCGAGGGTTTGTTTTTGGAAGTTGTGGCAAGCAATGTCCGCAGTTTCATGTAATCTTCGTAGCAGTTGTCTTCGAAGCAGAGTTCGTACTTGTCGAGTAGGGCAATGGCTTCGTTCCAGTTGTTTTTTGCTGTCAGTGGCTGTATTATTCTTTGCAGAAACACGAGCGACATGCCGTATCTCATATATTTTTTCACGTATTCTCCGTATGTTGCCGCATCATTTTCGTCAAAAGGTTTCATGACTTCAATTTTGTCGATTTCTTCAGCTGTTTTCAGGTCATCTTCAACAACGAAAGACAGTGGAAAGTTGGGGTTCTGTTTTTTGAAAAGCACGACAGGTGCCATATTCCCTTCTTTTGAAAATCGGTGATAGTATGACTTGTATACATCATTGTAGTTGTCATCGTTTGGGAAGTTGGAAAGATAGAGTTTCAGGGCTTCGGAGTTTTTGTAAGAGGTTGCCATTTTTATGAGTGAGTCGACAGCTTGTTCGCTTTGGGGCATATCGCTGTTTTTTAGTGCGAAATCACAATATTCCTTGGGTGTTTTAAGGTATTTCAGCTGATTGGCGAGCAGTGTGTCCATGGTGTTCAGTACGACATCGTACTTGTTGCTTGTCGGGTACTTGCGAAGAAAATTCCTGTAGGCTGAGTATGTGTTTTCCATGCAGGCTTCGCGGTAAGCTATTTCGCTTTTCTGTCGGGTGCCGAGTTGTATTATTTGTGGCTCGGTATAGCCGTTGAGTATGGAGTCAACTTCGGTTTCGCTTTGTGCGAAAGACAGTTTGTCGGTGAGTATTTTCGTGAGTTTTGCTACGATTTCAGAGCGTTCTTCGCCAACAGGGTTTTCGGCGAGGTATTCTTTGTATGCTTTTTCGGTGCCGAGTTCCAGTGCGTGTCTGTACTTGTTTTTGTTGTTTTGCAGTGCAAGCTGGCGGATGATGACCCTGTCGTTTGGGAAGGCTTTTCTGAAGGCTTCCGTTTCAGATGGCTGAATTCCGTTTTTGACGTACTTGCGTGCCTCGTCGATTATAAACTGTTTTCTCTGGCGGAGTTCCACAATGGTAAAACCTTTTTTTATCAGTCGGTTTACTTCGCGGTATTTGCTTTTGTCCAGAGCCAGTTCGCGGTATTTTTTTTCAGAAATCTGTATGTAATCCATGGCAAGTGGCAGGTTTCGCATCGGGTTGTCGGCTTCGGAATAGAAATATGCCAATGCTGCGATGGCTGCAATGTCGTTGGGCGATTTTACATAGTTGTTGTGCAGTTTCGTGTATTCGTTTTTGTAGTGTTCAAAGCGGTTGGTGTCGCCTGCAGCCCATAGTGCTGGCGTGAAGCAGGCAAGCAGTAGTAAAACGAAAATTTTATTATTTGCCGGCATTTTCAGTTCAGGTTTATTGTATTCAGAATCTGTTCAAATTCCTCTTTTAGCTGGTTGAAAGTGTCGAGCGATGTTTCGAGCCGGAATTCTACGAGCGTTTTTTTGTAGACGAAGTAAATCATGTAAAACTGGCATTGCATTCCGCTTTTATCCGTGTATTGACCGATGTAGCCAATGGCATCTTCGGTAGGCAAGAACTGCGAAGCCGTAAATTCTTCAACTACGACGAACGGCTGTTTCATGAAGCGGCGCAAGGCGAAATCCATGGCCGTGCTGTTTCCGGTGTTTTTTTTCACGTAGATACGCAAGAACGGCAGTACGGTGTCGTTCTTTTTCGAAAGCACGCACACGGTTCTTGAATACAGGTATATTGTCGTGTTTTCGTCAACATTGGTGGTTTGGAGGTATTTCCAGCCACCTTCGGGAAAATCAAAGTTGAAGTGTGAATTCGGCAGCCTGATTTGTGCTGAAACTGACATTGCAAGCATTAGAAAAAGGACGGCAGATATTTTGTTTTTCATGTGTTTGTGTGTGTTCATTTTTCGAGTTGTATTTCAGTAAAACCGGAACAGATTCAAGGAATCTGTTCCGGTACAATTTCGTGAAATCTATTTCAATACGTGTATGGATCCCGTTTTGTCTATGTTCCCGTTGTAGCCTTTGGCTATGAATCGGTAGAAATAGACACCGGCCGGAAAGTTTTTTGGATCCCAGAACTGGTTGCGTTCGCTGATGTTTTTTTCATAATACACGCGGTGGCCGTTTGCATCGTATATCGAAAGTTCGAAGTTGTAGAAGCCGTTGCCGTCAATCAGGTTCTTGATTTCGAAGATGTCGTTTATTCCGTCACCGTTGGGGGTTACCGCATTGGGGAACTGCAGGTAATCGTTTATTATCCTGATTTTGTGTTCCATCGTGTCGCGGCATTCTACCACGTTTCCGGTTGGGCTTATGTTCTTTTCGGCGGCAATTAGTTTTACGAGATATGTTCCCGGAAGGTCGTCAATGTCACCCTCCCAAGTGTATGATGTGTTTTCTTCGTAAGGTATTGTGGTTACGGTAATGTCTTCCTCCTTGTCGTATTGTATTTCCCAGAAATAATTCACATCCTGATTGTGGTGTGTGGTTTTGTTCATGAGTTCAACCGTCGGCGATTTTGCCTCGGGGTATTCTGGTGTCCAGCCGAATTCCGCGTGCGGTCCGGGATATACTTTTACCAGACCCGGATATATCAGGGAATCCTTGCATCCGTTGTCGGTTATTGCATAGAATTTGAATCTGTATTCACCTTCGGAATATACGTGTTTCGGATTTTTTTCATTTGATATTATGCCGTCGCCGAATTCCCATCTGTAGCGTGTGGCTCCCACTGTCGTGTTTTCGATTTTCAGAGTAAACGGGTCGCAGCCTTCTATGGGGTAAACGTTGGGTACGAAATTTGCCACAGGTTGCGGCGAAACGACAATTACTATGGTATCGCGTGTACGGCAGTAAATTCCTTCATCGTGGTTGGTGACCTCCACTTCATAGGTTGTTGTCTTTCCCTGATTTCTCGGTGTGTTTATCACTTGTGTGGAATCGAAAGTGGGTTCCCATACAAATGAATATGTGGGTAGCGACGAATGTGCATCGCCGGCATCGAGACGTACTGTTTCAACGTCGCATATTGTGAGGTCGTCGCCGAGGTTGGGCTGAGGAGTCCACACTGTGGTTATTGTGGTTGTCGTGTCCCAAATGCAGCCATAATCGTCAATGATTCTTATGCCGACGTCGAAAGTTCCTGCGGTATCGGGAGTGCTGAGCTGGGCTGTCTGTGCGGCAACGGGTTCTATTAACACGCCGGGAGTTTCCATCCATATTACAGTGTCTATGTCAACTTGGTATTCGCAATCGGAAATTTTTATGTTGCACAAATCCATGGACCAGCTGAATACCCAACCGTTGTCGGAGCTCCAGAGGTCACACACTTCTATGGCCCATTGCCCGTTCAGAGGGCAGCCTACCAATGTGCTGAAGTTGTCGGCGGGGGTGTAGTATCCGCTTTTTGCCGCATAGTCGCTTGAGTCTGTGGTGGAGAATGTCTGGGGACCTCCTGCCGTTCCCGGTCTGTATCTGGTCATGGCGGGGAAATTGTATGTAACCTGATGTTGCAGACCCGCGGAGGTGATGCATCCGCGGCTGTTGTCGTATTCGCTGTTGAGCGACCAGCAGTAGTTCCAGCCCACGCCAGGGGTATTGTATAGCGAATCGCATGTTGATGTTCCGGAACCGTCCCAAGTATGATGGTTGTTGCCTCCGTAAGGCAGACCGAGGAAGCTACTTCCACCGCCACCGCAGGTACCTGTGGTTGGCTGGTTTTTGAGCATGGCTTGGCTTCCGTTAGGGCAAACTATGGCAATGCTGATGTCGCCCATATATTCATGTTCCATGTTCACGCAGATGGAGCAGATGTCTTCTTTCGACTCGATTTTTTTACCTGAAGGGAACTGGTCAAAAGTTACGGGAGCCCTGTAGCATTGCACTGCACAGTTTGGTCCGTCGGGGATAAATGTCTGAATTACGTATGAGGCCGTAGCTTCGTTTTTGAATTCGATTGGCGTCACGTTGATGGTTGAGTTCACACCGTAGCCCACATCTATAGGGAGAGTTACTCTGTTGCAGATTGTCTGCAGCGGGTAAATGGTCTTGATAGGGTTTCGTGCCACACGGACACGTACCTGTTCAAGCTGTGTAGAAGGACAGTTCTTCTCATCGGTAATCATCAGGTTCACGGTGTAGCACCGTACGTCGGTAAAGCGGTACCCAGCTTCGGTAATGCCTACGCCAAGGACGGAATCTTTTTCAGTGAAAAACCATTTGAACGTACTTGTGGTATCTGTCGGATGGTAATATCCGAAATCGGAGCCGTAGACTCCGGATGCGCTAAGTGCAATGGTGTCGTTTACACACAAGTCGATGGTTCTGAAATAGTTGGTATCAACGCCATGTTCCACGGAGTCTATCTCAAAATCGTTTTTTATCTTCATGCGAGTGCGGCTTCCGCCGGAAATTTTGTAGTAATAGTCGTCAATGACCGGATAGCTGTTTTCGCAAGGATAACCGCAGGCTGCACCTATTACAAATCCGTCACCGCGATTTCTGTCGTTGTTTGAAACGAAACGTATTGTAAGGCATCCGCTCGTATTGTTTATGCTTGGATAAAAGCGCTTGTTGAGCATGCTTGTATCATTGTTGCCCTTGGCCAAAAGCCGTGCCGATGTGGAATTGCCGTCGTAGATGTATAGTGTGTCGGTAGGGTCGACGTCGAATTCGGAAATTGTCAGTCCCATGCGGTATGAGTGGAAGGTACATGTGCCGCAGAAGGTTACGCTGTAATCTTCGTTGGATAGGTATGTTCCTTCGTTCCCTCCACTGTCGTATAGGAATGCACCTTCGGAGCTCACCGTTATTGTGGTCCCGTTGATGGTTGAATTCAGTTTGTATGTCGGGGCTTGAGCAACGGCAAAATGTACTGTTGCCAATAACAAACTCAGTGTGAATATGTTTTTTTTCATAACTCGCTTATCTTTGTTGATTTCTTCTGTTGGTATTTGCTTTTTCCAAAATCAGACATCTGTCGTTGATGTCGTTGTAATGCCTCAGTACCAGATATTTTACCTTTTTGCCGGTGCCGACTTTGAAGTATGATTCTTCGTAGTAATGCTGGTATTGGAAATCTTCGAAATTGTAAGCAAAATAGCTGAAAGTATCTAAATCTATTTCAATGTCTTGCAGAAGATTTTTGTTCGTAATCTTGTTCTTTACAGCAGAAATGTCATACACGTGTGCGTTCTGTGGAGGACGGTTTGCCCAGTAGAAGGCATTCTGTGCGAAATTGCAGTAGTAGTCGATTTTTGCTTGGGGGAGGTTATTGTAAACATCGGGAGTTTGGGCAAACATCGGACGTACGAGTTTGTCGCAATCCTGTGCCGAAATCACATTTTGTGCTGATGCAAAAAATATCGCAACCGCCGTCAAAACAAGCGAAAACTTTCTGTTATCGTGCATGTTATATATGTTTTTTAGTTTCATATTGTGCAGTTTTTGTTCAATATCAATGTATGTATTTACATGCCTAAAATGTTGATTTTAAACAGTTTTTGTTCAATAAAACATACGTTTCAGGACAAATACACCAAATCGCAAAGATACAATCTTTTTTTGAAAAAAACAAATTTTTTTGCAACTGACTGTTTCGGTGGATTCCATGTAAAAAGTGAAGCGGACAAAAATATCAAGGCAATATTTTCAGACACGTTCCTACGGAACCACATTCTTGCAAGATATGGTTCGTGAATTTGGGAGGTGTCTTTTCCGGCAGTTTTCAGTTTCCGTAATCGGATATGAATTTCAGGCGTACGAGACGAATTTCTTCTTCAGTGTATTCTTCTTCTTCGGCAAATTCAGCGAATGCTTCCTCTATTGAGTCGCTTTCCGAATTCATGAAGTAGTCCCAGATTTCTTCCTTGTGGTCTTCGTCCACGTAGTTGTCTACGTAGTAGTTCATGTTGAGTTTTGTACCCGAAGCCACAATGTGTTCCATTTCGGTGAGTACTTCATCGCGGGTGATTTTCTTGATGTTGCAGACATCTTCGAGAGGGGTTTTTCTGTCAACCGACTGGATGATGAAAATCTTGTGGTCTTTTGATTTGTTGGCCACCGATCGAACCACAATGTCCTGCGGACGTTCAATGTTGTTTTCCTCTATGTATTTCTTGATGACATCAATGAATGGCTGTCCGTATTTCTTGGCCTTGTTTACGCCTACTCCCGACACCATTGACATTTCTTCGATGTTGGTGGGGTATTGTATGGTCATGTCCTGCAGCGAACGTTCTTCGAAAATGATGTATGGCGGGAGTTTCTCTCGGCGGGCAATGTCTTCCTGCAGACTCTTGAGCAGACCGTAGAGCTGTTCGTCGCCCGATGAGGCGGCACCTGCGGTATCGGCAGCCACAATGGTTTCGTCCGATACGTCTTCCGAGTAGTCATGGTCGCAGCTGACATATACGGGATAGCTGTTGCGTATGTATTTTATGCCGGCCGGAGTGATTTTCAGGATTCCGAAACTTTCTATTTCTTTCTCTATCAACCGTTCAAAAACGGCCTGCCGTATTACGGCTTTCCAGTAAAGTTCGTCCTTGTCTTTGCCTTTGCCAAACTGTGTGAGTTTGTGGTGGCGGTGTGTCTTGGTAAAGGTGTTGTGCCGTCCCAATATAACATCTACAATGACTTTGGCTTTGAACGACTGGCGTGTTGCGACAATGGTTTCCAGAACATAGGCCATGTCTTCCTGCACTTCGATGCGTTCTTTCGGGTGCAGACAGTTGTCGCAGTTGCCGCAGTTTTCCACATTGTACTCTTCTCCGAAATATTTCAGAATGTTGACTCTGCGGCAAACCGACGATTCGGCGTACGAAACAACTTCCTGTATCAGTTGGTTGGCCTGTTCCTGTTCTTCAGGATTTTTGTCGTTGAAGAATTTGTAGAGTTTTTCCACATCGTGGTCAGAGTAGAATGCTATGCATTTTCCTTCGCCGCCATCGCGTCCCGCACGTCCTGTTTCCTGATAATAACCTTCCACGCTTTTCGGAATGTCGTAGTGTATCACGAAGCGTACGTCGGGCTTGTCGATGCCCATACCGAAAGCTATGGTGGCCACTATCACGTCAACTTCTTCCATGAGAAACTTGTCTTGATTTTCGTTGCGGGTTTTGGTGTCAAGTCCTGCATGGTAGGGCAGTGATTTTATGTTGTTGATGCGGAGAAGTTCGGAAATTTCCTCGACTTTTTTGCGTGTGAGGCAGTATATGATGCCCGATTTGTGCGGATTGTCTTTTATAAAACGTATTATCTCCTTATTAAGCACCATGGGGTCTGATGGTTTCGGACGTACTTCGTAGTAAAGGTTCGGACGGTTGAACGACGAGATGAAGAGTTTGGCATTCTCCATGTTCAGGTTTCGGATTATGTCCTGCTGTACTTTGGGGGTTGCCGAGGCTGTGAGTGCCAGAATGGGAGTTTTCTTGTTTATGGCATTGATGGCTTCGCGGAGCCTCCGGTATTCCGGCCGGAAATCGTGTCCCCATTCCGAAATACAGTGTGCCTCGTCAATGGCTATGAACGGAATCTTCAGGTGTTTCAGAAAATCAATGGTGTCGGGTTTGGAAAGGGTTTCGGGAGCAACGTAGAGGAGTTTCGTGTTGTCGGCCATCAGGTCGTCCTTCACTTCTTTGGTCTGCTGTTTGTTGAGTGTGGAGTTGAGAAAATGTGCCACGCAGTTGTTGCCGGAGTTGTAGCGTACTGCATCGACTTGGTTCTTCATTAGGGCAATGAGAGGAGAAACGACAATCGTAGTGCCTTCCGAAATGATGGCCGGAAGCTGGTAACACAACGACTTTCCTCCGCCGGTGGGCATTATCACGAAAGTGTCTTTCCCAGAAAGTATGCTTTCGATTATTTCTTTCTGCTCACCTTTGAAATGGTCGAAACCGAAATGTTCTTTCAGAGATTTTTCCAAATCTGCTGTTTTTATCTCCTCTTTTTTTCTCATTGCTTTTTTTAACTCCTTATATTTTAACAATCTACATTTTTTTTGCCGGTAAACACAATTATTTTCGTATTTTTGCACTCGCGTTTCTGATTGTAAAATTAAGAAATTTTTCCGACATAACAAAATATTTTTTTTCGATGAAAACCGAGAAAGAGATTAAAGATATTGCAAATCAGGTGTTTAGCTGTGAGAAAAAAGCTGTTGAAAAACTGTCCGAACAGTTGGATAACAACTTCTTCAAGGCCGTTGAAACCCTGTTTTTCAGCAAAGGTAGGGTGATTATTACAGGAATAGGCAAGAGTGCCAACATCGCAAACAAGATTGTCTCCACCATGAATTCCACCGGCACGCCGGCCGTCTTCATGCACGCAGCAGATGCCATTCACGGTGATTTGGGAATCATACAGCCCGATGACGTGGTGGTGTGCATCTCCAAAAGCGGCAATACTCCAGAGATAAAAGTCCTTATTCCTCTGATAAAGAACACTGGCAATACTCTCATCGGCATTGTGGGCAACATGGATTCTTATCTGGCAACGCAGTCCGACATAGTATTGAACACTACCGTTGATTGCGAAGCCGACCCAAACAATCTTGCACCTACGGCAAGCACCACAGCTCAGCTGGTGATGGGCGATGCTTTGGCGGTTGCACTCATAGAATGCCGCCGTTTTACCGCCAACGATTTTGCGAAATATCATCCGGGCGGTGCTTTGGGCAAGCAGCTTTACATGCGTGTTTCCGACCTATACAAGGAAAACGAGCGTCCTCTGGTGGCTCCGGAAACCGGTATACGCGAAACCATTCTGGAAATGACCGGCAAGCGTCTCGGTTGCACGGTGGTCGGCAACGGAACCACAATAGAAGGCATTATCACCGACGGTGACTTGCGCCGCATGATGAAGAGCAACAACTCTTTCGCCCACCTCAAAGCCATGGATATCATGTCTAAGTCGCCCAAGACTATCTGTGAAAACGAATTTGCAGTGAATGCACTCACTCTGATGAGAAACTCTTCTATAACACAACTTGTTGTGGTTGATTCGGAAAACCGTTATCTCGGAGTTTTGCACCTGCACGATCTTCTCCGTGAAGGTATAATATAAACAGTGTCCAGATTCCTTTACAAGATTGAAAAAACGAACATTATGATATTAAGAACCGAAGACGTAGTAAAAAAATACCGCAGCCGTACTGTGGTGAAAGGTGTGAGCGTGAATGTGCAACAGGGTGAGATTGTGGGACTTCTTGGCCCTAACGGTGCAGGAAAAACCACCACATTCTACATGATTGTCGGTATCATAAAACCTTATGCAGGAAAGGTGTTCCTTGATGATCAGGAAATAACGAAAATGCCCATGTTCAAGCGTGCCAAGGCCGGTGTCGGCTATCTGGCACAGGAAGCATCTGTCTTCCGCAATCTTACGGTTGAAGACAATATCATGGGTATTCTGGAATTTACCAGACTCAGCAAAGCGGAACGTGAGGCAAAGTTGGAATCGTTGCTCGATGAATTCGGCTTGCAGCATATACGCAAAAGCAAGGGGATACAGCTTTCGGGTGGGGAACGCCGCCGTACCGAAATAGCACGGGCTCTGGCAATGGACCCGAAATTCCTGCTTCTTGACGAACCTTTTGCTGGTGTAGATCCCATCGCCGTACAGGACATTCAGGGCATCGTAGCGAAACTGAAGGAAAAAAACATCGGAATCCTCATCACCGACCACAACGTGCACGAAACACTCGCCATTACCGACAGGGCATATCTCCTGTTCGAGGGGAGCGTGCTCAAATCCGGCACACCCGAGGAACTTGCCAATGACGAGATGGTTCGCAGAGTTTATCTCGGCAACGATTTCGAACTTAGGTAGGATACCTGTAAGATATAGAGCATCACCTCTTTGGCTTTTTCTATACTTTCAAGGGGCACATACTCGAATCTGCTGTGGAAGTTGTGTCCGCCGGCAAAGATGTTTGGGCAGGGCAGACCTTTTGCCGAAAGCGATGCTCCGTCGGTGCCGCCGCGTATAGGCTGTACTTTCGGAATAATACCCGATTTCTTCATTGCTTCCAATGCCCATTCCACAACTTCGAAATGCGGTTCGATGTATTCCCGCATGTTTCGGTAAGTGTCGGTGATTTCGGTTTGTACGACGTTGCCGTATTTCCGGTTCAGCGATTCGGTTATGTCCGTGATTTTCTGTTTCCGCAGCATGAATCTGTCGAGGCTGTGGTCACGGACGATGTATTGCAGCGTGGTGTGTTCCACATCTCCGCGAAAATCGGTGAGATGAAAGAAACCGTCGTAACCGTCGGTATTTTCGGGACGCTCGTTTTCAGGCAGCATCGAGTCAAATTCTTTTGCGACAAGTATGGAGTTGACCATCTTTCCTTTTGCATATCCGGGATGGATATTGTTTCCGGAAATGTTTATTTCCGCACTGGCTGCGTTGAAACATTCATATTCGAGTTCGCCTGCTTCTCCGCCGTCAATGGTGTAGGCATAGTCCGCCCCGAATTTTATCAAGTCGAAATTTTCGGTGCCTCTTCCGATTTCCTCGTCGGGGGTGAAGGCAATCTTTATTTCACCGTGTTCAAAGTCGGGGTTTTCTGTCAGGAATTCAGCCATCTGCATGATTGCGGCAATGCCGGCCTTGTCGTCTGCTCCGAGCAATGTCGTGCCGTCGGTCGTTATCAAGGTCTGTCCGATGTGGTTTTTCAGTTCGGGATATTCGTCTGTTTTCAGAGAAATGTCTTTACCCGAATTAAGTAGCATGTCTTTGCCGTCATAGTTTTTCCAGACTATCGGTTTGACATTTTTTCCGGATACATCGGGAGATGTGTCGACGTGCGCCAAGAAGCCTATTTTGGGAGATTCTTCTGTGGTATTCGCCGGAATTGCGGCATACAGGTAGCCGTGCCGGTTGAGCGTGCTTTCAATGCCCATTGCCGAAAGTTCGTCTTGCAAAACCTTCAGCAAATCGAATTGCTTTTCTGTGCTCGGATGTGTTTCCGAAAGTTCGTCGGATTGGGTGTCGAAACTCACGTATTTCAGGAAACGTTCTAAAAGGTCGGTCATGTTGTCGGTTTTTTCTTTTGACAAAAAAACGGAAGTACGTAACTTCCGTTTCTCTGTTTTTTTCAGTATGTCGGGATTCAGTTCAGACTGTAATCCAGTACATTTGATTTTACTTTTATCCGTTGGGTACTGCGGGCATAGCTCAGAATAGTCTGTATGACTTTTTTCGATGGCTGATTCTGTGCATGTCTGGACTTCCTCGGAAAGTAATTTTGCGGGTTGAATAAATCGTAGTTTTGTATCATTGGCATCAATAAATTAATAAAACATATATTTGTGTTCGATATTCAAAATATATCGGACAAAAAAACTCCCAAACAATTTTTTTATTGTATGGGAGTGATATAAAAAATTCCTAAAAAATCTTAAATCACAAATCTATCGACAGATTGCTGTTTTTTGCCAGACGACGGAGGTTGATTATTGCGTAACGCATACGTCCGAGGGCTGTATTGATACTGACACCCGTTTGTTCGGCAATGTCCTTGAATTCCATTTTTCCGTAGTGCCGGAGTATCACTACACGGCGCTGCTCGGCCGGAAGTTGGCGAATCAGCTTGCGTATATCCTGACGTGTTTGCGTTTTTATGAGCGTCTTTTCCACATTGTCGTCAACGACACGGAGATTTTCGAGCAGGAAGTCGTTCTTGTTCACGGTCGGAAGTTTGCTTGTATGGCGGAAATGATCAACTATGAGGTTGTGGGCAATGCGCATGACCCAATGGATGAATTTATTCTCGTCCTTGTACAGACCTGCGTTTATCGTATGGACAACTTTCAAAAATGTATCCTGAAAAATGTCATCGGCGATTTCCCTGTTTTTCACCACCGATATGATATAACCGTAAACTTTTGCCTGATGGCGTGCAAGCAAAATTTCGAAACTGGCATAATTACCATTTTTGTAGCTGTCTATCAATTCGTTATCGCTAAGATAAACGTCCGTTGATACGTTCATATAATCTCCTTGCTTTTATTGTTACAAAAAATAGTAATATTTTTTCGATAATCTTACGTTTTGGTTTCTAAATTGATTCGGAGTGCAAAATTACATTTTTTTTCTGATATGTCCAAAATTTATTTTGTTTTTTTAATGGTGTTTTTGGTAAAATATTGATTTGTAATCTATTATAAAATATATTAATTGTAAATTTTTTTTTGAAATCAAAAAAAGTGCCCGCAGTTGAACGCCTTCGTTACGGTTGTTTGTAAATAAAATTTTTCATTTCATTTTTTTTTGTTACTTTTGCAAACCCGAAACTAATAATAAAAAACACATATAATGAAACGTATTGTATTTATAATTATGGTTATGCTTTGTCCATTGCTGGCGATTTCGCAGGAAGAAAAGCAGATAGAGGAAGCTCTTACAAACTACATGAAACGTTTTCCGGAGTCATCGTTGCAGGACGTTTACAAACTTTGCTATCAGGATTTTTTCGGACCCGCACACCTGCTTTCCGATGAAAACGAGGCCGAAAACCGGATCAAAAAGGAACTCTTTTCCCAGCCGAACAATAATTTCGTTTACGAACCTACCGGCTATTGGGGAAATTACTATCGTGTGAACATCGCAGTGATACAAATTGGAGCCATCTCTTTCGAGAAATATTTCGATGCCTTTAAGCGCAGTGCCGAAGTCAAGAACCCGATAACCGTGGGACAATGGACCGCAATATGGGCAAACATCGTGGCTGTTGCAGAAAAAATCGAACCGCAACCCAAGAATTTCGAAGCCGACAAGGCTGCCATTGCCGAACAGATGGAGCAGGGCAACTATGTCATCGACCACAGTAAAAATTTCAACAAAACTTACCGGTTCCGTTACCGTCTTATCCGCAAGGATATTTTTGAAGAAGAAATCAAACCGATTCTGGATAAGGGCTTCATGAAGAACCAAAATTATTGATAGATTATGTTTCAAAAGGTTATAAACGGTTGTGTAAAAGTAGTACAGCGTTATTTGCCTGAACCGTTTATTTTTGCCGCAATACTTACCGTTCTGGCCATGGCTCTGGCCATGCCAATATGCAGACAGACTCCCATCGAGGTTATAGAACATTGGGGCGGTGGTGTGTGGTCGCTTCTGGCTTTTGCCATGCAGATGGCGTTGGTTCTTGTTTGCGGAAGTGCTCTTGCAGCTGCTCCTGTCATAAAGAAGGGTATCAGTTTTCTTGCTTCGATACCTAAAACGCCTGTCGCAGCCATAGCCATCGTGTCGTGCATTTCGGCCTTGGCCTGCTGGATAAACTGGGGTTTCGGGCTCATTGTCGGTGTGATTTTTGCCAAGGAAGTTGCCCGAAAGGTAAAGAACATAGACTACCGTCTCCTGATAGCGTCTGCATACAGTGGCTTTGTGGTATGGCATGCCGGACTTTCCGGTTCCATACCTCTCACCATGGCCACTCCGGGCGATAGCCTGAAAGAAGCCACCAACGGAATCCTCACCTCTCCGGTGCCTATATCGAAAACGATCCTCGAACCACACAACCTCGTAATAGTATTGCTTATAATAGTTGCATTGACTTTGGTCAATTCACTCATGCATCCTAAATCCGGAAATGTGGTGACCGTAGACCCGGAACTGCTTACTGAGGAAGAACAGAAACCGGCAAAAAAAGCTTCAACACCTGCCGAAAAGTTGGAAAACAGCAGTATCCTTGCATGTGTCATTGCAGGTATAGGTCTTGTTTATCTTGTGATAAAGCTGTTTTTCCGAGGCGGCTCGTTCGACCTTAATGCAGTGATTATGCTGTTCCTGTTTCTGGGACTCATATTGCACAAAACACCGCTGGCGTACGTCCATGCTTTTACCAATGCCTCGAAAGGTGCAGCCGGCATACTGCTTCAGTTTCCGTTTTATGCCGGAATAATGGGTATAATCACGGGCGTGGGCGAATCGGGAATATGCTTGGGAACGGTCATAAGCGAAGCCTGCATAAGCATCTCCAATCCGCATACATATCCCTTGCTTACCTTTTTGTGTGCGGCAGTCCTGAACATGTTTGTCCCTTCGGGTGGCGGACATTGGGCTATTCAGGCTCCCATCATGTTCTCGGCCGGTGCCGACCTCGGAGTTGATCCCGGACTTACCGGTACGGCCATCGCATGGGGTGACGCTTGGACAAACCTGATACAGCCTTTCTGGGCAATACCGGCTCTGGCCATAGCCAAATTGGGTGCCAAGGACATTATGGGTTACTGTATCATAGACCTCATAGTTACGGGAATCATAATTTGCGGAGGTCTGCTTGTATGGTCGTTTTAGAAATAAGACATACTTGAATGAAAAAACTCACACCTTTCCGGTGTGAGTTTTTTATTGAAACGTAATGTCGTTGTGCCTTTTCCGCAACGACATTTCTTTTTCGAAAAATATTTTCCGCAAATTGTCAAGTTCCCGTATTTCCGTATTTCCGAATGAAAAGTTGTCGGGTTGTGCTATTCCCTGACTTTTACAGAAATCGGCAAGATTTTTCTCCGAGCTTCCGCTCCGGTGTTCCGATTTCAGGAACTGGAGTATGCGGAGTCCGTCAACTCGTTCGGTGCAGGATTTTACAAACAGTTCTTCGGTTTTGAAGTTTTTGCGGATAGAGTGCCATAAGTCGTCCGTTTTCAGTTGCATGCGCAGAAAATCCGACATGGGTGTTTCGCAATCAACGCTGAAAAGACGTGGGAAAAGAGCAAATGTAGCACCGACTTTGATGAATGATTCACGGCTGTAAAATGGGTACGACAGATCCTGTTCGGCTATGTTTTTCTGTACGGCAGGACCGGTGCCGAAAGGAACACGGAACGATGTACGGCCTTGTGGAAATACGCATTCGTCGTTGTAAACCGAAATCTTTCCAGTCTTGCACAGTTTCTGCATGAGGTAAAAATCCTCTCCCCCCTGCAATGGTGTTATCCCTCCGGCCTTATGGTATGCCCATATCGGGAATGCCATTGCCGAGCCCAGAGCCGTAAACGCGTACGGATTGTGTATGAGCAGCATATTCATCATATAGTGACGCATGTATATTTCATATCGCAAAAGTCCGCGCTGTTCGGATTCGTTCTGCGGAAGCGGATGAAAATACGGAACCGATATTGCAGAAAGGTTGGACGTTGCATTAAATTGATCCACAATGCTTTGAAAATAATTCTTGTCGAAAGCCGTATCCCCGTCCATGCTTATTGTTATAGTATTGTCGCAGTGCCTTTCCTGTATTGTGTCGAAAAGCACTTTGCGGGCATGCCCGACTCCTTGTCGTTTTTCGTCCCAACCATTGCCTTCCGAGCTGCGGTCAATTATGAAATATCTGTCAGAATCAAGTGTATGCAGGTACTTGATGGATTCCCTGTTGTTGTGGCAAATGAATGTTTTTTCGGGGTTCTGCCAGAAACTTTCAGGCTGGTTTACGCAGAAGAATACTTTGAAATTCTTGAAAGTCTGGCTTTCAAGACAGTTTACCAGACTGGCCAAATTCTCCAGTTCGGCCATAATCGGGACGGCTACTGCAATTTGGGAATACTTCATTGTCGGATTTTAAAAAAAATCCACTTCAGAAGTGAAATTCCGAAGTGGATTCTGAGTGTTTAAAAATGTTTTATTTTTCCTCTTGGGCTTTTTCAACAATATTCGGTTGTTCAAGACCATAGCCTTTTTTCTTGTCTACAGCCTTAAGGTAAATAGAAATCAACAATGCTGCTATTCCGAGTGCAGCCAACATTACAAGAGCCCACGTGTAATTGAGTTCGTGAGCAGCAGTTCCTGCTTCGTTTGTATTTGTAAGAACCAAACCTATAAGAGCAGGGAACAAACCAAGACCTATGTTTTGAATCCAGAATATAGCTGCATAAGCAGAGCCGATGATTTTTTCGTCAACCAGTTTGGGAACGCTAGGCCACAAAGCTGCTGGAACCAAAGAGAAAGATGCTCCAAGTACTAATATGGTAACGTATGCTACAATCGTGCCTCCAACTGCACTACCTTTAAACATTGGCAGTATAAAGGCAAAAGTAAGGTGGCATAAAACAAGTAGTATGGAACCAAGCATGAGCATTGTTGCTGCTTTTCCTTTATGGTCAACATAGTTGCCAAGTATAGGAGTGATGGCTACGGCCAACAGCGGGAATACTGCAAATATTGTTTCAGCAGTACCTCTCATGTAACCCATATAGCAATAGCCAATCAATGCAATTATAGCCAATCCCATCAAGCTAAATTTCATGCCTTTGTTTTTGGAGAAGTTGCTTGCAAAAGAGCAGATGGCAACAACGAGCATGATTATGTATTGAATTATAGTTACAGATATGGGGAAATTATCAACATTTCCTCCCCAATATGTAGAAGGGTCGGCTTCGGTAAGGGTGAGGTTACATTGAAGCATGTTTACAGCATATTTTTGGAACGGGAATATTGCACTGTAATAAAGTACGCAAAGTAGAGCTACCAACCAAAAACCAAGGCTGGTGAAGATTTTTTTAAGGTCGCTGATTTTGAATGGATCATCTTTTTCTTCTGCTTCACCGGTTTGGGAATCAAGTTTTTTGTCCATAAAGAAGTAAACAATAAACATGATGAGAGCAATACATAAAAGAACCACTCCAAATTTCACGGCATTGTCTACGTGTATTTCATTACCCATTTTTGCGAAGAAAGGTGAGAAAATCATACAAGTTGCGACACCCAAACGTGCCAAAGCCATTTCAGAACCCATAGCCAGAGCTGTTTCACGACCTTTGAACCATTTTACAATGCCACGGCTAACGGTGATACCAGCCATTTCGACACCACATCCAAAAATCATAAAGCCAACAGCAGCAAGTTTTGCAGAAGCTGGCATGCC
Source organism: Bacteroidales bacterium (assembly GCA_045601425.1). Classification (GTDB taxonomy): domain Bacteria; phylum Bacteroidota; class Bacteroidia; order Bacteroidales; family P3; genus UBA1219. Next base: position 97,585 of record JAZRZP010000040.1, read on the forward strand.
ACTTACAAATGGAATAATTGTTCCAACGATGGGTATATTGCCATTCCAATTGAGATGATTGTTGAACCAAGCTTCGATGCCAGTTCCAACAAAAGCATCACTTACAGCATAAAATTTTATAAAACCACCAACAAGCATTACTGCACCAGAAAGTACGGCAGTAAAACGAACTCCCATTTTGTCAAGAATAATTCCAGCAAAAATGAGGAAAAATACATACACGTTGAGGAATACTTCAGCTCCTTGCATACGACCAAAGGATTCACTGTCCCAACCACGGGTATCCTGCATCAAATCCTTGATAGGGGATAAAATATCCATGAAAACATAACTGCAAAACATGGCCAAAGCCAATAGCAACAAGGCAATCCATCTGATGGCTGCTTTGTCTCTCAATGTTGAAATTTTTTCTGACATAATTTATATTGTTTAGTTTAACATTTTTTGTGTTCTATGAAACTACAAAAATACGTTATTTTTGGCAATAATGGAAATCGCACCATCTTTTTTTATTCGTTGCAGTGGCTATATGGCTGATTATAAAAGAAAAACAAATTTGACAGCAGCAAAATCATCGGACGTTTTTTTTGTGATTTTTTCCGTGATTTCAGGAGAAATCAAATTTGTAAATTCCATTTTTTTAATCGAAAACAGATTGCAAAACATGGTCTGAAAAAATTTTTTTTGCCTCTGAAATAAAAAAAATGCCAAAAATTTTTGGTATTTGAAAAATAAATTGTAACTTTGCAGTTTGAAAGTTTTACGGACAATCTGCGTTTTTGACGCGTTTTGTTTAATATAATGTGTTGATATACAGGTTTGTGAATAACTTTCTAAAGTGTAAAAAAGATAAAGGTAACACAAAAACAACAACTTGTGGAAAACTACAGAATCAATGTAAACTACGCCAAAGCATTATTTTTGCTGGCTACCGATACAAACGAAATAGACACCGTTTGCACCGATATGGAATTTGTGCACAAGGTTTGCGAAGAAAACCACATACTTAACGTGATTTTCAGCAACCCTACAATGAAGGATTCCAAGAAAATTGCGATAATAAACGAACTTTTTGAAAATGCCGTAAGCCGTACCTCGATGGCATTTCTTAACTTCGTAGTCCGCAAACACCGTGCAGTAAGTCTCAAGGGAATTTCCGGAGAATACATGAAACAGTACCGTAAATACAAAGGTATAGTAGTTTCGGAACTCCGTACAGCCACAGATGTTGATGACGCAACAAAGGCAGCACTCACGAAAATCCTTGAAGACTACACACACAAGAAAGTACAGCTCAACACAGTTACCGACAGCAACATGATAGGCGGTTTCTGCGTAGAGTTCGACAACAACATGTACGACGCACGCATCCGTGCACAGATTGAAAAACTGCGCAAGGAATTCAGCGTAAACAAATACGAGAAAGCAATTTAATGAGTAACTTCTTAATATAAAGATAGATGGCTGAAATTAAACCTGCCGAAGTATCGGCGATACTGAAAAAACAACTTGCAGACGTTGATCTCAACGTGGAATTGGAAGAAGTCGGCACAGTGCTTACGGTCGGCGACGGTATTGCTCGTGTGTATGGTTTAAACAATGCTCAATCAAGTGAATTGGTTGAGTTTGCTAACGGTACACAGGGTATTGTCCAAAACTTGGAAGAAGACAATGTCGGCATAGTAATGTTGGCCGAATCGGCTGACATCAACGAAGGTGACACGGTAAAACGTACCAAACGCATCGCTTCCGTAAAAGTTAGCGAAAAGATGATCGGACGTGTCATCAACACAATTGGTGAAACTGTGGACGGAAAAGGTCCGATCGAAGGCGAGACATTCGAGATGCCTCTCGAAAGAAAAGCCCCCGGTGTTATTTTCCGTCAGCCTGTAGATGAACCCTTGCAAACAGGTATCAAGGCAATTGACTCAATGATTCCTATCGGACGCGGACAGCGTGAGTTGATCATCGGCGACCGTCAGACCGGAAAAACTGCCATCGCCATCGATACCATCATCAACCAGAAAAGCTTCTACGATGCAGGAAACCCCGTTTACTGTATTTACGTAGCTTGCGGTCAGAAAGGTTCAACAGTGGCAAACATAGTAAAGACACTGGAAGAAAAGGGTGCCATGGCATACACTGTTGTGGTAGTGGCAACAGCTTCCGACCCGGCAGCAATGCAGTTCTACGCACCGTTTACAGGTGCTGCCATCGGAGAATATTTTCGCGACACAGGACGTTCTGCCCTCGTTATATACGATGATTTGAGCAAACAGGCCGTGGCTTACCGTGAAGTGTCCTTGCTTCTCCGTCGTCCGCCGGGACGTGAAGCCTACCCCGGAGACGTGTTCTATCTGCACTCAAGACTTCTCGAAAGAGCTGCAAAAATAATCAACTCCGACGAAATTGCCGCAACGATGAATGACCTTCCCGAATCACTTAAAGGTAAGGTAAAGGGTGGCGGTTCTCTTACAGCACTGCCAATTATCGAAACTCAAGCCGGTGACGTTTCGGCATATATCCCAACCAACGTGATTTCCATCACCGATGGTCAGATATATCTGGAAACCAACCTCTTCAACTCTGGTGTCCGTCCGGCCATCAACGTTGGTATCTCGGTATCGCGCGTGGGTGGTAAAGCTCAGATCAAGTCCATGAAAAAGACTGCAGGTACACTGAAACTCGATCAGGCACAGTTCCGCGAACTGGAAGCATTCTCGAAGTTCGGTTCCGACCTTGATGCAGCTACAAAGGCAGTATTGGATAAGGGCGTAAGAAACGTTGAAATCCTTAAACAGCCACAATATTCGCCGATGAAGGTTGAAGAACAGGTTGCAATTATCTACTGCGGAACAAACGGCCTCCTGAGCAAGGTTCCCGTTGACAGAGTTCGTGATTTCGAAACGGAATATCTGTTCTTCCTGCGTCAGAACCATGCTCAGGTTTTGGAAAACCTCCGTGCCGGAAAACTTTTGGACGAAGATACCAAAGTGCTTAGAGACGTGGCTGGAGACCTGTCGCAAAAATATGCAAAATAAACGAATGTCAATAAGTAAGTAGTAACGTAAATATAATGGCAAATTTAAAGGAAGTTCGTACACGTATTGCTTCGGTAAGTTCCACACAACAGATTACCTCGGCCATGAAGATGGTGTCGGCAGCAAAATTCCGCCGTGCACAGAATTCGATTCTGGCAATGAGACCATACGATCAGAAATTGTCAGAAATCATAAAGGACATCAACGTTGAGGACGGTGTGGATACACCTTACCATGTAGTGCGTGAAGCAGAAAAGGTCTTGCTTGTCGTTGTAACCTCCAACAAAGGACTGTGCGGTGCGTTCAACTCCAACGTCGTAAAGGAAGCCAACCAGCGTCTTGAATATTACGACGGACAGAAAGGCGTTGAACTCAGCATGATAACCATAGGCAAGCGTGCAACTGAGATTTTCGGCAAGCGTGCAGGTTTGGTAAAGGAATCTTACGATGAACTTTTGGACAAACCGACTTTTGACAATGTCGCCGAATTGGCTGAGAAAATCATGAGCCGTTTCTGCAATAAAGAATACGATCGCATTGAACTGATTTACAACAAATTCAAGAACTCGCTGACTCAGATACCTTCGGTTGAACAATTCCTGCCCATTGTGCCGAAAGCCAATGATTGTGAACAGAAAGTTCAGAACGATTACATCTTCGAGCCGAGCAAGGTTGAAATCTTGAAGGAAATGATACCCCTTTCACTGCGTTCACAATTCTACAGAGTGATTCTTGATTCGTTGGCAGCTGAACATGGTGCTCGTATGACGGCCATGCAGAAAGCTACGGACAACGCGGCCGAATTGCTCAAAGAACTCAAGCTTACTTACAACAAAGCACGTCAGAGCGCCATCACCAACGAAATTATCGAAATCGTTAGCGGTGCAGAAGCTCTCAATGGATGATGATTTTTCCCAAAATCCGAAATATGAAGAGAAGACCCGGAAGAGTCTTCTCTTTTTTATTAACAACCGGCTGTAGTTTATTTTTTTCTGTGTTGCCTGAAATATTTGAAAAAAAACGTATTTTTGCAAAAGTTTTCAACGGAATCTGAAAGTATAAAAAATTGAAATACATATAGATGGGACAAATCGTAACATTGACGACAGATTGGGGGTACAGCGATTTTTTTATCGGAAAGGTGAAAGGTCGTCTGTCTTCTCTCATACCTGATGTTCAGGTGGTTGACATAACTCACGGAATAAGGGACTACAACCTTATGGACACAGCTTTCATTGTTGCCAATACGTGTTTCGATTTTCCGGAAGGGACAATTCATATAATAGACGTATGTTCCACCGAGACGCCAACGAATCCGTTTGTGATTGTTGAGTGTGAAGGACAGTATTTTATATGTGCCGACAACGGCGTTCCGTCGATTGTAGTCGGCGACAGGGATTATAATTCGGTACAAATCACCTATATGCAGGATTCGAATTTTTTCACTTTTGCGGCATACAATCTGTTTTGCTACATTGCACAAGAGCTGGCAGCGGGAACTCCGGTATCGGAATTGGGCTCAGAACGGGAGAGACTCAACAGAGCCAGAACTCCGCTCTATGTATATTCCGAAAACACCTTGCATCTTGTGGTAATTTACATAGATGCGTATGGCAACGGCTACCTGAACATAAAATACGATGAATTCGAGAGAATCCGTGCGGGGAGGGATTTTTACATCACCATGGCCGGTCAGCCACGTTCCAAAATGAGAGTTTCGCGTTCTTATGCAGACAGCTATCTTGATGCCGGTTCTACCGGTATCATTCTCACCGTTTCGGCAACCGGTCATCTGCAACTAGCAATGAGTAACAATCCTGCATCAAAAATGCTTGATCTTGCCGTTACCAACAATACAATCTTTATCGATTTTGCTTGAAAAAGCCTCTGACGGATATTCTTTTCCGGACAGAAAGCCGGTTCTACATTCGTTTTTTTATCTTGAGATTCAATTATGCGAATCCTTTGCAATAAAAAGAGAACTGTGGAAATGCCCGTTGGAATTTTCAAGTTGTCACTGTTGCAAATCTTCTATCAGAACCGGAAAATAATCTCCCAAAGTCGGGTATTTAGACCTGTTGTCGCAGTATTTCAGAAGAGAATTGAACACGGGTTCTACAAGCGGGAAGCCCTGCATTTTTTCATTTTCAATAAGCTTGCTGTTGTAGAATTTAGGCAGTTTTTCCTTTATGTAAACTATGGTTGAGGCTCTTACGAGAGTTTCGTACATCATGATTTGTGGAGAGGTGTATGCTGTGTGCGAAAGTGCTTCACGGTTTTCTTCGTAAACTTTTCCGGCGATGTCCGACAGCCTGTCCCAGTATTTGTTGACGAGCGGATTGCAGTACGGGTGGCAAAATTCGTGTATCACGATTATCAGGTCGGTCCATTTCCAGACACCGTAAACGGGATTTATTACCGTTGTGCCGTCGGTAAGTTCCCAAGAAAGGCCGTAGTTCTGAAGTCCGGTGAGCAGACACACGAATATTCCCGTTTGAAGTTTTGGTTTTCTGTAAAAGAATTTTTCATACCACGACAAATCTACCATGTTGTAGCTTTTCTGTTCTTTTTCCAGATATTTACGGCGTACCGGTTCCGTGCTTTTGTACCATTCGTGGAATCCGGTTTCGGTGTAAAAATCGTTAAGTGATTTGAGGAACGTTTTCTTGCCGGACTGTGGCCATCGTTCAAAAGAACTGTCGGAACCGTCGCGTATACTTTCGTCGAAATCCAGAGGGTGTTTTCTGCTTCCGGTGAATTTGAGATGTACCGCATAAGCCACAACGGCATCGTAGACAACATTGTCGGATTGGCGTATCTGCCGGTAAAGCCGTACAGCCTCGTGGTCTGCGTATTTGCTGAAATACTGGTCGGCTTGTGCCGCGTATGCTGAATCAACACAGACGTTGTACTCACGATTTTCGCTGAGACGGGCTATCATGGCCATCAGGTCGACACGTTCGTCAAAACTTGCCTTTATGGTGTCTTGCGCCATTGTGCTGCCTGCAAGGCACAGCACAAGCAGGAAAAAAAGCGTGAGTGGTTTCTTGATGTTTTTGGAGAGCAGCATGTTATTGTGTCGTTTTTCCGATTAGTAGAAATATTCGAAACATTTCTGAGCCATGGTGGCTATGAGTTCTTCACAACGTGCCATGCTGCACTGGGCGTCCTTTATGAATACTGCCAGACAGAAATGTCTTCCGTTGGGGAGAATGACACAGGCCACGTCGTTTACTGCCATAATGTTGCCGTTGGCGGTAACTGGGCCGGTTCCGGTTTTGTGGACTATGGTTGCGTAGTCGTGGATGTATTTGGGTATTCTGTTTTCGCCGGTATTGCAATTGGCCATGAAATTCCAGACAATTCGGAAGTTTTCATCGTTGCGTTTTTGGAAGAAATACTCAGACAGTTTCACGGCCGACACTGGGTTTGACCAATTGTCGTAGCATAGTGTGGGGTCGTTGTGCATCATTCTTTCGTCGGCAATGATGGAGCAGGCACCATCGGCAATGCCGTTGATGTGATTTTCCGTGTACTCGGTACCGAGTACTCTGTCGAACAGTATGTTGCTGGCATTGTTGTCGCTTTGTACGAGTGAATATTCAAGGAGTTTGTCGATGGAAATTTTGCCACCGTTTTCGTAGAATTCCAACATCGGGCTCCATGTGTCTTTCATGAGTTCTTCGGGTTCTATCTGTATGGTCGAGAATATTGGAATTCCTGTTTCATTCAGCCTGTTGCAGATGGCCATTGCCTGATAAAACTTGACTACGCTCATCATTGGGAAATGACGGTTGTTGTGTGTTTCGAAAGTTTCTCCCTCTATTGAAAAAGCTACCCCAACTTCTGCCGGAAAAGTGTCGGACAATAGTGTGAGTTGGTCTACAAGCTGTTCTGCGTAAAAAATATTCTTGCTTTGCGAGTTTGCGCTCATGTTTGCCTGTAAAAACAATATTACAACGGCAACCAAAAGTGTTTTTAACTTGTTCATCGTGTTTTTATCTTTGTTCTTTATGGTTAAGAGCCTGTCGTTCAAGACCGGCCGCATGCTTTACATTGGTTTGCAAAAATACAATTTTTTTTTGGAAAATCCCGAAAAAAATTACATTGTCAGTGATAATCAGAGTCTTTCCACTCTAATCTAGCGGTTTGAGGGACAAAATAATCGCCGATTCCGAAGTCGATACCAGCTTTATGAGCCTGAGAATGTTGGAATTTGCGGAGTATGCGGTACTGTTTCCCGTTTTTGATGAAAAAGGCTCCTGTCTGGTGGAAACGGAAGGGTACATTCTTTTCCATGCACTGTCTCCGCAAGTCCAGAATCCAGTCGTAGTCGCACGGACGTGCACCGGCACCGGATTCTCCTCCAACCGACACCTCTTCTATTGTTTCATCGAGGTATGGAGATATGTCCACATGTCCTATCATAGGGGAAACTATGATACTCTTGTGCTTTACGGGAACGGTTCTGAAAACAGGAAGCCGGTAGTCTGCCATTTCCTGATTTTCCACCGTACAGCCTACAAGCACGTTGGGATAACCGTCGCCCCAGTCGTCGGGAATGCAGCCCATGAAGCGGTCGATGCGTTTGGTGAAAAAATAGAACCACAAATCGCTGCGTTCCTTCATCATCTGCCAGCATTCGGGACGCCAAGCGTCGGCATCCTTGAGCAGGAAATCGGAAGTGAAGCATGTGAACACGATTTTTCCGGATTCTATCTTCCACGATTTGTCACGCTTGTGCCTGAGCGGGAGGTCGAAAGCTGCAGTCTTGCGGCAAAGACTGCTCGCAATCTCGCTGCCGTACATCTCGTCCTGCCGGTACACATAGCAGAACCTGCACCCCGGACTTATCTTGGTGCAGCCGTGCCACGGGTTCCAATCGGCATATATTTCACGTTTTTCCGGCATTCTTATCAGAATCTGTTCATTTCTTTCTGCAGCAGCGCCAGAAATTCCGTTCCCTGTCCGCCGTCCATCTGCACATGATGGTACTGCAGCGAGACAGGTAGTTCGGTTCGGAACCAGCCCTTGCGGTACTTCCCCCACATCACCATGGGATTGACGAACTTGTCGGTATACTGGTTGATGATGCAGTCCAGTTCGGTCTTCACCAATGCCGACGTGCCGACAATCATGTGGTCATCCAGAAACACGCTCTTGCAGCTTTCGGCGGTTTCGCGGGTGAGGCGAAGATACGCTTCGTTGAAGGCTTCCGGATTTTCGTTGAAGGCTATGTCGCACGAACTGATGCCGCCCTTGCGGTTGTTTACAATCACGTTGATGGCCAGGCGGTCGTAACGGTAGAGTTTGCCGTGTTCCGGCAAAAGAAAAAATTCGTCAATCTGAGTGGCAGCCTTGCAGATGCACCAGCACATGAGCATGTTGAACTTCCAGCCTTTTTTTTCGGCCGTTTTGCGGATGCGGGTAACATCGAAGGTTTTGGTGAGATGAACCATGGGCATGGGCGAGGTCATCCACAGTTCGAAAGCCTGTGCACGCGTGGTTTCCCGAGGATCTACTTCCTGTTTCATTTTCTGTTTTTTTTCTTTTGGTATAATGGTAATGTCTCAAGTAATTTCTTTATTACCTGAATCGTTTCTCTGCGGTGTTCAACGTCGAGGATATAATGTTCCTTGGCTCCGGGATACGGGAAACCGCATTCGGCTCCGGACATGAGAGGCTCTAGTTCCGGCAATTTCTTCACGTAACAGAGATTGTCGCACGCAAGGATGACGGGAATTTCATCCACATAAATACACCAGTCGCCGAACATTTTCCGTGCCCGGACATTTCCTGCACCCTCAAGCTGGGCACACACAAAATCAATATATTCCTTATTGCTTGCCATTATTGCTTAGAGCATTTTTTGTTTCTATAATTATTATAATTATATACACACCGCATCTGTCTCCGATTCAATAATCATTCGTGAGATCTCCGCTTCCGCTGATGGGAATCTGCTCTCCCAAATAAGTGGGCTTCAATTTGAATAAGACTTTAAAAAAATCTTTGAACCTTGCAAGAATCTCACGGCACTCATTAATGTTTCGGCCGCCGTACACACGGTAATCGGAAGGAACACCGTATGCTTCAATTCCCAGTTTGTTCGCGATATACAAAGAACGGTACAAATGATACTTCTGCGTGACAATGATGGCCTTTTTTACACAAAAAACCTCTTTTGCCCTATACATGGTTTCATACGTAGAAAAACCGGCATGGTCCATGAAAATATTTGCAGATGGAATATTTGCGTCCATTGCATACTTCTTCATTGCCATCACTTCGTTGTAAGTTGTACGGCCATGGTCACCGCTCATCAGTATTTTTGATGATACTCCGGCATCACACAAAGTTATTCCTCCATCCAATCTGTCCTGCAAAATACTGCTCGGTTTTCCGGATTCATAGACCTTGGCACCCAAAACGATAATACAGTCCACACCGTCTATGCCTGCAGCCTGTTCGGGAGTCAGTATCAACGCTGCAGAAAAATGTTTCACATGAAAATTGATGGCCAACATACCTATGGCTCCCACTGCAGCAATGATGAAGAGCAACAGCACCGCTTTTTTTACTATACGTCCTTTTTTTATCATATCATTTACATTAAACAATATAAATCAAAACATTACACGAACCGCAAATCCTTTACAGGTGTAACGCACAACCATTTCTTTTATTGTTTTTCCGTGTGGATCACAGTTTCGCAAGAAATTTTTCGTAATCCTTCACAAAATCTTTGGGTTCCATCGGTTCGTTCAACATCCTGTTGAAGTCTTTCATGCTTTCATTTGCCATGACTTATCTTTTTTTAAGTCCTTTGATGATAATATCCACTGTTTCTTTTTAAGTGTTTGCCGTTTTATTTATAGTATTTTTCGATTCCGCCGTAGCCGGTAATCAGTTTGTTCTCGCGGGTTTTCCGGATGAAATTTTCCAAGCGTTTGCGGAACTCCCCGGGACGGTGGCGGGCCGCATCGATGTAGGCGACACGGATGCGCCGGTAGGGTTCCGAAAAACGCCCGTAGTTTGCCCATGCGGCAGCATCCTTTCGGATTTCCGCCAGGATGTCTTCTGGAAAAACGTAGGGCGTCTGAATAAGGGGCAAGACCGACGCCCGGACTTCCGGGTGAATCAGCCCATGGCCTTCAAGCCAGATCAGCCGCTCGATGTTGGGGCGCGAATAGGGACTTCCCTCCCGCCGCGGCGTAAAGCGGCGGATACCGTGGCTGCTGTCGAGGGTTCTGGCCTGACCGTCTATCCAGCCGAAGCAAAGAGCTTCCTCGACGGCATCGTTATAGGAAACGCTTTTCTCCCCCGATGCTTTCGTGGGAAACACAAACCAGACTTCCTTTTCCGTCCGGAAATGTCCGCTGAGCCATTGGCGCCATTCGGCACGGTTATTTGTCCTGAAGATATTCATTTTCTGTCCTTTCGTGACAATTTCAAGATTCTGACTGGCCGGTCTCCTCCAATTTCGAGGTTAGGACAGGTCGTTTCTCGTCCCGTATCCTTGAACCCGCATTTTTCCATCACACGGCCCGATGCCGGATTATCCAGGAAATAATCGCCCCACAGGGCGGTAAATCCTTTGTTGTTGAAGCAGTATGCAATAACGGCACGCATGGCTTCCGTACAGATGCCCTGCCCCCAATACGGACGCGCCACCCAATAACCAATTTCGGCTTCATCTTCGGCAATCTGCAGATTGGAACAAGCGGCAGGCAGGTATCCGACACAGCCTATGGACTCCCGGGTGGATTTCAGTTCCACGGCCCACATGCCTTCACCGCCAAAAACAGTCCTTATGATTTCCCGGCTTTCTTCTACCGATTTGTGTGGCGGCCAGCCGGCACGCGGACCTACTTCAGGGTCGGAGGCATACTTGTAAAGCACATCCGCATCGTCCTCGCGCCACGGACGTAATATCAGTCTTTCAGTTTCAATTTGCATAATTAACGTGAATTTTTCCTCCAGCGTTTCAGTATCGGGAATATTTTCCGGCAATGTTCTTTCATCTGTTCGTTGGTCATTCCGGCCTGAGCACCGAACTGCGAACACATGTCAATGTATTCTTCCATGGAGACTTTATCCACAAATTCACCATCTTTGTAGCAGTATTTGCAATAGTCGAAATTGGTGCTTCCGCCGGCATCGGTGCCGCAAATGTCATCGGTGGTCATGGGCATGCCGCAACTCTGGCAGAATTGGGGCAGCTGACCATCTTGCAGGTGCTTTTCCTTGACAGGGAAAGTTGCATCGTAGGCGGCAAAATCATCCGGTTTCTCATCACACACGAAATAACCTTCGGGCGTATGGTATGTTCCTTCGATTCTGTTCAAAAACCCGGGTATGAGTTCCTGTGCCAGAAAATACGGCACTTCGCTTTCGGCAGGTTCGCCATGATAGTGAATCTTCAAGCTGCTGGCCAAAACGAAACCTGCATTTTTATAGAAATCGATGTTGCCTTCCATGCAAAGCACTCCGATGCCCATTCCCTTGGCTTTCTCAATGGAATATTGCAGCAGTTTCAGACCATAGCCTTTGCGTTTGTAGTCGGGATGGATGCTGATAGGCCCGAAAGTCCATGCAGGGAAAGGCGAGCCATCCGATTTTATGATAGTCGCCTTGGAAAACATCACCTGTCCGATGATTTTTCCGTCTTCCTCCATCACGAAATCGAGTTCCGGAATAAAGTCGGGATTATTTCGGTACTGGTTGAGAACGAAATGCTCCTTGCACCCGGGGCAATATACGTTCCAGAATGCTTCACGTGTGAGATTCTCCACCTCGCGGTAATCTTCAGGTTGTTCTAAACGAATGTTCATGTTTTCAAGTTTATTGATTATTTCAAGATTTCACTCCACACTTTGCCCTGACGGCAAAACACGGTATGGATTTTTGCACCCTTGATTTGCGGAACGCGTACTTTCGCGGCCTGTTCGGGAAAGAGGCGGATAAGTTCAACACGGTCATAACGTTCCACGATGACGGCGACGATGAAGTCGTCCTTTGTCATCGGGCAAGTGTATTCCAGCAGGTATTCGCCATCCATCTCAGTGATGGTGGGAACTGCATTCATATTTTCAACAGTTACGGGTTCGATTTTGCTTCCGCAACATTCAATTGCCGGTTTGCCGTAGGCTATGCCGACATTGCCGCATTTCGGGCAATAATAAATGTTCAATCTGTTCATGGCAGTATTTCTGTTAAACAAAAACTCTATCTTACTTAATTGTTGATTTTCAATTTGTTTGTCGGATTTAGGTTTATTCCGAGAACGCACCGTCTGATGAATGGAATGTGTTTCAAGATTTCATAAATTACAGGCGAAAGCAATATCACCACATTCTGCGGCCGACACATCGGGGCGTCGGCAAAGCCGCCGACACCGCCTGACACGCCCTTGTTGTAGAAATAAATGACGTAGAACGGTACCGGAAGCACCGTTGCCCATCGCAGATTGTCAAGCCAGAGTTTTCGCATGTTTACCTTTTTTGACGACGGATATTGTGTCTTTGTCCTTTTTGCGTATGCGTGGAGTTATGTTTTCAGTCTTTTTCCCCGACATTATGTGGTTCAGTGTCGAAGCAAATTGAAATGACAGCATTTCACTTACGAGTTTGTCGGGATAAATGTCTGCGTCTTTCGTGCTTATCAGTGCAAGTCCGCAGGTGAATATCCACATCTGTCTGAAAAGTCTTTCGCTTTGTCTTTTTGTAATACCGAATTCCCGGCAAGTGTCGTTGAGACACTCCTTTGCTTTCGGGTAAAGTACTTCGGTTTCAGCGTCTTTTGTGAGGAAAAGATAGTGAAACAGATGCTTCTCTTCGCGGGCAAAGCGTACGGTTCTTATGCCCAGTTCCTTGAAAGCCGGATGGTAGTCGGTAACGTCGGACACATAATCTGCAAACAAATCCAGTGCGTTTCCGTACACCGAATCGAGTACCTCCTCCATGTTTCTGAATACGGTGAATACAGGTCGTGGCGAACTCTCCAAAACTTTTCCGAGTTCCCGTGCCGTGAGGGCGTCTATGCCTCTTTCCCTTACAATGTCAAGGGCTTTTTGGGTAATGTGTTCCCTTGTAAAAAGTGCTTTTCTTGGCATATCTTACTGAATGTCATTCTGTTATTTGAAAACATATGTTTTGCAACACATGTTGCAAATATACAAACAATAATCGTATCGGGCAAGAAGATTTTCATTTTTCTTCTGTAAATTCCTTTTCGGCCTTCTTGTTGAAATATATTACCAGAACGACCATCACCGCAATCAGAACGACATTGGTGATGAACAGGTATTTATGCAGTACACTGTCGTGTATGTTTTGCAGCCATACCGTCATCGTTATCACAAGCGACACCATCACTGCCGTCAAACCGCACATCACCATGTGCGAAGGGGTAGGTTTCGGAGGAAACTTTTTCTTTTTCAGCTTGAATTTTCCTTCAACTGTTTTTATGCTGTACTTCCTGTTGATGTCCGGTTTTTTTGCTACGACGGCAAGAAGTGCCAGCACAACGGGTTGCAGTATAGCCATGCCGAGTATGTACTGGAATTTGTTTTCCGGCGGCAGGAACAGAATCATGAGTGCCAGATTCAGTGCACAAATGGCAAGAGCTACTGCGAAAAGTATTTTTGTTGTCAGTTTGCTTTTTTCCATGTCGTTGTGTGTTTTGGAAACGGCCGGAGAAGTCGTGCTGCCTCCGGCCGTGTAATTATAAATCCGTTTTTTTTCCGGAAACGTTCTTTTTTTTCGGGTATCGTTTTGCTTTTTTCAGGGCTTCGGCCAGAATCCATTCTATCTGTCCGTTGGCACTGCGGAACTCATCGGAAGCCCATTGTTCTAAGGCTTCGAAAATTTCGTCATCGACCCGTAAAGCAAAGTTTTTCTTTCCCATAGTGAGACCTTTTTGTTTATTTGTACAGGCTTCCGGTGTTTATTACGGGGCTGGCACTTTCGTCGGCACAGAGTACCACCAGAAGGTTGCTTACCATGGCGGCTTTCTTTTCTTCGTCGAGTTCAACGATGTTTTCGGTGGAAAGTTTCTTGAGTGCGAGGTCAACCATGGAAACGGCACCTTCCACTATTTTCTCCCTTGCGGAAATTATGGCGTCGGCCTGCTGGCGTCGCAGCATAACCGAGGCTATTTCGGGCGAATAGGCAAGGTAATTTATACGTGCTTCGACAACTTCTATGCCGGCAATGTCGAGGTGTTTGCGGAGCTCTTCTTCCAGACGGTCGTTGATTTCTTCGCCGCCGCTGCGGAGGGTGATTTCCTTGCAGTCCCTGTCCATGTTGTCGTAAGCGTACATTCCGGCAACTTTCCTGAGGGCCGCATCGCTCTGCACTGCCACGAAATTATCGTATTTGCCTGCCGTTTCCACCTCAAAGCATACTTTGTAGGTGTCCTTTATTTTCCAAACCAGTACCAGACCAATCATTATCGGATTTCCGTTCTTGTCGTTCACTTTTATCGGTTCCACGTCCATGTTGTTGGCCCTGAAAGAAATCTTGGTTTTGTTGAAAAACGGATTTACCCAGAAAAAACCGTTCTGTTTCACGGTTCCGCGGTATTTTCCGAAGAAAATCATTACCCGCGACTGGTTCGGCTGCACGGTGAAAAATCCGCACCAGTCGAGAATGTAGATTATAACGAACACCAGTCCTGAAAATACCGGCAATGCAACCCAGCCCGTCCCTTCAGGACACTCCTCGGTAAACATGCAGTCCCATGAAACCATCCATACTATGCACAGTATGAATGCCGCGAGCATCAGAAAATTGATGAACAAATGTAAGAAACCGTTGTTCTTTACAGTCATTTTTTTAATAAATTCTTTTGTTTCCATGTTTTTGATTTTTAATATGTTAAACTTGTTTTTGTGATATTGTTTTAATATTATTTCAATTGCAAAGATACGACTATTTTCCTGATTTGCAAGTTTTTTTTCATTTTTTTTGAAAAAATTTACCATATTGAAAAAAAATGTTTAATTTTGCACGTGATACGGTTCAGTTAGAACTTGTATATTTTGCTGAGATTCAGCAGAATATGTGAAATAAAGATGTGAAAAAACGTACGTTTTTCATGTCTTTTTGTTGTTTTTATAAGTTATTATTTCTCAATTAGTTAATTTTTACGTTTTCTGCGAAAAAAAACGTACCTTTTTACAAAAGTAAAAAATTACTTTCTGTAACCCTTTGTACGACTACTATTGCAGCAGTTTCGGGCATATTTTTCTCATGTGCCAAGGAAGAACTCGACTACAGCAAGTTGAACCTCATCGGCGACCCGAAACCAATTACGGTCAGTGCCACTTTGCCGAAATCTGCAAGTTTGGACAAGACAACCCTCAGTACCGACGGAAAAGTGTGTTGGGAATCCGATGATAAAATTACGGTAAACGGCACCGAACTGGGAATAAGTGCAATCCTTTCGGAGACTTGTGCGGTGTTTGAAGGAAGTGTAGGTTCCATAACCACTACCTACGGAAGAGGTTATTGGGCAACTTACCCCACCTCGCTCAACGCGACGGGATATACCTCAAGTTCTGTGAATGTTACGATTCCGCCCGCCCAGACCTACAATGGAGACAGTATTCCAAACTACATGGCGGCGTTCAATACAGCAGCTGATGGAGACAATCTTAATCTGCAGTTCAAGAACCTGTGCTGCATAATAAGATTTCAGGTAAAGTCTCAAGACAATGACAATAAACCCGAAAACACACTTTCCGAAATAGAAGTCGTGTCCAGCCAGAACATTGCCGGCACGGCAACGGTGCAAATGGGCGGTTCCGGTCCTGAGTTTGTCAGTTGGATCAATGGTGGCGGTGTACTGACTCTGGACTGTGGAGACACACGGCTCAACAGTGGCACCGACATCACCTTCTATGTAATGGTCCCCGCCGGAACGCAGGACCTGACCGTGAAGTTCTACGATGCTACAGGCAAGTACATGTGCAAGACTGTAAGCAGTGCGGCTCTCGCACGCAACAACATATACACTCTTTCGGCTATACTGAATGCCACCGAAGAAGCCCCCGCACATCTTTCTGGATTGTTTTCGGTGTCGCCAACCAAGAAAGTATACTTTTCCATTGGCAACCTGCAGTGGAGTGCCACAGGTGGTGGAAGTATTGCAACCACCCATGCTGTGGCGGGAGGTGGTATTGCCGTTGGTACATGGCGTTTCTCAAAACATCAGTGGGATTTTGTGGGTGACGCAACCATGGGGAATGTATATGCCGGCGGTGTAAAGTGCAACAATGAATACATCTCCTCCACATACACAGGGTGGATAGATCTCTTCGGTTGGGGAACAAGCGGCTACAACGGCAAATATCCGTATATGACAAGTTCAAATGTGTTAGACTACTGGTCTGGGGGGCTTGGCGCTTCCGATCCTGACAGCAACTACAATTGGGGCAGATACAATGCCATAAGCAACGGTGGTAACCAACCTGGATTGTGGCGGGTTCTCGAACATACTGAATGGTTTTACTTGATGAATACCCGAACCAATGCGTCCGAAAAATATGGTCCGGCTTGCGTGAATGGTGTAAACGGTATGATAATTCTGCCCGACGAATTTTCTGTACCGACAGGGTTTCATTTTGTACATGGAATGGGACCAGGAAGTAAATACAGCGACAATACATACACCATTACCGAGTGGTTGACGTTGGAAAATGGTGGTGCGGTATTCTTGCCTGCTGGTGGTCGACGTGTCAAAGACAACAACACCAATCAATGCACCGTTATTGATTTGGTTGGCCAGTACGCGGCATTTTGGGGGGAAAATGTGGATGCGCGTGGTGAGTTCCCACTCATTACCACCGTACCGACATATTTCTACTACGTTGCAGATGGATGTTACCCATCGTCCGACTATTTCAGCGAAAATGGGTTGGCGGTGCGTTTGGTGCGTGATGCAAATTAACAGGATATAACGTGTTTTCATGATTCGGGGGCCGCAGAAATGCGGCTCCCCTTTTTTATAGTGTAGCGACAATGTCCCGTTTGCAGATAGGATTTCTCGGAGATACAGCAGTCACTGCCGGACTCGGTTCGTAAATCCGGCATCGTGAAACGGTTTAAGTCAGCCGTTTCACTTCCAGCCCTGAGCTTTCAGTTCTATGGCTGAGTTTTGCGGGGTTACCATTATGGCACCGCGTGCTTCCTCGGTAATGTGTCCGATGATGGAGATGCTTTCGCAGTTTTTTATTTTTTCGTAATCGGACTGGTTTACCGTAAAAAGGAGTTCGTTGTCTCCGCCACCGTTCATGGCGAAAGACGTGGGCAGCATGTTGGGGCCGAAGTCGGTGCAGACGTGCGAAGTACCGTAGTCGATGGGTATTTTTTCCTCGTAAATTTCGCAGCCGCAATGCGATTCGCGGCAAATGGCGATGGCAGCCGAGGCAAGGCCGTCACCTACATTGATCATGGAAGTGGGGATGATTCCGTTTTCGGCAAGCCAGTCCACGATGTCTGTACGAGGTTCGGGTTTCAGGAAACGCTCAATGACATATTCATGTGAAGCAAGGTCGGGCTGGAACTGCGGATTGGCCTTGTAGGTGGCTTTTTCGCGTTCCAGAATGAGGAGTCCGGCATACGCCGAGCCGAAGTCGCCCGAGGCACAGAGCAGATCGTAAACCTTGGCACCGTTGCGGGTTACTATTTTGTTTTCCTCGGCTTCGCCGATGGCAGTGGCCGAAATCATCATGCCGGAAACGCTCGAAGTAATGTCGCTCGAAACGAGGTCGAGGTCGTAGCGATCGCAGGCGAAATGTATTCCCTCGAAGAACTCTTCCATGGCTTCGATTGTATAACGGCTTGATATGGCAATGTTTACAATTATCTGTCTTGCGGTGGCATTCATGGCCACGATATTGGAGACGGCATTCGCAACGGCTTTGTAGCCGAGATGTTTCAGCGGGGTGTACATCATGTCGAAATGTATGCCTTCTACCAAGACGGTATTCGTTACAACGGTTCTGTTTTCCGAAAGTTCCATCACTGCAGCGTCATCGTGCAGGGCGACTTTGGTGTTGGCGTTTTTCACTTCAAAGTTTCCGGTAAGGTGTGAAATGAGTGCGAATTTTCCGTAATCTTCAAGTTTCTTTGTTTCTTCGTTCATGATGTGAGTTTATCAAATTGTTGGATTTTCGGCAGAAACCAGTTTTTCTGTTTTTCTGATATCGATTCTGATTTTTGTTTCTTCGTTGTCTTTTTCCGTATCTATCACTATTTCGTCGCATTGCGAGAGCGAGGATCCGATAATGTGTTCGGCGAGTTCGTCTTCGACGTATTTCTGTATGGCACGGCGCAGTGGGCGGGCACCGTAGTTGGGGTCCCAGCCTTTTTCCAGAATGAAGTCCTTGGCACTCTCGGTGATTTTTATTTCGTAACCCATGGCTCCGATGCGGTCAAACAGACCATTGAGTTCAATGTCGATAATACGGTGGATCTGTTCGCGTTCGAGATTGTTGAAAATGACAATGTCGTCTATGCGGTTCAGAAATTCCGGGGCGAACTGTTTTTTCATTGCCTTTTCAATCACTTCCTTTTCGAGTTTTTCACGGTCGTTGGAACGCGACGAGGTGGAGAATCCCACTCCGGTACCGAACTCTTTCAGCTGTCGGGAGCCTATGTTCGAGGTCATGATTATGATGGTGTTCTTGAAATCGACCTTACGTCCCATTCCGTCGGTGAGCTGTCCGTCGTCGAGAACTTGTAGCAGCAGGTTGAAGACGTCGGCATGAGCTTTTTCTATTTCATCGAGAAGAACGATGGAATAGGGTTTCCGGCGGACTTTTTCGGTAAGTTGGCCGCCTTCTTCGTAGCCCACATATCCCGGAGGGGCTCCTATGAGTCGGGAGACAGCGAATTTTTCCATGTATTCGCTCATGTCGATGCGTATCATGGCACTTTCGCTGTCGAAGAGGTATTTTGCCAGCACTTTTGCGAGGAAGGTTTTCCCCACGCCGGTGGGGCCGAGGAATATGAAACTTCCTATCGGGCGGTTGGGGTCTTTGAGGCCGGCACGGTTGCGGCGGACAGCTTTGGCAATCTTTGCCACAGCTTCGTCTTGTCCGATGACGCTTTTCTGGAGGTCGTCTTCCATGTTTTTAAGCCGTGAACCCTCGCTTTGTGCTATGCGCTGTATAGGCACCCCTGTCATCATGGCCACCACAGCGGCCACGTCTTCTTCGGTTACAGGAATGCGTTTTTCACGTTCTTCGGCTTCCCATTGTTTCTTTGTGTCTTCGAGTTTCGCCGAAAGCTGCCGTTCCTGATCGCGGAACACTGCGGCTTCGTTGTAGCTTTTTCGTGCAAGGACTTCTTTTTTCATGGCAACGACTCGTGCAATTTCCTGTTCGAGGGCAGTAATCTCTTCGGGTATCTTTATATTGGCGATATGTACTCTCGCACCGGCTTCGTCGAGTGCATCGATGGCCTTGTCGGGCAGCAGCCGGTCGCTGATATAGCGGTTGGTGAGCGTTACGCAGGCCTTTATTGCCTCGTCGGTGTAGCTTACGATGTGGTGATCCTCGTATTTGCTTTTTATGTTGTTCAGGATTTCGACGGTCTCATCAATGGTCGTGGCTTCGACCATGACTTTCTGGAAGCGGCGTTCCAGAGCACCGTCTTTTTCGATGTATTGCCTGTATTCGTCAAGTGTCGTAGTGCCTATGCACTGAAGTTCGTTGCGGGCAAGTGCTGGCTTGAACATGTTGGAGGCGTCGAGCGATCCCGACGAGTTTCCGGCACCGACGATGGTGTGTATTTCGTCAATGAAGACAATTATGTCGGGATTATGCCTCAGCTCGTTGAGTATGGCTTTCATGCGTTCTTCGAACTGGCCGCGGTATTTCGTTCCGGCTACCAGCGAGCCCATATCAAGGGCAATGACGCGTTTTTTGTAAAGAGTTCGCGGGACCTTTCCTTCCACGATGCGAGTGGCAAGACCTTCGGCAATGGCCGATTTGCCTACGCCGGGCTCACCGATGAGTATAGGGTTGTTCTTCTTTCTGCGGCTGAGAATCTGGGCAATGCGTTCGAGTTCCTTTTCACGTCCCACAATGGGGTCGAGGCGGTGTTCGGCAGCGGCTTGTGTGAGGTCTCGGCCGAAGTTTTCCAGTGCCGGCGTGCGGTTGTTGCCCGAAGGTTTTCTTGTGTTTTTGTCGCCGAACAGGGTGTCGTTGTCGTCATCGTCGTCAAACAGGGTGTCGTTGTCGTCGTCGTTGGGAATCTGGTTTCTTGAGCTTCTGCGGGACGTCGGTACATCGTCTCCGGATTTCTTTCGGAAATTCTCGTTCATGTATTCCGACAGTACATCGTATGTGAGTCCCTGCTGTTGCAGAAACGAGGAAACGATGTTGTTCCCGTCTTTCATGATGGTGAGCAGGAGGTGCTCGGTATTTATCGTGTCGCTTTTGTATTCCCTCGATACGAGATATGCGAACCGCAACACTTTTTCCAGCTGTTTCTGCATGGGAATGCTGTCGTTCGGATTGTGATTCATGCCGCTGTTTGTCTGGTTTATGGTGCGTTCGATGTTTTCTCTGACAAGGGAGATGTCCGTTTTGAAATGGTTCAGTATCTCCATGGCAGTGCAGTTCTTTTCCCGCAGCAGCCCTAAAAAAAGGTGTTCCACACCGAGAGTGGAACTTCCCAGACGCACTCCTTCGTCGTGGACATTGGATATGACCTTTGTGGCATTTTCGCTAAATTTCGGATCCATCGTAATGCTTTGAGTTTAAAAACAAATGAAATTGTTTCGAAAATATTCCATTTTTACAAATTCTATTCAATGCGGATATCGTTGCAGGACAATTGTTTACGCAACGATATCAAGAAAAATCGAAACAATATATCAATTTCAAAAGTACTACAAAAACTTTGAAAATGCGGATTTCCGGTTTCGGATTTTTCAACACGGATTTGTTTATATAGGCACCGAATTTACAGCCGTTTTATTGCGAAGAGTGTTTGCTGTAAAGGTTTTTACAAAAAAAACGTTTTTTTGACAAAATATAATATATTGATATTCAGTGTGTTGATAAAATGTTTCAATGATTTTCAAGAAAATATGGCAAAAATTCAAATAAAATTAGTATCTTTGCAGTTCTATTCCCGAGAAGGAAATAAAACAAACAATATAATTAATTATAAAGTATAAAGATGAAAAAAACATTAAAGATTGCAGCATTTGCACTTGTTTTGATCGGATTTAGCACAGTATTTGCGCAAGAAGCTAACACCGAGAAAACAGCAAGTCCAAGGTATCCGCATTACGGATTCTGGAGCAACTGGTCAATCGGCATCAATGGCGGTTGGACCTACAGATTACAAAAAGAGACACTGAACAATCAGGAGATGACGTTCAACAACGACCATCGTAACGGTTGGGGTATCGGTGGACTTTTGGCAAAACAGTTGAATTACGTTTGGGACGTACGCTTCAAGGTGAACTATGCCGACGTTGATTCGAAAATCAAAAACAATCCCATTCTGGGACCAGAGAAAGAACAATCCACTCCCTATGGTGTTGTAAACTACACCAACTACATTGGTAAACACCTCAATTTCAATGTGGATTTCACATTCTCAATCATCGACGCCATCAAAGGTTATCAGGATCCTTACAGAAAATGCAGACTCTACCTCCTTGCAGGTATGGGCGGTACAGCATTCCTGAACGATGATGAAGCTGAAAACCAGAACGGAGAACAGAAACGCTGGTTCGGCAACGAATCATTTTCTGCTAACGTTGGTTTGGGTTTTGACTGGAGATGTTGCGAACACTTCTCTCTCTATGTTGAACCTTCGATTTGGGTTATCGCCGACCTTCCGACAGTGTTCGACGGTGACATCGTAGGAACTTATCTGTATGTTCCACTGGGACTCAAATATCATTTCGGCGTAACAGCAGCTGACAAGGCACGCATTGCACAGGAAGCTCTCCTTACACAGGAAAACTTCGACAACCTCCAGAAACAGTTGGAAGAATGTCAGGATGACCTCGCAGCATGCAACAAAAACGAACAGGATCTCAAAAACAAAATCGCTGCACTGGAAGACGAAAACGGTCAGCTCAAAGATCGTCTCGACAAGACAGAAGCAGAAAACAACCGTTTGAGAAACAAACTCAAAGATATGAAAGACAATCAGCAGAAATACTACGGATTGCCTGTATCTATCCTCTATCCTAACGATATATGGAAAGTTCAGCCTAGCGAAAAAGGCAAACTTGACGCTATCGCTAAAATCATGAAAGAAGATACTACTGTCAACTTCACAATCGTAGGTTCGTGCGACTACACTGCAAGTGACGAATACAATGACAGACTGTCTGAAAAACGTGCTAACGAAGTCAAGAGACTTCTCGTTAAGAAGTACGGTATCAACGGTGACCGTCTGACTACAGTTGGTAAAGGTAAACGTGAATGCTTCGGTGATTGCAAGCTTTCAATCAACCGTCGCGTATCCTTCTACGTAAATATGGAAGACTAGCAGTTTCCCTTTCTACCTTAAAAGGTCTGAATGAAAATTCAGACCTTTTTTTTTGAAAAAATCTCCGGCAACCCTGAATTGCAGATATGAAAGAAACTTTTGAGAATGAATTACCGAAAATACAGCCTTTGTCATGACAATATACGAAATATTGAAAAAATACTGGGGATACGACAAGTTTCGTCCCTTGCAGGAAGATATAATAACTTCGGTGTTGAATGGCTGTGATACGCTGGCCCTGCTTCCCACCGGAGGAGGGAAGTCGATATGCTTTCAGGTGCCGGCAATGGCTTTGGACGGTCTCTGCATCGTAATTTCTCCGCTCATTGCCCTAATGAAGGATCAGGTGCAGCACCTCAAGGAAAAGGGTATCAAAGCCGAGGCCATAGTTTCGGGAGTAAGCCGGGCCGAAACGGAACGTATCCTGAACAACA
The DNA here is from genome assembly GCA_045601425.1 of Bacteroidales bacterium. GTDB lineage: Bacteria > Bacteroidota > Bacteroidia > Bacteroidales > P3 > UBA1219. Next base: position 120,589 of record JAZRZP010000040.1, read on the forward strand.
GTGTTTACAGCGACTTGAAGTTTCTGTACGTATCGCCCGAAAGGCTGAAAAGCCAGTATTTTCTGGAATTTTTCAAAGACATGAAAGTCGGGCTCATTGCTGTTGACGAGGCACATTGCATATCGCAGTGGGGCTACGACTTCCGTCCGCCTTATCTCGAGATTGCCGCAATAAGGGAATATCATCCCGGAGTTCCGGTAATGGCACTCACGGCAACCGCCACTCCTGCAGTGGTGGCCGACATTCAGAACAAACTTGCTTTTTCGAAAAAACGCAACGTGTTCCGTAAGAGTTTTTACCGCGACAACCTCACCTACATGGCTTTTTTCGAGGAGGACAAGAACGGAAGGATGTTGCGGATTATCAATGCCATAAAAGGTTCGGGCATCGTGTATGTGCGAAACCGGCGGCGTACTCAGGAGATTGCGGAATTCCTTTACTCAAAGGGGATAAAGTCTTCGTTTTATCATGCCGGACTCAGCACCGAAGTCCGCGATGTGCGTCAGAAAAAATGGATGGACGGCGAAATACAGGTTATTGTAGCCACCAACGCTTTCGGCATGGGCATAGACAAACCCGACGTGCGTTTCGTGATACATGTAGATCTGCCGGATTCGCCCGAGGCTTATTTTCAGGAAGCCGGTCGCGGCGGCAGAGATGAGAAACAAGCCTATGCCGTGATTCTTTACGACAATACCGACATCGAATCACTGAAACAGAACCTGCAGATGTCGTTCCCCTCGCTGACTTACATCAGAAACGTGTACAATGCTGTCTGCAATTTCTACAGAATCCCCGAAGGCAGCGGTGCCAACGTGAAGTTCGATTTCGATCCCGTTGCCATCTGCAATGCCTACAAAATGCAGGTCGTGCCGTTTTTCAGCGCTCTGCGTTTTCTGGAAAAAGAAGGTCTGCTGATGATTCCCGAAAAACAGGAAACCATGTCGCAGGTGAAAATACTCTGCGACAAACAGGAACTTTATGCCTTTCAGGTAGAAAACCGCAGATATGACGACATGCTGAAACTGATGCTCAGGCTCTATGGTGGACTATTTACGACGCATGTCACGATAAACGAGAAATTTTTGGCAAAGAAGATGATGTACGATGAATGTGATATTGTGAATTTTCTGCGAAGGCTGCACCAGCGGGGAATCATCGACTACCGCGAAAAGGAAACTTCTCCGCAGATTGTTTTCCTTGCCGAAAGAATAAATCCGAACAACCTGTACATAAGTGATGAGAATTATAAAATGCTGAAAGACAACGCTATGACCCGCATGAATGCAATGGTGGATTACGTGCGCGGAACCGACAGGTGCAGGAGCAGCGCTTTGCTGTACTATTTCGGCGAAAAAAACAGCATACGTTGCGGGCGTTGCGACGTGTGCATCGCCCAAAGGCGTTCCTCCGACAGGGAAATCCTGCAGATGCGGATTCTGGAAGTCCTGAAGACTAACCCCTTGACAATAAAGAAACTCTGTGCCGAAATCCCCAAACTCGATGAAAGGGAAATTACCGGAACGGTTCGTGAAATGCTCGACTGCAACGTGATCGGCATAGACGAGGACATGCAGCTGTTCGTGAAACAGAAGGGAAGATAATCCCTTGGGTGAGGGTGTATGTATTTGCGGTTTGCTTCATTTCACGGCAAGGTTACGGAAAGTTTTCGGAACTTGCAAGCGTGGGAGAAAAAAATTTTTTTCAGAACTGGAAATATATGAACGGTTGCAGGTCGGCGGTGACGAACTGATACAGACCGAACACAGCAGCCACGGTTATGAGAAGCATTGCCCAGATGGGGAGCATCGCAAAAGATATCCGGTAGTGGCGTTTCCAGCGTTCCGGCAGCCAGTGTATTGCCATGCCAATTGCAAACAGTACGAATACGGGAGCGTAGTTTGAGAGAATTTGCGGAATCTGTCCGAAATTCCAGTGGCTTCCCATCTGGTTGACCATGTTCTTGGCGGTGTTCCATGCCACGGCATTGGCTTCGGCCGGGTCGAGGTTGGAGCCGCTGCGGAAAAACAGGCGTGTGAAACTGATGAATACGAAGGTGAGAAAAATGCTCCATCCCCGGTTGAGCCATTTTATCGGTTGGCCTTTTGTTATGACAGTGTAAAGAAAATCCACCATGGTGCCGAAGAATATGATTCCGGTCCATACCACCCCAACGCAGAGTGCCGGTCGGTTGAAAACGGCTTGCAGGCTTACAAAAGCGAGCCACAGAATACCGGTGGCTGCGACTTTGGTGCGTTTTGTCTGTTTTTTCCACCATTTGTAAACCAGTATTCCCATGCCGTTGAGTCCGCCCCAAGTGATGAAGTTGAAGCTGGCACCGTGCCAGAGTCCGCCGAGCAGCATGGTGTCCATGTTGTTGAGGTCGGTGCTTACCGTCTTGCGGTTTTTGGGTACAAGTATGTAGTATCCTATTATCAGCGAAAGTAGCGAGATGATTGTTACGGTAACCCAAGTGGTTTTTGCCATGACGCCTATCATGGCGGCTATTCCGGCGAGTATTGTCCACGAAACCCATGTGCCTCTGCGGTTTCCTCCGATGGGTATGTAGAGGTAGTCTTTCAGCCAGTTTGATAGCGACATGTGCCAGCGTTTCCAGAATCCGGCCGGATTGGTGGCCTTGTAGGGAGAGTTGAAGTTCTTGGGCAGATAAAATCCCATCAGCATTGCCACGCCCGTTGCTATGTCGGTGTAACCCGAAAAGTCGGCATATACCTGCAGGGAATAAATCATGAGTGCCGAAAGATTTTCGAAAGGCGTGAACAGCAGCGGGTTGTCGAAGACCCTGTCGACGAAATTCACCGCAAGGTAGTCGCTGAGTATTATTTTCTTGGCAAGGCCGTTTATGATCCAGAAAAGGGCAATGCCGAACTGTTTCTTCGTGAGGAAATAAGGTTTGTAAATCTGCGGCACGAACTGGTCGGCACGGATGATTGGGCCGGCAACGAGCTGCGGGAAGAACGATGTATAGAATCCGAAGTCGAATACGTTGCTTACGTGTGGAATTTTCCTGCGATAGACATCGACTATGTAGCTTATGTTCTGAAATGTGAAGAATGAGATTCCGACAGGGAGCAGTATTTTCGATGCGTCGAAACGTGTGGTGTTGCCGATGTCGTTGGCCCATAGGGCAAGGTAGTTTATCACCTTGTTGTCGGTTTCCATCATGGTGTTGTACACGTCGGTGAAGAAGTATGCGTACTTGAAGTAGCACAGTATCAGCAGGTTGACTGTAACTCCGACGGTTGCAAGAAGTTTGCGTTTCCATTTTTCCTCATGTCTGTCCATTCCTATGCCGAGAAAATATCCCAGCAGTGTGGAAAGGATGAGGAGCAGCACCATCAGTCCCGAAGTTTTGTAGTAGAAGAATAGGCTTACAAGGAAGAGGAAAGCGTTGCGCATCAGACGCCTGTTGTGAAGGAAAGAAAAAAACACCATAACCAGAGCCATGAACACCCAAAAATTAAATTGGGTAAACAGCAGAGGATGCGTGTCGTCGAAGGCGAGCAGGTTAGAAAAAAAAACTTTCAGATTGTTCATCACCGTAAGAGATTTCTTTGATAAAGGCCTTGTAGAGCATGTCGCCGATGAGGTTGTAGCCTGCCGTTGTGAAGTGTATTCTGTCGGGCTGGCCGAGTTTGGCATCACGCCACTTGGTCATCGAGGTGAGTCCGCCCATTATGTCGAACAAGTCCCACACGGCTCCGTCGGTTTCTTTTGCAAGGCGGTAGAATACGTCGTGTGCCAGAAGTCCGTTTTGGTTTACATTGTAACGGCGTCGTCCGACCTTTCTGTAACTGTCGTTGTTGGTTATGAAAATGAAGGCGCATTGGGGATTCACCGTGCGTATGCTGTCGATGAGGCGCAGGTAGTTGTTCTTGAATGCAACGGTGTCGAAATTCGGGCCGGCGGCATCGTTGATGCCGATTCCGAAAATGACGAGGTCGGGTTTTACGAGGCTCAGGTCTTTGCAGAAATAAGGGCATTTCAGATAGTCGGGTACGGCAGCGCCGTTCACTCCGATGGAAGTCAGGCTGATGCCGGGTTTCCTGTTGCCGAGGTATATGCCAGTGAGTGTGAATGAGTCACCATCCTTGCAGGGAATCACTATTTTGAATGAATCCACTGCTACAGGCAGTTTGTAGGTGTACCTGCGGGTGAGGAGGCTTATGTGTGAAGGCTGTACTTTGTAACCTGCTATTTCAAGGTATGGCACTACGTTGCCGACGCTGGAATATCCGAGAACCGTTATGTCTTTGCTGGCAAAGTCGGTGTCGTGTTCGTTCATACGTATATTTATCCATTCGGTAGAATCGCAGGCCGTTACGGCTATTCCACAGAGTCCGAGTTCGCGCTCGGGATTCTTGTAAACGTTGCGGCAGAGTTCGAGAGTGTTTGATTTAGAAACGCGGTAGTCGGCAGGATTGTTGCATTTCTTCCCTACGGAATAGGGAAATATCATACCGCGGTCGGCGGTGAGGCCGGTAAAATTGTTCAGCAGGTTCATTCTCAAACGGTGAGAGAAAGTTCCGGCCTGCACATGTGATCCTCCAATGTGCATTATGCTTACGTTGCCTTTTCTGGAACTGACTACTTTGCCGAATTTATCGAAAAAAGCCCGCATTGTGGTGCTGTTTCTGTCGTAGGACAGCGTGTCGGCAGCGTATCTGATGAAAGCGTTCTGCTTTTCAGATTCGTCGTTGATGACTTTCTGTGCAGACACTGGTGCCGATACCGAAATCAGCAGCAAGATGGCCGTTATTTTTGATGTAATACTTTTTGCCATAATTTGTCAAATTTTTCAGGTTTGAATTCTTTTTCTTTGATATATAACTCGTACATTTTTGCAAAAGCATCGCTGAGGTATCCGCCCATTTTGTCGGCGCCTTTTTGCGAATAATGCAGATAATCGGCACCTGCCAGACCTTTTGATACCCAAGAAAGCATGGAATTTTTGCCACCCATTACATCGTACAGGCTCCAGTAGGCCACGTCGTTTTCGAGCGACATTTTTTTCAGGGCAGCTACCACTTCACCAAGGTGGGGATAAGATTGTATATTGCCTTCTTCCGAGTAGCACATGTCGGCCGGACCGATGAACACGATGGTGGCTTCGGGGCATGTTTCGCGCAGGCGTCGTATCTGTTTTTCAAGTGCTTCGGCATAGAGTTCTATTGATTGGGGGTTGTTGAGGTAAGGTACCGAGTTGCCGCCATATTGCAAAATTATCATGCCGATGTTCATCTGGGAGTATGACTGCTGTTGCTGTGTTGGGTTTATCATGCAGATCTGATGTCCGGAGGCACCGCGCATGGAAATGTTGTCCACGGCCACGCCACCGCCGTCATCGACCATGATGCCGTATATGTCGGCCGAACCGGAAACGGAGACGCGTGCCTGTGTGGTGGTTTCCAGTTTCCATGAAAGTTTGTGAATGCCCTGTTCGGAACAGGTTTTCTGTTCGTTGCCTACAGTCGCTGTGAAGTTTTCTCCAAGATTGTTGAAGAGTATCGTTATTTCGGAGAATTGTCTCAGGTGTTCGTTGCAATGTTGTGAGTTTCCTGCGGTTATATTGCATGTGGCATTGCCGCTCAACCGGCAGCATTTGGCCATGGGGCCGTAGTTCCCGTTGTTGCGTTCGTATTCTCCGTAAGAGCTGTAGAGGGTTATGGCTCCCGATGCGGACTGGTTTACCGAAAGCGAAGGTATCGTCTGGCTGAACGGTATGAGACCTACACCGCCGCCGCCGAAAGTTTCCTGCATGTAGCCACGCAGGGTGTCTGTCATGTGGTCCATCTCTATTTGGGAGTCGCCGTAGTGCAGGATTCGGAGTGTCAGCCCTTTGGAACGGGCTTTCTCTGCTCTGGCAAAGAAACTGTCAAAGAAATGTATGTCGTTGTTAGGTAATGAAAATCCCAGTGTGCTGTCGGAAATGTAGTCCCGGTAAAAAACCAGTGTGTCGTAAAATCCGCGCATGCGGGCTAATTTCTCTGCACGACGCTTAAGTTCCAGACTGTCGATGTCGGGTGTGTCTGGCTTGTTTCCCGAGGTGAGTATGTTTTCTATTGTGGTGAAACGCAGGGTGGTGTTGCCTATTCTTATCCCGTCTCTGGGGTACACCAAGCACAAGACTGCCAGCAGTGCAAAGCACGATAATATGAATATCAGTGTCCTGTATGGTTTCATTTATTGTTATTATTTTGATTTACAATTGTTTATAAATAAAAATATCCTCAATAACGGTTTGCAAAGATACGAAAAAAATCCTTTGTTTCAAAATGTTTTGGAAATGCCCGCAGTTTGAAATGACATTTGTCGGGACTGTGTGAAAAAACATGAATTACCGGTATTTAAGGAGTCGTTTTTTTTGATGACGCCGACCGGTGTGAAAAAATCTTTTGCAAGGAATGGAAATTTTTGCTACCTTTGCAGTTCAAAAAAACCGACAAGATGGCTGATGTTATAAAAATTGCGCTGGTTGGAGATGAGAGTCGATTCTCATCGGAAATGATTCGTTTTCTGGGCAAATGCTTGGAAAAACACGGTGTCGTGTCTGAAAGATTCATGTACCCAAGCGGTGCCGTCACGGAAAAATTCACATTGGACAATTTGACGGAAACCCTGTGCCGTATGTCGGGAAAAAGGGAAGAATTTGTTTCAGAAATGGAAACTTCCGGCAAAAAATCCGTGCTTTTTTGTACCAGTACCGAATTGGAGTTGCTCGACACGATTCCCGGAACGATGCTCGGGGATTTTTTCGGAAAAACCGGATTGGACACGGCCCGACTCCGTGATGTGCCGTACGATGCGGTGTTTTCCTTTGGCAAAGGCTTTCACATGCCGTCGGAATCATGGATCGGCCATCCTCACTTGAGGATGTTTGATGCTAGTAAGGATTTTGATTTCCTGTGCAACAGCGTTTGGACTGAACTGAAGATTGTTCTTGGCATTCCGAAACCTTTGGAGATGGAACGCAAGTTCCTTGTCGTATCGGTCGGGGAAATACCTTGTAGCAGGACTTGCGAGATATACCAGACCTACATCATCCTTCCTGACGGCGAAAAATCCCGAATACGTGCGAGGGGAGAAAACGGCAGTTTCCTCTATTTCCAAACAACCAAGGAAGATATAAGTGACGTGTGCCGCAAAGAGGTGGAACGCCGGCTTACTCGCGATGAATATCTTGAACTCCTGACTCTGGCCGACCCTCAGAAACGGACAATACACAAGTTACGCACTTGTTTCGCATATCATAACCAGTATTTTGAACTTGATACTTTTTTGGCACCGTCCCTGCTGGGTATGTTGCTTGAAACGGAACTGTCTTCCGAGGAACAGAGGGTGGATTTGCCGCCGTTTGTAAAAGTCGTTGCCGACGTTACCGCCGAAAAGAAATACCATAATTCACAAATAGCAAAAAAGGAAAATTTTCATGATACCGAAAACTGATGTTGAAATCTGTACCGGTTCAGTACAGTCGGCAGTGAATGCCAAAAAAGGAGGTGCCACGCGTATAGAGCTTTGCCATGACCTTGCCGAAGGCGGCATTACTCCGTCGTTTGCAGCCATAAAATACTGTGTGGAAGTTCTGAAACTCCGTACTTATGTGCTCGTGCGTCCGAGGGCTGGAGATTTCCGTTACAGCGAAGCCGAGTACGAGACCGTAAAAGCCGACGTGGAACTTTGCAAGAAACTCGGTGCGGCCGGTGTTGTTGTCGGTTTTCTTACTCCCGATGGAAAAGTGGATAAGAAACGCACTGCTGAAATTGTGCAACTTGCTAAACCAATGGAAGTTACCTTTCATCGTGCTTTCGACCTCTGCTGCGATTACCGCCGTGCCTTACGGGACATAACAGAATGTGGTTGCGACAGAATACTCACTTCGGGACTCTCTCCCAAAGCCATCGGCGGTGTGAGCGTGATAAGGGACATTGTGGAACTGTCCGAAGGACGGATAAGTATTATTGCAGGCAGTGGCATATCACCTCAAAATGTGGCCGAAATAATCGGAAAAACCGGAGTCCGTGAAGTTCATGCCTCGTGCAAAAAACTGTTTTCAGGTACGCCTTTGAATCCAGATATCTCCGATACCTCGAATTTTTCCTACACCGAAACTTCCGCCAGCGAGGTCGCAAAATTGCTGCAAATATGTAATTCCATAACCGAAAAACAATATAAACATGAATAAAAAACCCTTTTTGATATTGTTAACGCTTTGCTTTTCAATATCTTATTCCTGCAAGAACGAACAGCACTTCATCAGCGACAGGAACTACCGCAATCAGGTGGAGGCCGATTTTTCCAAACGTCCGTTCACTGCCGAACGACAAGCCGAACTTGCATTGATAATGGGGAACGACACCGTTTCGCCAGCCGAAAAGGAAGCTCTGAAATTCCTGTATGCCTATATGCCTTACAGCGACCTTGCCGATTATGATGCCGGTTTTTTTCTGAAACAGGTGAGGTATTCTTTGTTGGCGAGAGAGACTTTCTCTTGGGGAAAAACCATCCCCGAAGACGTTTTCAGACATTTCGTACTGGTTTACCGTGTAAACAATGAAAATCTCGATACTGCACGGATTGTCTTTTTCAACGCATTGAAAGACAGGGTGAAAGGTCTTTCGATGTACGATGCGGCTCTCGAAGTCAACCATTGGTGCCACGAAAAGGTTACCTACCGTGGGTCGGATATGCGTACTTCGGCACCGTTGGCCACAATGCGTACCGCACTCGGACGGTGCGGCGAAGAATCCACGTTTGCCGTTACGGCACTGAGAAGCGTAGGAATACCTGCACGCCAGTGCTATACTCCGCGATGGGCACATACCGACGACAATCACGCTTGGGTTGAAGTGTGGATCGACGGGGAATGGCATTTTCTCGGTGCCTGCGAGCCTGAACCCGAACTCGACATGGGCTGGTTCAGTATCCCTTCCACACGCTGCATGATGGTGCACAGCAACGCTTTCGGCAAATATACCGGAACCGAAGAGGTTACGGCTCAAAGCGGACTCTTTTCACGTGTAAACATGCTCGGAAACTACGCTCCGACACGAAAAATCACAGTTCAGACTGTCGGCAGGGACGGAAAACCTGTCGGAAACGCCGAAGTGAAGTTCAAACTCTACAACTATTCGGAATATTACCCGATTGCCGTTGCCAGAACCGATTCCGAGGGCATGGCTTCGCTGACTACTGGGTTGGGAGACCTGCTCATTCATGCTTCTGACGGGAAACGCTACAACTACAGCAAGACAGATGTCCGGAGGCAGGATACCGTTGTTCTGGTGCTTGACCGTGTTCCCGGTGAGGAATACACGGAATATCTGGACATCGTTCCTCCTCAGGAAGGTTTTTCCAAAGTAAAGCCTTCGGCTGAAAAAGTCGCGGAAAACTCACGTAGGCTGGCTTTTGAGGATTCCGTCAGAAATGTCTACACATCTACTTTCCCCACCGAGGAACAGATGTGGAAAATGATAGAGCCGCGACAGAAAAATGACCTGCTTGAAGAACAACGGGAAAAACTGTGGACACTTGTCAGAAAATCCGAAGGCAATTACGCCGAACTGCTGGATTATATGCTGAACAGCGGCTGGCATTCTGAAGAATTCAACAGTACATACGATTATCTCTGTACCTGTTCCGATAAGGATTTGAGGGACATCACCACCGACGTGCTCAAGGCACAGCGCACTTATTTCGATGAGGAGAATCCGGAATATCCGCTGTCCGTCTATAAGAAAGGCATACTTCCGGCTCGCATAAGCAACGAGCAGGTACGCCCGTGGCGTCAGCCGCTGAAAGAAGCTCTCGGCGGGATAGCTACTGCTTCTGAATTGAGGGACTGGACACTTGAGAATATTTCCGTCGATGATACCGGCAACTACTTCAACTGCCCCATATCACCCATGGGTGTATTTGCTCTGCGGCACAGCGACGCCCACAGCCGGGACATTTTCTTCGTGGCTGCCTGCCGGAGCCTTGACATACCCGCTTATTTGGACAATGCTACAAATCAGATATTTGTATATCAAAATGGCGTTTGGAAAAACGTTTCGTTCGAAGACAGGTCTTCTTCATCCAAGACGGGTACTCTGGTACTCACGTACGACAAAACTTCTGACGTAAATCCTGTTTACTGGTCGCACTACACAATTGCAAAATTTGAAAACGGCGATTTCGTCACTTTCGATTTTGAAAACGATCCGCGTGTGGCGGAATTTCCGGCAGCAGTCTCTCTGGATTCCGGTTATTACATGCTTTCCACAGGCAACCGCTACAGCGACGGCACAGCACTTTCCAAACTTGTTTTTTTCAATGTCAAAGCCGGAGAAAAAGTTACGCTCCCTGTGGAGCTTCGGGCTCTGGTTCCGCGTACCGAGTCGCACGGAACGCTGTCGCTTTCGCAGAAGACGCCTTGGGGAAAAACTTTGTCGGAATGTGTTAAAGACCACAATCTCGTCATTGCTTTCATCGATCCGAACCGCGAACCTACACGGCATCTGATTTCCGAGCTTGAGACTTATAAATCGCAGTTCGAAAATTGGAACGGCACCTTGGCTTTCCTTGTCCCTACCGACAAAATGACCAAGGATTTGGATTTGCAGAAACTCGCACAGCGGCTTCCGGAAAATTCCCTGATCATGGAGGATGAAAACTCCAACTGGCAGAACTCCATCATTGAGGAATGCGATATTTATTTCCGTGATAATCTGCCGCTCGTCCTTGTCGTTGATGAAAAAGGCAACATCACATTCAAGTCCGAAGGTTACCGCATAGGTACGGGCGAACTGCTTTTCAAATCGCTCGGAAAATAGGATTCTCTTGCTGGAATACCGAACCGGCAAACCTCGGATTTTCCATTTTTTTTCGGAAAAATTTTGTCGGTTCGGAAAAATGTCGTAACTTTGCGGATCAAAACAGGCTAAAAAAAACATGTTTGCGGATCAAAACAACTTTGAATTCGATGAAAACATCCTGTTTTTGAGCTGAAAAAACGGTATGCGAATGGATACGAATCGTGAAATACTACAGTTTCTGCACTATCATCCAAATTCCTCGAGAATGGAAATAACCGGTGGGGTGGGTTTTCAGGGGAGCGAAGCGACGATGAAACGGATTTTGGCATGCGAGGTTGCAAACGGCAACATCCTTGTCAGTGGAGTTGGCCGTGCTACGCGGTACATGCTTAGTTCCCAAGCCCATATCACGATGCCGCTCAATCTCGATACATATTTTGCCAAGGATATCGAGGATAGGGAAATACAGGAGGGTTTCAACCATGATTTGATTTGTGGACAACTTCCAAAGGTCGATGTTTTCTCGGCCGAAGAGCTGGATCATCTCAACGGTCTTCAGCAGGAATTCAGAATGCATGCGGATGAAATGACGGAGAATGAATACCGTAAGGAGATGGAGCGCCTCGGTATCGACCTTAGCTGGAAATCTTCGCAAATAGAAGGGAACACGTATTCGCTGCTGGAAACCGAGCGTCTGTTGCGTGAGAGCAAGACGGCCGACGGCAAGACTAAGGAGGAAGCCGTGATGCTGCTCAACCACAAGGATGCACTAAAGTTCGTGCTGGACAATCCTGACTATTTGCAGCAGTTGACGGTGGGTAGAATCGAAGACATCCATGCCTTGCTGACGAAAGAACTGTCGGTGGACAAGGGTATACGCCACCGTCGTGTCGGCATCACTGGGACGAAGTACCGTCCGCTGGACAATGAATTTCAGATACGTGAAGCCATGCGGGACACATGCACGCTCATCAACGGCAAAGCCAATGTGTTTGAAAAAGCCCTACTTGCCCTTGTGCTTCTGAGTTACATACAGGCTTTCATGGACGGAAACAAACGTACGGCCCGCATCACGAGCAATGCTTTGCTGATAGCCAATCGCTATTGCCCGATATCTTTCCGCTCGGTGGATTCAATCGATTACAAGAAGGCCATGCTGATATTCTACGAACAGAACAACATCAGCGCATTCAAGCGGATATTCATATCCCAGTTCGAATTCGCGGTAAGGGAATATTTTTGATTTCCCCTTATCCCCCGATTGCCATTTGATTCCATTCACACAACTTTGTGTGAATGACAGTGGGTTGCAAAAAAAACAAAAACCTTGGATGTTTCTTTTATTGGACGACGAACACTAATCAATAGAACAATAATATATCATTTGGAGTTATGTCAATCATCTTTTTCAATACATCATATTCGTTATATATCATATAACGTATCAATACCTTTTCTTGTTTAAGATATTGCGTAAAATCTTTATTGAGAGCAGAGGCAAAATTTTTGCTCATTCTATTTTTAAACTCTTCGTAATCAGTGAATTCTTCGCAGTAATCAGGTACTGTTGTTTTTATCATCAATAAACCATTTAAAAAAATGGCTACATTTTGCGTTGTACATTCATCAATTTGGATGGGTAGTTGAGCGTTTAATGATTCCACTGATTTGGATATAATATTGTATAAATCTGTAGAGTTTTTTTGATTACCATTCAGTAGTAGACCTCTCATTATTTCATCAGAATAATCCGTGGGGCTATTTTTAGTGTATTTACCCAAAGAGAAAAATGAAAATTCTATAAGATATCCATTATTGATAATCAAGTATGATAAGGTTTTCAGTGACTCATCATACTCACTGTTTATAGGGATGTTAAACTTTAGTTTGAGGCATTTAACGACACCGTCCATTGTTTGAATGGTTCCTTTAGAAATATCCACAAGGTTTTCATTATCCATTTGCCTGTATTGTTGAACAGTATTGTCATCCCAAACATTTACAGTTGATTCAAGTCCATAGTCCCAATATGATGCAGATATTATGTAATCGTTTGATTCGATTTTCAATACCATATGTGGGGCATTTTGAATTGTGGTTTCTTTGAATTGTGTTGGATATTCAAAAGAAAACACCTCGCAATGGAATGTTTTTTTGCTCAACGGTGTTTTATTTTGGCTGAAAATAGGATTGAAGATTCCGCATGTGAGTAGGAAAAATATATAAAAATGTAAAGGCCTCATTTCAACATAAACTAAATTTTATTATCATTAATGGTAAAAATCAGGATACAACAAGTGGAATTTAATCGATGTTGTTTTTACCCACTTTTTTCGTTAAAAATTTTTTAATGGGTTTAAGTAAGGATACACCTATTCCGAACCCAATTATTTTGATAAAATATCCTCCAAAGCCCAATCCATCTCCCAAGATGGTGAAGATGGTTACACAAAATAAGACAGTAAAGAAAGCGATAATCCAGTATACCAATGTCCATCCTATGGATAGCCCATCATCATAATTGGTGTTTTCTTGATAGTCACTTTCTTCAGACCGAGTACTGTCATCACTTTTTATGGATTTTACGTTAGTTAAAGGAGTGTTGCAAAATGGACAATTATTAAATCTATCACTTATTTCTTTACCACAAATATGGTTTGGACATTTTACGGTTCCCATGATTCTTTCTCCCTGATACGTGTCGGGCGCAACCTTTACCGCCCCCAACGGCACAAACACGGGCAATCGTAAAAAACTTGCAAAAAGAAAGCGGAGCCGTTCATGTTCCAACTTCATTTCCGACTGAAGGGCTGGACTTCCCGTTTGGAAAAATAAAGTTCACTGAAATGCTCCACCATGGATGTATCGTAAAAGAACGATTACAAACCAAAGCGTGCGAATCATGCAACTTCTGCCCTTCCAAACTTGCAAGAAATGTCCAGTTTCTCAGTCAAGGGACGAAGCGACAAATGCGCTTTCTCCGTCGAATCATCTCTGTTGATTCAACGTTGCAAAATTACGAATAAATTCCGGTTCTGCAAGTTTTTTTTTGTAAAAAAGCACAATATATTGGTTTTCAATAATATATAAAACAAGCAGGCTATCTGAAAGATAGCCTGCTTTTCGGTGTTTTTTGTTTGAAAAAACTATTTCAGACGACGGAACTGACAGGTGAAGTGACGCATGAGTTCGGCTTCCCATGTTATTTCCAGACCGCGTTTGATGGTGTCTCTGCGGTCGTAAACGTTTTTCAGAGCTGCTGCTATCACGTCCATGTGGTTGTTTGTGTAAACACGGCGGGGTATGCAGAGGCGTACGAAATCGAGACCGCCGAAACGGTTTTCGCGGGTTACAGGGTCGCGGTCGGCGAGAACGTAACCGATTTCGCAGGCACGGATACCGGCTTCGAGATAAAGTTCGCAGGTAAGTGTCTGTGCGGGGAATTCTTCCTTGGGTATGTTGGTCAGCACCTTGTCGGCGTCAACGAAAATGGCGTGACCGCCGGCGGGACGCTGGTAAGGAATGCCGTATTCGTCGAGTTTCTTTGCAAGGTATGCAACCTGTTTGATACGTGTTTCGATCATGTCGAATTCAAGGTTTTCGCGGAGACCTACAGCCAGAGCGTCCATGTCGCGGCCGTTCATACCGCCGTAAGTGAGGAAGCCTTCGCAGGAAATGGCGAATTTCTGGGCACCTTTGTACCATTCTTCCTTGCTGGTGGCAATGAAACCGCCCATGTTTACAAGACCGTCTTTCTTTGCCGACATTGTCATGCTGTCTGCATAGCTGAACATTTCCTTCGCAATTTCAGCGATGGTCTTGTCTGCATAGCCTTCTTCGCGTGTCTTGATGAAGTAGGCGTTCTCAATGAAACGTGCGGAGTCCATGTTTACGGGAACACCGTATTTGTGGCAGAGTTCGCATGTTTCGCGTATGTTCTTCATGCTTACGGGCTGTCCGCCGACTGTGTTGTTGGTAACGGTGAGAACCATGAAAGGAATGTTCCCCTGATTTTCTTTCAGGACTTTTTCGAGTTTGTCGAGACCAACGTTTCCTTTGAAAGGAACTTCAAGCTGTGTGTCGTGTGCTTCGTCGCAGGTTACGTCGATGGCGAATGCCTTGCGGCTTTCGATGTGGCCTTTCGTGGTATCGAAGTGTGCATTGCCGGGAATGACCATACCGGGTTTTACCAAGTACGAGAACAGTACGTTTTCAGCGGCACGTCCCTGATGTGTAGGAATAACGTATTTGAATCCTGTAATGTCGCATACTGTGTTTTTGAAGTTGAAGAAACTGCGTGCACCTGCATAGCTTTCATCGCCGAGCATCATTGCACTCCACTGCTTGTCACTCATGGCACCTGTACCAGAGTCGGTGCAGAGGTCAATGTAAACCTGTTCCGATTTCAACATGAAAATGTTGTTGCCGGCTTCTTCAAGCCATTTTTCGCGTTCTTCGCGTGTGGATTTCTTAATGGGTTCAACCATTTTTATTTTCCAACTTTCTGCAAATGGTAATTCCATATCTGTTATTTTTTAATTGTTTATTATGTTTTTAATTATCTCCAAGCAATAAGGCGTAACAAATTCGATTTGCTACAGTTCCAAAAAAACTAAAATACACGGGACTTCAATCAGTACACGAATTCGTCTCTTCTTTTGATGTTCAAAAAAAGTTCAGCTCCTGCTACGATATGTGTGTACTGTATATTCATTTGTAGTGCAAATTTACAAAATAATTCCGAATCTGCAAAACTTTTTTCTATATACTTGATTTTCAAGTAATTTAAACTGCAATACCGGAAAAATCAATTTTTTTTTCCGGTAAAATACTTTCAATGCACGATGTTCTGGTATATGCAGTTTGCAATCAGTATGACGGCGTTTGCTACGAGAAGTTTGGTCAGCGGTGCGTTAAGGACACTACTGCGGGTTATTTTTGCCAAGGCATACCACAAAAGGGAAAAAATCAGCGGGAACAGCGGCGGGAACATTTTCACGGATTCCCATATTTCGCCCTGAAACAGCAAAATTATTGCCCTTTGACCTCCGCACATCGGGCATGAAAAACCGAATAACTGTTTGTACATGCACGGAAACTGATGCTCGGACAGCCAAAGGGCAATATCTGAAAGCATAATAATTTCTTAGAACATTCCTGCGAAACTGGCTGCTGTCCCCAAAATCAGACCCCAAACAACCCAGTAAACGATTGAGATTGCTCCGACAACGATACCGATGATGGAACAGATTTTACCGGCTTTTGCCATACCTGCACCAGTGTAAACTTCAGGATTTTCAGCATCCAAAGCCAAGGCTTTCTTTGATTTGCTCAAACCGATAATACCTAAAATAAAACCAGCAATGTAGCAAGAAGTTGCAATTGCTACGATACCTAAAATCATACCTGCTAATGCACCTGGTAATTTTTGTTTTTCCATGTTAAAAAATGTATTTAAGTTAAGGACTCCTGTTTTATCATTCGGTTTGTACCCGCTTTCCGCACCGGAGTCCCAAAAATGCGACAAGCGAAATACATCTGCAAAGTTACAATTTTTTTTTCAAAAGTCGCGTTTTTTTTTAAAAAATTATGATTTTTTTTAGAAAAAGGTCCGGAAATGCTTTTAAGGATAAGTGTTTTTGCATTGTACCCGTTTTTTTCCGGTCGGTTACTGCGGATCCACGTCGGGCAAGATACGGAGCCTGCCGTATTCTTTTTTCTGCAGCGTTTCTTCGATCAGTGCCATGATTTTCTGTTTTACGGCGGCAAGGGCAACGTTCCGTTCCAGCCGTATCATTATGTTTTTCACAAACAGGTTTCTCACCCTCGAAACCATGGGATATTCCGGTCCCACAACACGGTTTCCCAGAAACTGCCTCAACCGTGTCGAAAGTTCATCGGCGGCTTTGTCGAGTACATCAGCTTCGGGGTGCTTCATTATTATGTATATCAGCTTGTGGTATGGCGGGTATTTGAAAGCGTTACGTTCCGTTATCTGGCTTTCGTACATTGAAAGGAAGTCATTTTCCATGACATTTCTGAGAACTCTGTGTTCCGGGCGGTAGGTCTGTATCAGCACTTTGCCACGTCTGCCGCGTCGTCCGGCACGTCCGCTCACCTGCGTCATCTGCTGGAAACTGCGTTCGAAAGCCCTGAAATCGGGGAACGAAAGCATATTGTCGGCGCTCATTATTCCCACAACGCTCACGTTGTCGAAATCCAATCCTTTCGTAACCATCTGCGTGCCTACGAGTATGTCGATGTTGCGTTCTTCGAAATCGCTTATGATGTCGGCATACCTGTTTTTTTTGCCTGAAGTCGTGTCAAGGTCAAGTCGGGCAATGTGGGCTTTAGGGAATAAAATCGAGAGTTCGTCTTCGATTCTTTCGGTGCCGAAGCCTTTCATTTCCAGATATGTGGAATGGCATTCGGGGCATTCGTGCGGCACCGGTACCGAATATCCGCAGTAGTGGCACCGCAGTGTGCCGGTCTGTTTGTGGTAAACCAGCGACACGTCGCAGTTCTTGCATTCCGGTATCCATTTGCATGTATGGCATTCCACGTGCAGCGAAAAGCCGCGGCGGTTCTGGAAAAGTATCACCTGCTCGTGATTTTCGAGTGCTTCGCCGATGGCGGAAAGCAGCTTTTTTGAAAAATGCGACTGGGACTTTGCTGCGTCAGGTTCTTTCTTCATGTCCACAATCTCAATCTCGGGGAGTTCTGTCTCACCGTACCTCAGCGGCATTTCCACAAGGGCATATTTCCCGTTTTTTGCATTGTAGAATGTTTCTATGGAAGGAGTTGCGGTGCCAAGCACAGCTTTGGCATTGTACAGGCGGGCGAGATAAATGGCCGAATCGCGGGCATTGTAGCGCGGAGCCGGTTCGTATTGCTTGTAAGAACTGTCGTGTTCCTCGTCGATGATGACGAGTCCCAGATCCCTGAAAGGCAAAAACATGGCTGACCTTGCACCGAGCAGTATCTGGTATCGGTCTTCTTTGTCGTCGCTGATGGTTTTTTTCCAAACTTCGGCTCGTTCGTTGGGCGTAAATTTGGAGTGATATACACCCACTTTCGTTCCGAAATATTTCCGCAAACGGTTTATGATTTGGGCTGTAAGTGCTATTTCAGGGAGAAGGTACAGTACTTGTTTGCCCTGTTTCACAACCTCGTTCATCAGTTTTATGTAGAGTTCGGTTTTTCCGCTCGATGTAACTCCGTAAACCAAGGTGATGTCATGGGAACCGGGGTTTGTGATGTCTATTTTGTCAAAGGCATCTTGTTGTTGCCCCGTGAGTTTTATGCTGTCGGCACTGGTGATTTCCTCAAAATCGGCAAGGCGGCTCACCTGCTTGTCGTAACTTG
This sequence comes from Bacteroidales bacterium, assembly GCA_045601425.1. Taxonomy (GTDB): domain Bacteria; phylum Bacteroidota; class Bacteroidia; order Bacteroidales; family P3; genus UBA1219. Next base: position 138,771 of record JAZRZP010000040.1, read on the forward strand.
TCAGCACTCCGTGTTTTATGAGGGTGTTCATGGCCGAAAGCGACAGGTTTTTGTCTTTTGTAAAAACCTTTTTCCGTATAGGTTCGTGACCCAACCTGCTGGCTTTGAGAAATGCCAAAAGTACGTTCAGCTGCTTTTGTGCCGACGGTTTTTTCTCGAGCGTGTCGAAAAGTTCCTTGCCCTTTTCGGGGTCGAGATATACGGGATTCAGCATCAGGTAGGTTTCGGTTTTCGGCGTGTAGCGTTGCCGTACTTCCTCTTCCAAAATGATGATTTTCTTTTCAATCATCGTTCTGATTACGGGCATGATTTTCTGCGTGTCGATGATTTTGGAAACTACGGAAACGGCAATGGCGTTTTCCCGCGACAGAACTTCAAGTATCTTGATTTCGTTTTCGGAAAGATTTTCCAGCTCGCCTGAAAAATCGGGGTGTACAAGCACTACCGACTCGCTTTCGAGACGGTACGCTGAAGGCAGTGCGACAGCCATTACGTCACCGGTATAACACATGTAATATCCGGCAATCCATTCCCAAAATTCCAGTTGTGTTTCGGTGACAATGGGCTGCGAGTCGAGAATGGCGCTTATGTACTTTACGGTCCTGTAGTCCGGTGCCTGCTGGTGAATGCGTCTTACTACTGCCGAATATATCCTTTTGGCTCCGAACTGCACTGCAACTCTCTGTCCTACCTTTATGTCTTCGTTGTATTCAAAAGGCACGCGATATGTATAGCATTGCGGCAGGTGCAATGGCAATATTACATCGGCAAAATATGTGACGCGTTCGGCCATAAGTGTTTACATGCGAGCTTTATTCCTGTTTGTCGAACGAAAGTGCGAGGCTCTCGTTCTGGTAGAGTTCAAGCGACTTGTCGGAGAGTTTGTAAGTGTTTACTTTGCGCAGTGTGGATATGAAAAGTTTTTCGAGTTCCATGATGGTTTGCGGTCCGGCCATTTTGGTGCTCATTACGTCACCGAGTACTATTTTGCCGGGTTCCGGTTCTTCGTAGCTGCCGAAATATTTGTTGCATCCCGAAAATCCGTTGAAACTTTTGGCTTCGGAATTGAAACTGATGGTTATGGGTTTGAAATCACTGCTTAAAACGATACTTTTGTTTTTGATGGCCTTCAGTATCCAAACTGTATCCACATCGGCTTTTGAAAAACTTTTGGTCTGTGTGCCTGAACTCGATTTGCACGAGATGCAAAGCAGGGCGACACAAATGATGGCTATTGCTCTTTTTATCATGATTTTTCGGGTTTATGAATTGTAATATTACATTGTTTCAGAAGACGTTGCAGATTTTTTCGAGTGCTTCCTTCAGGACGGCTTTTGGGCATCCGATGTTCAGACGGAAGAAGCCTTTGTAAAGTTCGCCGCCGAAATCGGTGCCGTCGTTGAGGGCAATTTTGGCTTCTTCGAGCAGCCGGCGCTTTACTTCTTCGTGGGGGAGCTTCAAACCGTTGAAATCCAGCCATACGAGGAACGAGGCTTCGGGTTTCATCGGCACTATCTGCGGCTTGTTGGCTTTGAAATAATTCATAGTATATTCCACATTCCCGGCAATGTAGTCCTTTGCTTGTCGCAGCCAGTCCTCACCGTGGCGGAATGCGGCTTCGGCAGCGGTGTAGGCAAACACGTTGCCGTTGGCTACCTCATAGCCGTCGAGGTAGTTGAAATAGGTGTTCCTCAAACGTTCATCGGGTATATATGCCACCGAACTGCCCATGCCGGCTATGTTGAATGTCTTGCTCGGTGCAATGAATGTGATGCTGTTCTCCCGTGCTTCGGACGAAATGGTCGAAAATGAAGTGTGAGAGAATCCGGGCAGTGTAAGGTCGGCATGTATTTCATCGCTTATTACCATGACGTTGTTTCTCTTGCAAGCTTCCGAAATTTTCAGCAGTTCTTCTCTGCTCCATACTCTTCCTCCGGGATTGTGAGGATTGGACAGTATGAACATTTTGCAGCCCTTCGCTTTCCGTTCAAAATCCTCGAAATCGATGTACAGCCTGCCGTTCTCGGTTTTCTGGTGGCTGCATACGAGTTCGCGTCTGCCGAAATTCGGAAGGTTTACGAAAGGCGGATAGACCGGAGGTGTTATCATGATTCTGTCGCCTTCATGCGTGAAAGCCTGTATGGCAAAAGCTATGGCGGCTACAATACCCGGCACAAAATGCAACTCGTTTTTTCTTGCAGATATATTGTAATGTTTTGACAACCAATTTGTTATTGCTTCAAAATAAGAGTTTCCGCCAAAGGTATAAGCCAAAACTTCGTGTTTACAACGCTCTTTTATAGCATCTATCACAAAGTCGGGAGAACGGAAATCCATGTCGGCAACCCACATCGGCATGAGGTCGTTGGAACCGAAATCGCGGAGCATCATGTCGTGCTTTACGCACGACGTACCTTTACGATTGATTATCTCGTCAAAATTATATTCTTTCATTACGGAAAATATGATTGCGGTGTTTTTCAGAATTCGTCAAAGGGTTCTTCGTCAAATGGTTTTTCGTCACCCAAGCGCAGGTCTTTCACGTTGAGCTGTGTCTCTGTTCTGCCTTGCCAGAAATTTTCTTCTATGTGGTAGCAGATGTAGAAGTGTGCTCCATTCCGTATTTCCTCGGCGTATTCTCCCAGCGAAAAACCTATGGCCGGATACTGTTTGGAAGTCTTGTTTATCTGAGTTACTTCGAATTTCAGGTGTTTGGGGCTGTCATTGCCGACTTCGCGGGCATATCCGGTGTCCACAAGGTTGCCGGTAGCGAATATCGGCAGCATGTTGCCTGGTCCGAAGGGTGCAAATTTTTTCAGAATATTTAGGAAGTTGGGGTCGTTGTCCACATCATCGTGAAAGTCGATTACGGCATCGATTTCAATTTCGGGTATAGTCTGATTTTGTGGAATGGTGTCAGCCACAATGATTTCGAAGCGTTCCACGAATTTGTCGAAATTTTCCGGTCGCAGTGCCACGCCGGCAGCGTATTTGTGTCCGCCGAAATGTTCCAGAAGGTCGGAGCACCGGTCGATGGCCGAATATATGTCGAAATCCTTCACCGAACGTGCCGAACCCGTGTACAGATCGCCTGAGAGTGTGAAGACGATAGTCGGTTTGTAGTACTCTTCGACAAGGCGTGATGCCACTATTCCTATTACGCCCTTGTGCCATGACTTGTCGAAAAGGACAATGGTTTTTTTCTTCTGAAGGTCGGGATTTCTGTTTATTGTACATTTGGCCTCGTCGGTTACCTGACGGTCGAGTTCCTTGCGTTGCCTATTGTAGTCGTTTATTTCACTTGCAATTTTTTTTGCTTCGCTAAAACCTTTGCACAAAAGGAGCCGGACGGAATCTCTTGCGTCTTTTATGCGACCCGCCGCATTTATTCTCGGTCCTACAAGGAAAACAAGGTCGGAGATGTTTATTTCCTTGCTGAAGTAGTTTTTTTTGTCCAGCAGCGTTTCGGCACGTTTTATGTTGCCGTAAAGCAGTATGGCTTCGATTCCCGGACGTGGAGATGTGTTTATCTTGCGCAGGCCGAAATATGCGAGTATTCTGTTTTCGCCCGTGATGGGCACTATGTCGGAAGCAATGCTGACCACGGTGAGGTCTATATATCCCCAGAGTTCTTTTTCGAGTTGTTTGTATTTGCTGCAGAGAGGGTTGCTTTCATCGGTTATCTTGTCGCACATACGGACACCGTATTCGGATTCCAGAATGGCTTCCACAATTTTGAACCCTATGCCGCAGCCGGAAAGTTCCTTGCAGGGGTACGGGCAGTCGTTGCGTTTCGGATCCACGATGGCAAAGGCAGCCGGAAGTTCGTCTCCCGGCAGGTGGTGGTCAGCGACTATGATGTCGATGTTCTTCTCGTTGGCATAGGCTATCTGTTCGTTGGCACGTATGCCGCAGTCAAGTGCAATTACGAGTTTTACGTCATGTTCACAGGCATAGTCGATGCCTTCGATTGAGATGCCGTATCCTTCCTTGTACCGGTCTGGAACATAGAAGTCGATGTTTCTGTAACGTTTTTCAAGAAAAGAGTAAACGAGTGCCACCGCTGTCGTGCCGTCGGTGTCGTAGTCGCCGTAGACAAGGATGTTTTCGTTGTTTGCAATTGCCTTCCGTACACGTTCCACTACCTTGTCCATGTCTTTCATCATGAACGGGTCATGGAGGTTGGACAGATGAGGGTTGAAAAAGGATATGGCTTCGTCGCGGTTGGTAATGCCGCGCTCTGCGAGCAATGTCGCTACGACTTCACTCGCACCGAGTTTCCTGATGTTTTCAACGGCCTCGGCATCATAATCCTTTCTCAATATCCAACGTTTCTCTTTCATTTATGCGAATAAAACCGCAAAGATACACTTTTTTTTGCAAATAATTAGAATTATTTTTTCAAGATTGTGCTTTTTGCTTCCTAAAATTTTAAGAAACAAAGTCTTAATGTGTTTATATTTTTTTGCCATAATAATATTAAAGTACTCCGTTTGTTCCCCGAAAAAATGAATTCCGGTTTTTTTCTGAACCATACAACATCGTTTTTTTTTTTGAAGAAAAATGGGTTGAAAAATGTTGAAAACCTTGAAAAATGCAGAAAAAAACAAGTCTTTTTGTGACGTTTTCCAGAAAATAGAGTTTTTGTAATGTCTTAAAAGCCAAATTGTTGTAAAAAAAATACAAAAATAATGCAAAAAAACTTGGAGTTTTTGAGGAAAGATAGTATCTTTGCACTCCGAAAAATAAAGTAAAAACAATTCAAAAAACACAAAAAAATGGTAAAACAATACGAAACCGTTTTCATTATGACTCCCGTTTTGTCTGATGATCAGATGAAGGAAACGGTAAAAAAGTACCAGGATTTCTTGACGGAAAATGGTGCAGAGATAATTTATACCAACAATTGGGGTTTGAAGAAATTGGCTTATCCAATTCAGAAGAAAACCACTGGGTTCTACTACCTTATAGAATTCAAGGCTGAAGGTAGCTTGATAGCAACCTTGGAAACTGCTTACAAACGCGATGAACGTTTGCTCCGTTTCCTGACAGTATCGTTGGACAAACACGCAATTGCTTACAACGAAAAGAAACGCAATGCCAAAAAGGAACAACCTGAAGCAGTAGCAGAAAACTAAAAGTTTAACCCAAAACATGAATTAGATATGGCAAACGATACAGAAATAAAATATTTGACTCCTATCGCAGTTGAAACACAGCGCAAGAAATATTGCAGATTCAAGAAATTAGGCATCAAATACATTGATTATAAAGACGCTGATTTCCTTTTGAAATTCGTCAATGAACAGGGTAAAATACTTCCCAGAAGAATCACCGGTACTTCGAACAAATACCAGAAGAAAGTTTCACAGGCAATAAAAAGAGCACGTCATTTGGCTTTACTGCCTTACGTTGCCGATTGTTTAAAATAATATAGGAGGAGAGAAAATGGAAATCATATTGACACAAGACGTTGCAAAATTAGGATACAAGGATGATATCGTAACAGTTAAGAACGGTTACGCCAACAATTACCTTCTCCCTATGGGTTATGCCATCATGGCAACACCGGTAAACAAGAAAATACATGCCGAAAACATGCGCCAGCGTGCATTCAAGGAAGAACGGATCCGCAAGGAAGCAGAAGAACTCAAACTCGCTTTGCAGGAAAAAGTTGTCAGAGTTGCAGCTAAAGTAGGTGCTAACGGACAGATTTTCGGTTCTGTAAACAACATTCAGGTTGCAGAAGCTTTGAAAGAACAGTACAACTACGACATTGACCGCAAGAAAATCGTCGTTGACGGTAACAAGATTAAGGAAATCGGTACTTATCCCGCAGTTGTAAACATTCACAAAGATATCAAAGCTGACATTACTTTGGAAGTATTTGCTGAATAAGCAAACTTCATTGATATTTTCTTTTTCATAGTACAATTTTAGGTTGGCCTCCAGAAATTCCCTTCTGGGGGCTTTTTTTTGCATTACCCATGAAAAAGAAAGGCCGCTCTTGAGGAGGAGCGGCCTGAAGTGATTTCTGCTGTCGTATTATTTTATAATTTCCACGCTTCGGTTGATGAAGTTGGTGAGTGCTTCGCCTTTGAGCAGACCGTTGGAAAGCAGTGCCAGATCGGTGAGCTGGCATACGAGTTCTTTCCGGTGATCTTCATCGGAGATGTTGAGGATTTCGCCGATGAGCGGATGGTTCATGTTTACTACAAGATTGTACGACTCGGGCAATTCGCCGTAAAAACTCATTCCGCCGCCGCCAATCATGGACATGTCCTTGTATCTCCTCATGAATTCGTTTTGGGTGATGACCATCGGACGGTCGGTTTCTTCCATGCTTTCGAGCATGACGGTGAATTTGTCTTTGTCTATCTCCTTTTCGATGATAGGCTTCAGTTTTTCCTGATCTTCCTTGGAGAGTTTTTCGGGAATGGCATCGTCTTTGGGGATGAGTTTTTCAACGACATCGCTGTCGACACGTACAAAACGGGCGTTTTCGAATTTGCGTTCGAGGAGGTTCACATAGTGGCTGTCCAAAATGGTGTCGAGCAGCAGCACGTCGTAACCTTTTTCCTTGGCTTTTGCTATGTATGAATATTGTTCTTCCTTGTTGGTGGCGTACAGGTAAACGAGTTTGCCGTCCTTGTCTTTTTGCAGTATCTGTATTTTTTCTTTGTATTCTCCGAAAGTGAAATACTTGTCCTCGGTGTTTTTGAGGAGGGAGAATTTTTCGGCACGGTCGAAGAATTTTTCATCGGAGAGCATGCCGTATTCGATGAAGATTTTTATGTCGTCCCATTTCTTTTCAAAATCTTCGCGGTTGTTCTTGAAGATTTCTTCGAGTTTGTCGGCAACTTTTTTGCTTATATGTGAGGATATTTTCTTTACGTTGCTGTCGCTCTGAAGATAGGAACGCGAGACATTGAGCGGAATGTCGGGAGAATCAAGGATACCGTGGAGCAGCATGAGGTATTCTGGGACAACGCCTTCTACCGAATCGGTTACGAAAACCTGATTGCAGTAGAGCTGTATCTTGTTCTGCTTGGGGTCGACGGTGCGTTTTACCTTTGGAAAATAAAGTATGCCGGTCAGGTTGAAGGGGTAGTCCACATTGAGGTGAATCTGGAAGAGAGGGTCTTCGAAATTCATAGGGTAAAGTTCGTGGTAGAATTTCCGGTAGTCTTCGTCTGTCAAATTGGCAGGAGTCTTTTTCCAAGCAGGGTCAGTGTTGTTGATTATGCGCGGGCGTTTTTTTTCGTCGCGTTTGGGGTTGCCCTGTTCGTCCTTTTCGGTTTCGGAATCTTCCCAGTAGGTTTCTTCACCGAAGCGTATGGCCACGGGCATGAAACGGCAGTATTTGTTGAGGAGTTCGAGGATTCTGCTTTCTTCGAGGAATTCCTTGGAGTCGTTGGCGATGTGGAGTATGATGTCGGTGCCGCGGTCATCTTTTTCAATTTTGGTCATCGAGAATTCGGGAGAGCCGTCGCAGACCCATTGTACGGCAGGAGCATCGGTGTAGGATTTTGTGTGGATTTCCACTTTGTCGGCAACCATGAATGCAGAGTAGAAGCCGAGGCCGAAGTGGCCGATAAGATTTTCGGAGACGTTTTCGTACTTTTTCAAGAAATCTTCGGCACCGGAAAAAGCTATCTGGTTGATGTATTTTTCAACTTCTTCCTGAGTCATGCCTATACCGCGGTCGCTGATGATGAGTTTGCCGTCTTCGATTTTTATTTCTATCGTAAGGTCGCCGAGTTCTACCTGTGCCTGTCCCATAGAGGTGAGGGCTTTCAGTTTCTGGGTGGCATCGGTGGCATTTGAAATCAGTTCGCGGAGAAAAATTTCGTGATCGGAGTACAAGAACTTCTTTATTACAGGGAAAATGTTCTCTGTCTGTACGTTAATATTACCTTTCATATTGTTTTATTTTTTTGTTTCGTGTTTTTAGACAAAAGTTCTCGTGCAAAATCCGTACCAGACAAAAAAAGTGTCAAATTGGCAGGTACGGATTGAAAATAAAATCGTATTTTTGCAAAACGGAAATAATATATTACGTTGAAAGCACTTGTAAACAGCATATTGCCCCGAGAAGCATTGGAAAAGCTGAGCTGCTTTGCCGAACCGGTGCTATTTTCCACTCATGGCATTGTGGCAGAGCCGCTTGCCGGACACGTTGACATTTTCTGTGCACAGGTTGGCGGAAAACTGGTCGTTGCCCCAAACATTCCAGTAGAGATTACGGAAGTGTTGCAGGCGGAGCGGGCGGATTGGGTGTTCGGACGGACGGAAGTTTCGGAAAATACTGAAAATATGTGGGCTTACAATGTGTTGGTAGACAGTGATTTCTGTGTATGTAACACGTTTTTTGCCGATCCGGTGCTGATGGAAATGCTTTCGGACAGAAAATCAATTCACGTAAAGCAGGGGTTCTCTCGTTGCAGTGCCGTTTCGCTCGGAGGCGGCGTGATAACTTCTGATGGCGGCATGGCCAAAGTACTTGGCAAGAATGGAATATCCTGCATTCTGGTTTCTCAGGAAGGAATAAGTCTCCCCGGCTACCGGAACGGCTGTTTCGGCGGTGTGTGCGGTATATGCGGAGACAAGATTTTCATCACGGGAAGCCTGAAGTACCACAGACAGGGAGAAAAAATAGAAAAATTCATACGAAAAAGCGGCTTCACTCCGATTGAACTATGCAATGAGGCGCTGCTCGACGTCGGCAGCATTCTGTTTTTTTGAAGAAAAATTTGAAAAATCGTAAAAAAGTGCGTAATTTTGCAAAAGATATAGACACTTAATATAATATTAATAAACAAAATTTTCAGTCATGGAAGACAACGAAATTCGACAGAACGTTGCTTATGAGCAACCGGCTCAACCGACACCAGAACAGCCGGATAAAAAAGAAACACCGAAATACGATGCACAAGATATATCGGAAAACAAGGCCATGGGGATACTTGCATACATAGGATTTTTATGTCTGGTTCCTCTTTTTGCAGCACCGAAATCGCCGTTTGCACGTTTTCATGCTAACCAAGGTCTTGTGATTTTCATCGGAGAAGCGGCTGTTTTCATCACAGCGAAGATTTTTTCCGGTTTGGCAACATCGTTTGTATGGCATGGCCTGTGGGGTCTGTATACCATTTTCCACTGTTTAGCTGTGTTAATCATGCTTGCAGACATTTTCTTCCTCGTGATATCAATCATCGGTATTGTGGAAGCTGCAAAAGGCGAATGCAAGGATCTTCCTCTGGTAGGAAAAATAAAAATTCTGAAATAAAATCGGATTCATTTTTTGAAATCTTTCTCCCTGAATTTTTCAGAGAGAAAGATTTCGGATTTTAAAAAAGCAATATGAAACGTATAATTTTGATTTTTGCAATATTGTGCGGCTTTGCACTTGGCACAGCTGCTGAAGCCCAGACAAAAATAGGTGCGAAGACTCCGACTGAAAAGAAACTGCTCTCGAAACCCCATCATCTGAGTCTGCAATGGATTTCGTGGGAGAAGTTCGGTAAAATTACTTTCAAGAAAGTTGGCGACACCATAAAATGCGAAGGTCTGCAGACTTCACCTGACAACGAGACCGATTATCTGAAAATTTCCGGAACCGTTGAGGTCATTGATGCGAAGACTCTGGAATTTACAGGCGTGATACTCACCAAAGTTTATCATCTCAACAACGGTGAAGAATGCCGCAGGGAGGGTGTTTACAGATTCGTTGCCACCGGCTTGAGAAAATACTGGCGCATGGAAGACAAGAAAAATCCATGTGACTCGGTTGTGGATTATATCGATATATATTTCTAAAAACAGCGTTTTCGGTGCAAATTTTGCTCGATTGTTCGTGGTTTTGGGTGGTGGCATGTCTGCTACTCGGAGCGACGTGTGCCTGTGTCTTGTACGTTTTCAACAAAAGCACACACCTGTCGAAGAGGACACGGATTTTTCTTTTCGCAGCACGTTGCATATCGGTGGCTTCAATAGCTTTTCTGCTGCTTTCGCCGATACTGAAATTCCTATCACACAACGAGGAAAAACCGGTAATAGTCATTGTTCAGGATAATTCCAAATCACTTGTACTTACCGGTGATTCTGTCTTTTACAGGACGGATTATGTAAGGAAAATCGCTGATTTGCAGAAGGATTTGTCGCGGAATTACGAGGTAAGGACATATTCGTTCGGGGGCTCCTTTGAGGAAGGCTTTGACGGGAAATTCAACCGGAGTTCTACGGACATTTCGCTGGTGATAAAGGAGATAGAAAAAAGGTACCGAGGCAGGAATGTAGGGGCTGTCATTTTGGCAAGCGACGGTATATGCAACACCGGTGAGGTGCCGACAAACCTTTTGTGGAAAGCCAATTACCCGATTTTCACCATTGCTTTGGGCGACACTTCGATACGTCGCGATGCAAGCATTGTAAACATTTCTCACCCTAAAATAACCTATCTGGAAGACAAATTCCCGCTTGAAATAACGATCTGTGCCGACAAACTGTCGGGCAAAAGCGGCCGGCTGTCGGTTGAAAAGGACGGCAGAATATTGCATTCGAAGGACATAAGGTACAGTTCGGACTGTTTTTCGCAGACAGAAACATTTCTTGTTACTGCGGAAACGGTAGGGACACAGCAATATACCGTAAAAATCACCCCAAGCAGTGGTGAGGTTTCAGTGAAGAACAACGTGCGGAAAATAACGGTAGATGTTATCGACGGGCGGCGTAAAGTGGCTGTCGTTGCACAGTCTCCGAATCCGGATATGGGTCTTTTGAAGCGGTGTTTCGAAGGCAGCAAGACTTACGATTTGGATTTTTTCGTCACCGATGAATTTTCGGGGCCGGTCGAAAAATACAATCTTTTTGTTTTTCATCAGCTGCCGTCCAAAAACCCGAAACACAATGCACTGGTAACCAGTGTGCTGAAAAAGCAGGTGCCTGCATTTTTCATGCTCGGTTCACAGACAGACTTTCCACAGTTCAATGCACTGCAGCTTGGGCTTGCAATAAACCGCAGGTCGGAACAGACGGACGAGGCCACACCTGTCCTCAACGGCAGTTTTATAAATTTCTCGTTTTCAGGAGGTTTTGCACAAAAAACGGAGCAGTTTCCTCCAATTGCCGTGCCTTTTGGGGAATACCGGATATCGCCGTCGGTACAACCCCTGCTTTCGGCGAAAATAGGCAGGACAATGACGGGGAATCCGATTCTGTGTTTTTCACAGAAACAGGGCATACGCTACGGGATATTTGTCGGCGACGGTTTCTGGAAATGGGGCATGGCGGATTACAGCCAGAATGCTTCGCACGAAACCGTTTCGGAGCTTCTCGATAGGATTGTGGTTTACCTTTCGGCCGAGAAAAACACCGAACATTTCAGGATTTCCGGAAAGAATGCCTTTTCAGGGAACGAAGTCGTGGCTTTTGAAGCAGAACTCTACGACGATAATTATGCACAGACAAACACACCGGACGTTTTGTTCTCGCTGAAAAATGAAGTCGGAGAAGTTTCCGAATTTAAATTCGGTCGGCAGGGTGGCGGATACAGGCTTTCGCTTGGCAATTTACCGGAAGGGAAATACGTCTATGAGGCCGAAACTTCACTTGCGGGGAAAAAATATGCAAAAAGCGGAAGCTTTGTCGTCGAAGAGTCTGTATTGGAGGAAATGACACTCACAGCCAACCATCTTCTGCTCAACACGATGGCTGAGGAAACAGGAGGGAAAATGGTTCCCTTGCAAGAAATGGGCATTTTGCCGGACTTGATTTCGCAGCATTCCGACATAAAGAATGTCATATATGAGGATACCCGGTACAGCGAATTGCTGAATCTGCCATGGGTGCTGGTCTTCACGGTTCTGCTTCTGAGTGTGGAATGGGTTGCAAGAAAATATTGCGGAGAAATATGATGTAGAGGAATTTCTTAATTTGCAGAAGTGGTTGCATTCTGGTCTGGAATCTACCCTTATAAAAAAATCATTGAAACGTTTGTTTTTTTGAAAAATGTTTTATAACTTTGCACCTTGAATATGAACTTGAAAAAATGTACCGAGACAAGACATATTACCATTTGACAACCGGCGGTTTTCCGCAATTTGCGACTTGCGGAAAAGTGCTGTTTGAACCGCTTCCACATACTTTCCCGTGCTGCAAACCCGGAAAAGGCAAGCGGCACTATCTCGAAGAAGAAAGTCCCATGCCGGAGTTTTGCTGAAAGGCTTGTGGCAGGAACATACGCAAAAATTTGCGTCTGCAGCAAAAGAATAATACGAATTTGATTTTACAAACATGAAAAATACAATAATTATGAAAAAAATAATCTTTAAAACGTTTTTGCCGCTGGTAGCGGTGATTTTGGTGGGGGGGACGGTGACTTCTTGTAAAAAGGAGA
>JAZRZP010000041.1:0-44595 GCA_045601425.1 Bacteroidales bacterium
AAACAAAAAAAAGTCATGAAAAACGTACGTTTTTTCTTGACTTTTTCTTTGTAAATTGCCCTGTCTCAGCGAGATACGGAATGCGTAAGACCGCTGAAGACAATGCAAATATACACATTTTTTTGAAAATGGCAAAAAAAAGATATTTTTTTATAAAAAAACCACCATGTTTTGTACCGCAATACACCAAAAAACAATATTTTGCGTTATTGCCCCGAACAAAGACGTTTTGCCGTTGAACAAACTGCTACCATACATGCTATTATTGCTTGTGCTTGCACAAGTGTCGGCCGCACAAAATGTTTTGCTGACCGACATATCTGCCGACTCACTCGGCAGAGTGTCGCTGCAGTGGTCATACAACGGCAATGCCCGGACTTTCGTTTCGTATCAGGTGCAGAAAATGGACAACACTTCACGAACCTATGCAACGGTTTCAACCATTTCCGACTTTTCGACAACCACATACACCGATTCTCTGTCAAATGCCTCGGCCGACACGGTGAAATACCGCGTTGCGGTTTCCGACAGCAGCTTTTCGGTTTCCGATTCTGCCACTACGATACTTGCATCCGTGCAGAACATTTCCATGCAGAATGTGGTGGCGATGGTGTCGTGGAATCCCCCATTCGGTTCAAATCCGACACGCTACGACATTTACCGGCTCGTTTCCGGCCAGCAGTGGCAAATAATTGGCTCCACCACCCTGACGCGTTTTTTCGACACCATAATGTTTTCGGTCTGCGGAGACACCATATATTACAAAGTGGAGGGCATTTCAGCCCAAAGGGCGGCACGTTCTACTACCGACAAGGCGGCATTCCGCGACCCGTTGCCGACGTCGGTATGCTCGCTGGATGTAGTAACCGTGAACCCGAACACGGGACAGATAGAACTTTCGTGGCTGCCGAGTCCTGACCGCGACATAATGGGGTATTTCATCTGTCAGGGGTCACCATGCATGGCTCTGGACACAATTTGGGGACAGAACACACTTACATACGTGGCAACCAATCATTCCACCGACAGCGTGAATTCGTACAGGATCTACGCTTTCGACTCGTGCTTCACGGCCAGTGCCCTTACAGCCCCGTACAACAACATGGTGCTAGAAATGTCGTCGCGACACTGCACTCAGGAAATCACTTTTACTTGGAACGAATACCTGAACATGCCCGGAGGCCTTGACCACTACACCGTTTATGCACGCTACGACGGAGGAAACTACCGTCAGATAGGTACAGTTCCGGCATCAGCACCGCGAAGCTGTACGCACAATATTCCCGCAGGAGTGCGGCAGGTATTTGCGTATGTGGAAGCCGCCAGTGCTTCGGGTTCGAAATTCTCCAAATCAAATATCCGAACCTTCGACATGATGAATTCCGACACAGCCAGCTTCATTCATATAAAATCGGTCTCGGTAAACGATGACAATTCGGAAGTCGAATTGAAGTTCTATGTCGACAATCTGTTCATTACAAACTCATACAAACTCTATCGGAAAACCGATGTGAGCCAGTATTCTCTTTATGAGACAATACCTTTTACTGGCATGGAGGAACTGCAATATACAGATGCCGACGTAGATGTGAGCCGTCATTCATACTCATACTGTCTCACTGTGATGGACGAGTGCGAACTTTTAGAAAAGCCGTCAGTCAGGACTCCTCACATTGTGGCAGATCTGCTCACCGGATCCAACAAAAACACCATATCATGGACACCATATTCGGGATTCGGAGAAGTAATGTACTACAACGTTTGCCGAAAAAACGGCAAGCAGGGAGAATGGGAAATCCTCACCACCGTCACCGACATCTCACAAACCTCATATACCGACAATCTCGCTCCGGAGGATCTTATGGGCAAGCGTCTGTTCTACAAGGTGTCAGCATTTGTAACATATCCCGGCACTGCACTTGAAGGCGAGTTTGTCCAGTCGCAGACTGTCGATCATGTTGACGATGCCGTGATATTCGTGCCCAATGCCTTCACCCCGCGGAGAAGCAACAACCGTGTTTTCAAGCCAGCATTGCTGTACGTAAAAGATGAGGACTACCTGTTTCAGGTGTATTCCAGAAAGGGGCTGCTGGTATTCTCCACCTCCGACATATCGCAGGGCTGGGACGGGAAATACAATGGCGAATACGTGCCTAACGGCTGCTATGTATATCTTGTGAAGTGCCTTGGCGAAAAAGGTTTCGAAAAAGTGGAAAAAGGTTCGGTACTCGTCGTCGAATGATACCGATGCAAATGAAAAGACGAATCCGAAAACCGGGACCGGTTTTCGGATTCGTCTTAAAAAAACACGTGTCCCTGCTATTCAGCTTTGAAGAACGGCATGCGTACAACGACTGCCTTTACGAGTTTTTCGCGTATTTTTACGAAAATCTCGGTGTCGCGTTTCGAAAATTCCTTCTTTACGAGAGCCGTACCGATATTTTTGCCGGTAGAGGGAGAAGGACTTCCTGAACGAACCTGACCGATAACGTTGCCTTCGGCATCGCAAACTTCATATCCGTTGCGCGGAATACCGCGGTCTATCATTTCAAAGCCGACGATTTTCTTGGTTACTCCGTTGGCTTTCTGGTCTTCGAAAATATCGCGGTTGATGAAGTCGTTTCCGTCAACGAACTTGGTAATCCAACCGAGACCGGCTTCTATAGGAGATATTTCGTCATCAATTTCGTGGCCGTAGAGGCAGAAACCCATTTCGAGACGAAGGGTATCGCGGCAACCCAAACCTGCAGGTTTGATATTGAATTCCTTGCCTGCTTCAAAAACGGCGTCCCATACTTTCTGAGCGTATTTTACGGGGATGTATATTTCGCATCCGCCGGCTCCGGTGTAACCGGTAGTCGAGAAAATAACGTTTTCAACACCTGCGAAAGTTATAATCTGGAAAGTGTAATATTCCATATCCACAACAGTAGCTGCAGTAAGTTTCTGCATAGCTTTGAGGGCGTTGGGACCCTGAACAGCGAGCTGTGCCCACTGTTCGCTTTCGTTGATGAAATCTTCACCGAGTTTCAAACCGCGTTCTTCGGCTATTTTACTCATCCAGTTCCAGTCTTTGTCGATGTTTGCGGCGTTGGGAACCATGAAATAATGATCGTCAGCAATGCGGTAAACGAGCATGTCGTCAACGATACCGCCTTTCCCGTTGGGCAGACAGGTATACTGAACCTTTCCGTCGGTAAGGGATGCAACATCGTTCACTGTAACGTATTGCATGAATTCCTTTGCTTTAGGACCTTTGGCTCTGAATTCGCCCATGTGCGAAACATCAAAAACACCAACATTGTTTCTTACATTGTGGTGTTCAACGGTTAAACCTTCGTATTGGATGGGCATGTTGTATCCGGCAAATTCTGCCATTTTTGCTCCCAATGCGATGTGTAAATCGGTAAATGGAGTTGTCTTCATTTTTATAACTATTTTATTTATTGTTTATTACGTTAAAAAAGCGCTTCTTAAGCACCTGCAAATATACAATATTTTTTTGGTTCTGCAAAAAGTATTTTCATTTCATGCCGAAGCGAAACGACATTTTCCGGCTTCCACACCCGTAAAAAGTTTCATTTCTTGGCAAAAGATGTCATTCCAAAGCGAAATTTTTCGTATCTTTGCAGTTTCAAACACCCGTTTTACATAATGAAACCAGAACTCCAAGCTTTTGAACGGCTGACAGATATAATTGAAGAACTGAGGCAAAAATGCCCATGGGACAAGGTACAGACATTTGAGTCCCTGCGCTATCTCACCATCGAAGAGGTTTACGAACTTTCCGACACCATTGTCGAAAACCAACCCGAAGAGATGAAAAAGGAGCTCGGAGATCTTTTCATGCACCTTGTCTTCTACTCGAGCATAGCCAAGGGAAAAGGCCTATTCGACATAAGTGACGCCATCAACGGAGTATGCGAGAAACTCATTTTCCGCCACCCGCACATATACGGTTCCGGAGAAGAGAGGCAGAATCCTCCTTCGTGGGAAAAAATAAAAATGGCCGAAGGCCGCAAATCGGTACTCGACGGTGTACCCAACTCGCTGCCTGCTATGATAAAAGCCCTGCGGATGCAGGAAAAAGCCGCAGGAATCGGATTCAACTGGAAAAACTCCAGTCTGGCTCACGACAAAGTAATGGAAGAATACCGTGAAGTTCAGGAAGAATTGCATAAAACCGACAACCAAGACCGCATCGAAGAAGAATTCGGGGATCTGTTCTTCGCTCTCATCGGCTGGGCGAGGACATTGGGGGTAAATCCGGAAAATGCCCTTGAAAAAACCAACCGGAAATTCAGGCAACGCTTCCAGAAAATGGAACGGGACGCAGACCGCACAATTTCAGAACTCGGCACCGATGAACTTCTGGAACTCTGGAACAAGGCAAAAAACGAGACAAAATAAAATTCCAAACACATGAAAGGCAACGAACTGAAACCACGCATAGGCCTCTTCGGACGCAGAAACCAAGGAAAAAGCAGTTTCATAAACTTCATCACCGGACAAGACATCGCTATAGTGTCCGATGAAGCCGGAACCACCACCGACCCCGTAAATAAAACCATGGAAATCAAAGGCATAGGTCCCGTAATATGGGTCGACACTGCTGGCATCGACGATGAAGGACACCTCGGAGAACTCCGGATAAAAAAGACATTTCAAGCTCTTGCTCAAGTAAACCTCGCACTGATTGTCTTTTCCGAAAACACTTTTTCACCCTTTGAGGAAAACCTTGTGAAAACCTGCATGGACAAAGGCATCAATTACTTGCTGATATATTCAAAAAGCGACATTGCTCCGGCAATGCCCGACTTCATTTCTTCCATAGAAGAAAAATACGGCAAAAAAGTCTTTCAGATTTCCACATCGGATGACAGATACCGTGAAAGCATGCTCGCCGCAATACGCGAAAGCATTCCCGAATCGGCCTACATTTCCAGCTCTCTGCTCGGCGACATCATAAATGCCGACGAAAAAATCCTTCTGGTAACGCCCATCGATTCTTCTGCACCCGAAGGAAGGCTCATTCTGCCTCAGGTTCAGGTAATACGAGACATCTTGGACAACAATGCCGTAGCCATCGTGTGCAAGGAAACCGAACTTGAACACCAGCTGAAAACGATGGATTCCGCTCCCGACCTTGTAATCACCGACAGTCAGGTATTCAAGTATGTTTCACAAATCGTTCCCGAAGAAATTCCACTCACGAGTTTCAGCATAGTTCTGGCACGGCAGAAAGGACCCTTCGGCAAATACATTACCGGCACACCGACACTTGCAACAATAGAAGACGGTGACACCATAGCCATGCTTGAATCGTGCACCCACAAGGCCACCTGCGAGGATATAGGTCGCGTAAAGCTACCGAACCTGATACGGAAATTCACAGGCAAGAACCCCAAATTCGACTTCATCAGCGGACTGACGGAACTGCCGCACCTGCTTAGCGACTACAAAATGGTGATACAATGCGGAGGCTGCGTGCTTTCGAAAAAACAGCTCGAAAGCCGCCTGAAACCCGCCATCGATGCAGGAATACCCGTTTCCAACTACGGAATGGCCATTGCTTACATGACAGGAATATTCGAACGGGCAACAAAAATCTTCAAAAATTAAAACATCATGCAAAAATTCGGCAACAGACAAATATCGATTATCGTGGCTTTTTCCGAAAACATGGCCATCGGCAAGGACAATGACCTTCTGTGGCACATTTCCGACGATCTGAAACGTTTCAAAGCCCTCACGACCGACCACTGCATAGTGATGGGCAGAAAAACCTACGAGTCATTCCCCAAACGGCCGCTTCCCAACCGTCGCAACATCGTAATCACACGAAATTCAGACCCATGTCTCGACGGCTGTGAAATTGTACATTCTCTGGAAGAAGCCATAATGGCTTGTCCCGAAAACGAGGAAATTTTCATTATCGGCGGTGCAAGCATATACGAGCAGGCCGTCGATTTGGTGCAAACCATGTATGTAACCAAAGTATTCGGCAATTTTGAGGCCGAAAAATTTTTTCCGTCATTCAGTATGCACGATTTCACCATTGCTTCCCAATCGGAAATCATGCACGACGAGAAATCCGGTTTGGATTTTCAATATCTGGAATACCGGAGAATTTGAAGGATTGCAACAGGAACAACAAAAAAATGGGGAAATTCAGTCGAATTTCCCCATTTAATTTCTTCTGTAACAGATATTACATAGCATTCACTTTCTTGGCAAGTTTCGATTTCAAGTTAGCAGCTTTGTTTTTGTGAATTACAGAGCGTTTTGCCAGTTTGTCAATGATAGAAACCATTTTAGGCAAGCGTTCAACAGCTTCGTTCTTGTCTTCCAAAGCTCTGAAATCGCGCAAAGCGTTACGCATAGTTCTTGCGTAATATCTATTTTCTACTCTTCTTGTTTCAGTAGAACGGATTCTCTTTTTTGATGATTTATGATTTGCCATATTCTTTTAAAAAATTTTCGTAGTCCGTGGGGGACTCGAACCCCCGATTTCAAGAATGAAAATCTTGCGTCCTAACCAACTAGACGAACGGACCGATTTTGCTTCGCTGCTCCGGATTTTTTCAAACAACTTTTCAATTATTTCCAGTGCCGAAAAGCGAGTGCAAAATTACTAACATTTTTCGAACTGACCAAATTTTTTTCAATTTTTTTTCAATTTTTTTTTCAATCACTCTGTATCTTGCTGAAAACGAAACCCTAAGCGTTTTGCAGTAACCATTGATTTCCGGTCAAAACTCTCTCTCATTTCGGCCACGGAAACCAATTTTACCTCATCGTAAGGCGGATTTAAGAGGTCAAAATTGGTAGTATACGTTATTGCCGACTCTATGATGTTCTGTACAGACTGCTCCGAAATTTCGGCTTTGTTGAAATTATTGTAGAGCATGCCAAGTTCGCGTTTGCCTTCAATGAAGTAGTGGCGTTCGTTGTTTATGAAGATTCTTCCTATCATGTATCCTATATCAGCATCGCGTTCGTAGGCGAAAGAGTCTGCAAGGAAGTTATATATACGTATGGTTCCGCAGTAGGAACGCCGTGGATCATCTTTTATGTACTGTGTTCTCATTACTTCATGGTCACGCGAGAACTCGAATATGTTCGTGTGCATCACAAAAATCAGCACATCACCTGCAAATTTCACTTCGAATCCGAAATCACCGCGGTTCTTGAATTCAAAAGCAGTTTTATTGTTCTCTTCCCTTGCTTTTTCCTTGAATAGGAGTATAAGTTCTTCGGTCGTCTTGCGAAAGAGTTCAAAAGTTTCCTTAGTGGCCGCATATACCGATTGTTTCAGGTCGGATTTCTCAAAAACAAGTTTTTTTAAATCTTCATTTAATTCCATTTCGTATATTTTTTCAGAATATTAATAATATTTTTCCAAAAATAAGCAGCGGGACTATTTCCACGACAACTGCATAGTAAAACAGGTACAGTTTCGAAATCTGCGATTCCGCAAATATGAGTATGGTTCCGCGAAGCAATCTGAACACGAACATTGCTGCCGCAAAAATTCCCATCACATAAACCATGTTCATCACCGGCAGGTTGGAATAACAGGCCGTAAGTACCATGGGAATGAGGACGGCGGTGCTCAGCACGTTGTAAATATCGGTGTTGGCTATGTATGCCGCAGTGCTTATGTTGCAACTGAACACATTTCCCAAAAGCCGCATGATTCCTATTTTCAACAACACAAACAGGAACATCGACATCCACACGATAAGGTAATTAAATATGCCGGTATTGACGAAAGCCGTGCCGTACTCGTTCATGAGCAGGAACACGGGCATCGCCAGCACCGAAGTGTAAAGCAGTACGGTAATCGTTTCCACCTGAGGCTTGGCAAAATTGTTCTGCCGTAGCTGCAGGTTAAGCCGTATCTTGTTTACCGATGCAACCAGTATTTCCTGAATGCTTCCGTAAAAGCCCCGTATTAATTTTACAAGGGCGAATGTAACTATAAGGAGAATGATAAATATCCAGTTAGGCTGTGAGTTCTGACTGCGTGGACTCATGCCATCCACTACCGGACAGGCATGTCCTTCCAGAATACTTTCTCTGTAAATCACAGTATCATACTTTGCAAAAACGGTGTCGGCATAAAAGACTTCAAGCGAGTCATACTCCGCAACGGCTTCGGTGTCAAGCACCTGATACGGGGGGTGCAACGGATATTGCTGCTGTTGCTCCTGTCCGGATTCCTGAATGGAGACAGGTCCGGCAGGCTGTTGATGTGTTTTCTTTACCAAAGAGGTATCTGCGTTTTTCGAAACACGTGTTTTTCCTGTCTTCCGGACAATGGCCGAAGTGTCACCGTGCTGTTTTCCTCCGGCAACAATGCCCGTATCCGTCGCTGCCCCCTGCTGACTCTTTGTCGTGTCGTCGGGGAAATGGCTGTATTGTATGTACAAGTAGTGATTCATGCTATTTTGCAACGGTTATTTTTTCAACGGACAGTTTTTTATTGTTATGCAGTATCAAAGTGTATGTTCCAGAACGCAGATTCGAGGTATTGTAGTATATGGATTCGCAGGGTTTTACGCTAATTTTATCAACCATTTGCCCCAAAGCCGTGTACACGTCAATTTCAACCATCTCATTTTCAAAATTTTCCATCGCAAGAACTTCCTTAACCGGGTTGGGGAATATTTTAAATCTGAGAGTTTCTGTTTTCGGAATGTTTTCCGTTTGCTGCGGACGATAGTTGGAATCCAAGCGGGAAAACGGAAAATCGACGTCGTCAATCCATGCGCAGTCGCTTCCTGCGGAATACGAGTCGTCCTTTTCGTATTTCCAGAGAAACGTGTGTCTGCCCTGCGGAACCGGAAACGAGCATTTCTGCCAATCAACATTTCCCGTCCACAATCCTTCACGGTTACCGTCAATATAGAAATACAGATAATCGGCCCCGCGTTCACAAGAGACCTTTGCATAGAACGACAGCGTGTCGTCGGCAAGCACGTCGAGCGTAATTTGTATCATACTGCGCTGCCTATCATGTATATTCGAACTGCGTGCCGAAAAACGTCCTCCGTGTGCACTGGAGGTATCGGTCGTCCACGTATTTACATACGTCGTATCCCATGCAAATCTGGTAAAATCCTCGGTTTCGAAATCTTCCAATGCCCGGTTCAACGGATACACTTCCGAATAACGGAAAATCGTATCCGCATCAGCAACACATATTTCGGCCTCAAGTTTATTCTTTCTCACGTCATTTACCCTGATCAGGAAATCTGCCGTATCTGCCTGCTGCGGCACTATCGGGAGCAGCCGGAAAGTATCAGCCGAAAGACATTGTGCCACTACGGTATCGAGTTTAAGCATAATCTGCAATGTATCAGATATTTGTGTACCAAAATTCACCACAGGTATTTTCATGGCATACACAGAATCCTTCTGAAGCATTTTCACAAGTGTCCCGTCTTTGCGGAACTCGGTCACGCCAAGTCCGAGGTTCGAATTTTCGACGACAAAGGCATAAGTGTGAGCAAACGACGTGTCTCCGTTTTCCTGAATCAAGAACTTTACGTGCAGTATATCGCCGTCCACGACATTCGGGGCAACGGAAATCGTTGCGACATTCTGTTCAAACAGCCTGTTCTGCGGCAAAACGGTATCTGCTTGCCGATAATTCATTAACACAAAGCACTTTCCATCAAGCGAAAGAAGCGACAGGACTGCGTTTTCGGATGCGGCACTGCCTGCATTCAGTAATTCCGCATCAATGGAATATGTCCTTCCGGCAACAAGATTTCCGTTCTGCTGAACATTCTGCAAGGTCACGCCATTTACTATGAGTTTCGGACGGACAGAGATGTAAGTCCTTACCGTATCGGTGCGCGGACGGAAAAATTGTGCCGTTGCCGTAACCAGCAGTAATCCGGAGTCAATCGGTCGCGACAGGTCTGCAGAAAGCATTCCCGTTGCGTCCAAGGTTGCAGAAAGCAACAAATCGGTATCCTGCAAAACAGATACTCTTGCGAACGGCGTTCCCTGCAAGTCTATCCGTGATGTCCCCACTGGCAAACTGTCGGGAACGACAAGGTTTATTTTCTGCGGTATTCCCACATAGGGCATCGTAGAAGGATCGCCGAGCAGGCTGTAGATTTCCCAATAGTAGTTTTCGTAAGGCGAACCGCTCTGAGCAACGGCAAAATTGCCTGCCTGAAGCATCTGTGCCTGTGTGGGAACTGTCTGGACATAACTTTCTCCGTGAACATGCAGCAAACGGTCGAATGTCCCCATGCTTGTGCTGTCGTATCGGGGATTAAGTTCGAAGGGATATTTGGCTCCGACAGCCCAATAGTAATCTTCGTCCCACAAAGTTTCATTGGTTGCACCAATTACGCCTATGGCACCAGCATTGTGCAGTCGCAACAATTTTTCCCCGAAACACACCTCACTGGAAAAGCTGTTCGAAAGGCAGCAATTGTTTACCGAAAAGAAATATTTACCGGCGTTGCCGAGAGTATCAGCAATTGACGTGTTGAAATTCGGTCTCAGCCAGCCATTCCTGTCACCATGTGCGGTATAATATAGCAGCGATGCTCCCTCAGAAATTTCCCGTACGATATCTTCCAACTGCATTCCTGATGCAGGATTGTAGAAACAAATTGTATCGAGGCTCGCATTTCGTGCAGAGCAAACGTCTTTCACATAGTTTACCGTGCCGTTGGTCGTTGTTGGTGCCGGCCGACGGGCTTCCTGCCCTGCCACCTGAATCACACGCTGCAGATAATCCGTATCCTGCAGGTGGTATTTCTCGTATTTCAATATTTTCTGCAAAACATGACGCAGTTCCGCAGTATCGGCCACCGAAATCCTTCCCACAAGTGCATCCGGGTAGAAATCTCCCGTATATTCGGCAAAATACAGGTCGGTGTTGTGCCGGCCGATTCCTTGCACACTGACCTTCCCTTCAAAAGTACCGACATGGTTTGTATCTCCGACAATCGTTACAAACACAGGTGCCGGATTCTTGGGAGTTGAATGGAGGTACATATCTTTCAGCAAATCACGGATGCTGTCGGGAGTCGAATTCTGTGAAGGAATCAAAAATTCAACATCGAATCCCTCCTGACGTTTCCACCGTGCAAATTCCAGCAAAGAATTCCGGAAAGTATCCTGAGCCACAATCAAATAACGGGGAGCGACCGTATTCCGTGCAAGCATGTCTTCGTAAACGCTCCTATTTGCAATTCCCGAAAAATTATAAAGGCCTGCGGTCTGCTGCAGCCTGCGTTTCGTTTCACCGTAATCGGCACCGTCGAACCGCACTTCCACTGAAATATCGTCATGAAGAATCAGTTTGTTTTTTACCGGATTGTATTCAAATGGTGAAACGGTGATTCTGTACAGTCGCAGATTGCGGAAAATCCCCATCGGTGAAAGCCTTACCAAGTCGTTGCCGTAGACTTCGGCGCTGCCGTATATTTTGGAGTTCATGCAGAAAATTCCCGTATCCCTGTTTTTGAATCCGCTTGTCTGTATGGGGAAAACTTTTCTGCTCAGTGTAATAACCCTCGTACCATTGTCATGAAAAACAAGTTGGGGAGTTGCTTTTTCCGGAACGGCTATTATTTTATGGAGGACGGGCAATTCCGGTTCTCCCGAAAAAAATCCCGTTGTGTAATCCTCATCAATGAAAAGTCTGGTATAATTCCCCGAAGTTATTGTATCGAAATCACTTATCCGGATACTGAAAAGAAACTCTCGGATAGAGTTTTCCACTATTTCAAAACTTGCATTGCCTCCATGCTGTGCAAATGTGCACAAACACGCACCCAGAAATAGCAATATCGCAAATTTTGTTTTTTTCATCATCAATGACTTTCACTTTTACATAAACGAAAAAAGAGGGTTTGTGTAACACAAATCCTCTTTTTCTTGCTTAAGCCTTAACAACTTATTTAGCAGCTTCTTCTGTTGCAGGAGCAACTTCTTCTGCTACAGCTTCTTCTGCTACAGCTTCTTCTGCTACAGCTTCTTCTGTTGCAGGAGCAACTTCTTCAGTTGCTTCGGGTGCTACTGTGTCTTCAGTTGCTTCAGGAGCGTTGCTGTTGCAAGCTGCGAAAGCAAACATACCGGCTACTGCCAATACAAACATTACTTTTTTCATCTCTTTGTGATTTTAAAAATTTAATCTATTTTTGTGAATTAACTTTTGCAAAGATACAACATTTTTGGATACTAAAACCAAAAAAAAGTATTTTTTTTGATTTTTTTTATTAAGTTGCTAAAAATCAACTATATAAAACTTACACTTTCTTCAAAAAAAATTAAATTTCACCTGTTTTTTTCAGTAAAAAATTCATTTTCAGAGCATTTTTGACCCTCAAAAGAACATTTTTCAAACCAAACCGGAAAAACCCATGAACGCCATGGCCAAAATACCGGCAGTAACAAGAGCTATCGGTGTTCCGTCCATGCCTTTGGGAACTCTTGCAAGCGCCAAACGTTCACGTATGCCCGCAAAAATCACAAGTGCAAGCGTGAAGCCTATGGCAATGCCGCCAGCGTATGTGATGCTCTCGAGCAGTGTCATGTCTTTCTGTATCACCGAAATAGCTACGCCAAGCACCGCACAGTTGGTCGTTATGAGCGGGAGGAAAATTCCCAATGTCTGATACAGGCTCGGAGCAATCTTTTTCAGAATTATCTCCACCATCTGAACCAAACCCGCTATTATCAGGATATAGGCAATAGTCTGCATGTATTCCAAACCCAGACCTGCCAGAACATATTGGTAAACCAGATATGTCACCAATGTAGCTATGAGCATCACGAAAAGCACTGCCCCACCCATACCGAGGGAGCTTTTCACATCTTTGGAAACCCCCAAGAACGGGCAAATGCCCAAAAACTGTGCCAAAACCACGTTGTTTACGAAAACTGCGGCTATTATTATGAGTATGTACTTCATGTTTTATGAATTTAATACGTTTATAATCAATTGTTTACATTTAAATTTCATCATTTTGCAGAAATATCGTAACTTTGCAAAACAATTTGCAAAATTAGCATTTATTTTTGACATGTGCAACAAAAAAATTTTTTTTCGTGAATTCGGCTGCGGCAGGCCACTTGTTTTTCTTCATGGAATCATGGGGTGTTCCGATTATTGGATTCCGTTTACAAAAAGCTTTGCCGATGATTTTCACGTCTTTATCGTTGATTTGCCGAACCACGGAAAATCCATGTTCACAAACTCGCTGAATTTTTCTGAAACTGCCGGAATTTTGTCTGATTTTTTCAGAGAAAACAATATAATTATGCCTTTTGTAGTGGCTCATTCTTACGGTGCGAAAATCGCCTTCCGGATGCTTGCCGACGACCCCGGCTGCCTCTCGGCTCTCGTTGCCGTGGACATGCTTCCGAATTCTTCCGCTGCCAACCCCGACATTTCAAAAGTCTTGGATTTCATTGGCTGTCCACTGCCCCCGCTGAAAAACCACACCAGCGCCGGAAACTTCCTCTCGAAATTCAATTTTCCGTACCAGTATTCATGTCTGTTGCAGAAATCACTTTCGTTTAACGGCGATGTTCCATGCTGGAAATTCAACGCTCCTGTCATTTCAAGGGACAGAGACCTGCTGGCGGGCAGCATACGTTTCGAAAAAAACATACGCATTCCTGTCATGGTTGCCAAAGGCAGCAACTCGGAATATGTCCGGATGTCGGACTACGAATCCGTCAAACCCTTTTTCAGCAACATGACCTTGTGCGAAATCGAAAATGCCGGACACTGGGTTCAGGCGGACAATCCGACCAATTTCACAAACACGACAAAACATTTTCTGACAACACTCAGCACTACCTGACATGATAAAAAACATCATTTTCGACCTGTGCGGTCCAATAATCACCCTTGACCTCAACATGATGGACGACAAGTTCAAATCGTTCGGCGTAAAAAACACCGACCGACCGTACAGACATCTCTACGAACTCGGGCTCACCAAGGAATTCGAACAAAATCTCATTTCTCCGTCGGAGTTTTGCGACGAAGTGCGCAGTGCTTTTTCGTGTGACATATCCGATGAAAACATTTTCGATGCGTGGAACACTCTGATTGCGGATTTTCCCGCATCTCACGGAAAACTTTTGGAAGCACTTTCCGTGAAGTACGACCTTTTTCTGCTCAGCAACAGCGATGTGGTGAATGCGGATTTTTTCAGGAACTACATAAACGGCCGTATGGGGTATGATTTTTTCGGAACCGTCTTCACACGGACGTTCTTTTCCTGCGACCTGAAACTGCGGAAGCCGTCTCCCGAAATATTCACGACAATTTTGCAACGTTGCCGACTGAATCCTTCCGAAACCCTGTTCATAGACGACTGCAAAAAGCACACCGAAGGCGCCGCCTCTGTCGGGATAAGTACTGTTTTTCTGGAAAAGCCACTCGATATTGCCGACCTGTTCGACAATAACCTGAATCCCGTCCGGCCATGAAAACAAAAAAGCGACTGTATTGCTACAGTCGCATATATGTTTTTGTTTTTATTGATGCGTGGAGTATATCGGAATCGAACCGATGACCTCTTGACTGCCAGTCAAACGCTCTAGCCAACTGAGCTAATACCCCATCATTTCGGTTTTGCAAAATTACTGATTTTTTTTCAATTATCCTAATTTATTCTGAAATATTTTTACAACAAACTGTATTACAATTTTTTACATTTCAAAAATTTTCAAATTCACAACACGTCCAGACACTCAATCGGAATCTCAAACGACATCTTTTACAAAAAAACTCCCGAAATTCGGGAGTATGCGGTGCGAAAAAAAATCTCTAATCGTTGTCCACGACGTAAATATCTTTGAGTGTCCTTCCCAAGCCGTCGTAATCCAGCCCGTAACCCAGAATAAAGTCATCGGAGATGGATTTTCCGATATAATCTATTTTGTAATTTTTCTGGAACTTTCCCGGTTTGAAGAAGAAAGTGCAGATTTTCACGTCGGCCACCTGTGCGGCTCTCAGCTGTTCCAGCATGTGTTCCATTGATATTCCGGTATCGATGATATCTTCGACTACGACAACTGTACGACCCTGCAGGGACTCGTTGAAACCTATAAGCTGTTTTACTTTTCCTGTCGATGAGGTTCCGGTATATGAAGAAAATTTCACGAACGAAATTTCGGCATCAAAGTCCAATGCTCTCATCAGATCGGCGGCAAAAACGAAACTTCCGTTCAGAATTCCCAAAAACAAGGGATTCTTGTCGCGCAAGTCGTTGCTGATCTGTTTTGCCACATTGTCAACTATTTCCGAAATTTCTCCGGCCAGCATATACGGGCGGAATTTCCTGTCTTTTACCTGTATTGTCATGACATTTCAGTTTTGCTGATTTTCAATAAAGTATTTCAGTTGGTCTGCAACGAGGTCGATGGCATCCTGAAGTTTCTTCTTTATCATCATGAGAGCCACTGCCGGAGCATCCACATCCACCGTGATTCGGGCGACGGACTGCGTGCCCTGACCGTCGATGGTGAAAATAACTTTTGCCGGTATCGGTGAAGAACCTGCGGCATCTGGAGCTACCACGACTCTGGAGCAAGGGATTTTTTCAGTCATGGCCAGAGTTATCTGCATGAAACCACTCACCTTGAACGAGCATTTTTCTCCGTCGGTCTGCCAGCCTTCCACCTGCGGAGGCAGCATCTTGCCGAAATTGTTGAAATCACTTACAAACGCATAGACCTTTTCTGCCGGAGCGTTTATGGTGGTCTTTTTACTTTCTATTTTCATAAAGAGGAAGTTCTGATTTAAAGGGTTGCATTGATATGGTCTTCAGACCATTTTTCGGGATTTTCGCGCCACATGCTCAAAGAATTCTGGTCGGCTTGCGAAACGTAATCTTCTTCGATGGCGACTTTGAGCAATGTATCGTAGTTGGTGAGGGTGACCAATTCGACATCTTCGTTTGCGAAGTTCTCTGCTGCCACAGCCAGTCCGTAGGTGAATATGGCCGCCATGCCTTTCACCTTGCAGCCACGTTCGCGAAGGGCTCTTACTGCTATCAGACTGCTTTTTCCGGTAGAAACCAAGTCCTCTATTACAACCACCGACTGTCCGGATTTTATTTCCCCTTCAATCTGGTTCGTAAGTCCGTGCTTCTTTTCTTCCGAACGCACGTAAACGAACGGTTTTCCCAATTCCTGTGCAACCAGGGCGCCCTGTGCTATGCCGCCTGTAGCCACGCCGGCTATCACATCAACATCGCCGAACCGTTCGGTCAAGACATTGACAAACGACTGACGGATAAACGTCCTGATTTCAGGATAAGAAAGGGTTACACGATTGTCGCAATAAATCGGGGACTTGCGTCCAGATGCCCACGTAAAGGGATTTTCGTTGTTCAATTTCACTGCTCTCACCTTGAGCAGGTTTTTCGCTGTCAGTTCTGCTATTTCTTTCATTTGTTTCATATTGCAAAAATACGTATTTTTGCCAACACAAAAATATTTTTTTTGTTTTTTTTGTTTTCTTTTTCAAATATCATTGATTATCAGCATTTACAACAATCAATTTTAACAAAAAACATGGACAGTTTCATAGCATTTTTCAGGTTCAATTTCGTGAATTTTGTCTCTTCGGAGGAAAAAATCTGCCGTTTTGCCCGCAAGAAAAAAATTTTTTTCATGTCTGATGAAAATTTAAATCATGTTTTTGAAGAATTTCTGCAAACCGAACCGGAAAAGAACATCGTGGTTGTATGCCACCGTCCTCTGAAAGCGGTTTTGAGGGAGTGTCTCAAATTTTTCAGACTCATCAAGGCGGCCGGCGGCATCGTAGAAAACTCCTCTGGAGACAAGCTGCTGATTTACAGAAACGGACGCTGGGATTTGCCCAAAGGCAAGGTTGAAGACGGCGAAACGCTTGCTGCCGCTGCCATACGCGAAGTTGAAGAAGAAACCGGCATGCGTGACATTGTCCCCGGAAGCCTCATCAGAAAGACATATCACATATATTATATGGACGGCGAATGGATCCTGAAACAGACATCATGGTACAACATGCACGTTGACGGCTGTCAGCAGCCGGTTCCTCAAACGGAAGAAGGCATAACCTCTGCATGCTGGCAGAATCCGCAGACCGCCAACAACAATCTCGGCAGCTCGTACGCCATGCTCGCATACCTTGCCGAAGAGACAGAAAAAGAAAACACCTTATACCATAACCCAACACTTTGACCATGGACAGATTTTTCCAGATTGCACTCACGTTCATTCCCGGTGTAGGCGGCAAGACAGCCCGGCAGATTCTTGAATTTTACCCCGACCCGGAGTGTCTTTTCAAGGAAAACCGCAAGGCTCTCGAAGCAGCCTTCGGAAAACGCGAAATTGTCGAGCACATACTTTCAAAATCAATATTCGCCGACGTGGAAAAGGAATTAGAATTCGTCGAAAAAAACAAAATAGAAGTGCTTTTCTTCGATGATGACAGATTTCCGCAACGCCTGAAACGGGCAGACTGTTCCGACACTCCGGTATTGCTTTACTACAGAGGCACTTCCGACCTTAACGCCACGAAAATAGTCAGTATCGTGGGGACCCGGAAAGCCACCGAATACGGACGGTCGTTCACCGAAGAGCTGGTAAAGGACCTCAGCAGCGAGAACATTTTGGTTACGAGCGGCCTGGCCTACGGCATCGACGGATGTGCACACAGGGCGGCTCTCAGCAACGGACTCGAAACCGTGGGTATTCTCGGACACGGTTTGAGCCACATCTACCCTGCCGAGCACCGGAATCTCGCCAAAGAGATGCTCGAACACGGCGGACTGGTGACAGAATTCCCGAGCAGCGTGAAACCGGACTCACGGCTGTTTCCCGCACGCAACCGCATCATAGCAGGACTTGCCGATGCCGTAGTTGTGGTGGAAGCAGCAAAGAAAGGCGGAGCACTGATTACTGCCGAGATAGCCAACAGCTACAACCGCGACGTATTTGCAGTACCAGGACGCACCAACGACATTTACTCCGAAGGTTGCAACACCCTGATAAAGAGCAACAAAGCCAGTCTCCTGCAATCCGCCGACGACCTGTTCTACATTACCGGATGGCACCGCACCGGCAAAGGCAAGGCTGTACAGCAAAAAATGTTTGAAGACCTGAAAACTGACGAAAAAACCATCTACGACCTGCTTCTCCTGCACAAAGAACTCACGATAGACGAAATTAGTTCGCTATGCGATCTATCTTTACCCAAAATTGCCAAAATATTGCTAACTTTGGAGCTGAAAAACGTGTGTAAATTCCTTCCCGGTAAAATATATAAACTGATATAAATCAGCAATTTGCAAAAGACAATAATATTTTTTTGAAAAAAAATTTCCATAATCAAAAAAAAAATCGTAATTTCGCAACTCTAAATCAAGAATAAAAACATTGTAAAACATGGAAAAATATAGCAAAGGTAAAATATCACAAATCATTGGAGCTGTGGTAGATGTAACTTTCGAAGACGGGGAACAGCTTCCCGATATTTATGACGCCTTATCGGTAAAGAAAGCCGACGGACATGAAGTAATCCTTGAATGCCAGCACGACATTGGAGAGAACACCATGCGTACCATTGCGATGGATACCACCGACGGTCTGCAGCGTGGCATGGAAGTAACTTCTCTGGGCGGCCCGATTTCAATGCCTGTTGGTGAAAACATCAACGGACGTCTGTTCAACGTAATAGGCGAAACCATCGACGGCATGAACCAGCCCGAACATGAAAAACGCTACGGAATCCACCGCGAACCTCCAAAATTTGAAAACCTTTCCACCAGCCAGGAAATATTGTACACCGGTATCAAGGTAATCGACCTTATCCAGCCCTTCCTCAAAGGCGGTAAAATCGGCTTGTTCGGCGGTGCCGGCGTAGGTAAGACAGTGCTTATTCAGGAACTCATCAACAACATTGCAAAGAAATACAGCGGCATGTCGGTATTCACCGGCGTTGGTGAACGTACCCGCGAAGGCAACGACCTTCTCCGCGAAATGATAGAAGCTAACGTTATAAAATACGGCGACAACTTCGTAAAGAGCATGGAAGAAGGCGGCTGGGACATCAGCAAAATAGACCCAGAAGCCCTCAAGGATTCGAAATGTACTATGGTGTTTGGTCAGATGAACGAAACTCCCGGTGCACGTGCACGTGTTGCCCTTGCAGGTCTTACCCTTGCAGAATACTACCGCGACGGTGATGAAAAAACCGGCGGACGCGACATCCTCCTCTTCATCGACAACATATTCCGTTTCACCCAAGCAGGTTCCGAAGTATCGGCACTTTTGGGACGTATGCCTTCGGCCGTTGGTTACCAGCCCACTCTGGCAACGGAAATGGGTCTCATGCAGGAACGCATCACTTCCACAAAACGCGGATCCATCACATCGGTACAGGCCGTTTACGTACCTGCCGACGACTTGACAGACCCTGCTCCCGCAACCACATTCGCACACTTGGATGCACAGACGGTATTGAGCCGTAAGATTTCCGAACTCGGTATCTACCCGGCCGTTGACCCGTTGGATTCAACATCCCGTATATTGAGCATCGACGTGGTTGGTGAAGAACACTACAACACCGCTCAACGCGTGAAGGAAATTCTCCAGCGCTACAACGAACTTCAGGATATCATCGCCATCCTCGGTATGGAAGAACTTTCCGATCAGGACAAACTCGTGGTTTCGCGTGCACGCCGCGTACAGCGCTTTCTGTCGCAACCGTTCTTCGTTGCCGAAGCATTCACCGGTCTGGAAGGCAAATTCGTGAACATCGAAGATACCATAAAGGGCTTCAAGATGATTCTCAACGGTGATGTAGACTATCTGCCGGAACAGGCATTCCTCATGGTCGGCACTATCGAAGAAGCCATCGAAAAGGGCGAAAGACTGATTGCAGAAGCTAACAAATAAGATTAAAGATTAAAATTGCACACCATGGACGTAAAAATCATAAAACCGGACGCTACCCTGTACGAAGGTGATGCCAGACTGGTTCAGCTTCCGGGCATCGACGGACTGTTCGAAATACTGAACAACCACGCTCCAATCATCTCTGCATTGAAAAAAGGCAAAATTCGCATAGTGAACAACGGAAACGAAACCCTTTATTTCGATATACTTGCCGGAGTGGTTAAAGCCGAACATAATGCAATTTTGATATTGGCTCAGTAACAGCAGTTGAAATCCAAAAACATTTTATAACAAGGGGAGGAAATCTTCAGATTTCCTCCCCTTGAAGTTAAAGCAGGTATCCAAAAGACAACATGTAACGTTTAATACTCTACAAAAATGAATTTTTCAGGAGTCATCATTGGTATTGCCACTTTTTTAATAATCGGTCTGTTTCACCCGCTGGTGATAAAAACCGAATATCATTTCGGCAAGCGGTGCTGGTGGGCATTCCTTATTGCAGGATTGGCAGGAACAGCACTGTCGCTATTTCTTGAAAGCATGATTCTCAGCACCTTGGCAGGTGTATTTGCATTCAGTTCGTTTTGGAGCATTGGAGAACTTTACCAACAAGAGCAGCGCGTGAAAAAGGGTTGGTTTCCACAAAATCCCAAAAGAAAAAACGCCAACTAAACCACTCGAATGCGGGCAACAATTGTATTTGTATTCCATTAACAAATACCACAACCGAATCGTGTCCGCCGCCGCCGGCACCAGTAAAAAACACGACCAAACAGAATGACCGCTATTATACACAACGTATGCCGTTTCGTTGTTCATATCCGTAACACCTATTCTGTAATTGTGTCGTTTGCGTTATCACCATTCAGATTTCAAACAGTGGTTGACAGATTACGATAGTGCAAATACAAAAAGTGTTTGACGATACCGCCAATATATCTCGTTCTCTCGTCGAAATGGAATAGATTCTTCATACAACAGTTTCCCTTAAACCTTTAAAGCCAGATTGGCGGCCACAAAAATATCAATCTTTTCGGCATCGGTTTTCATTTCAACAAAAAAATAAAATTATGGCCATTTTATGGCCAAGAGATTATCGGTTTATATTTATCTCTTCTTTTCTTGTCATTCGCTAAACTCTTGCTTCTTGATTCGTCGAATCAAGTAAGAGATTGCCTTAGGTGCTTTTTCACGACATACCTTCAGTTGGAAAAGAAACTCTTCTTTTGGAACATCAGAATTGAAAAGATCTACCAACTCACAGTTGCTATCTGACAACTTGTCAAGTTGCAAACCATGTCTCTGCATTAATGTGCGCAAAGCAAGAATGCCGAGATCGTACGTTGGACGTGCCTCCACCAACTTTCGCATGAGGTCAAGTCCCGGTTCTCCTATGTGCATCTCGTTGAGCATGGCAATCATGAAAAGCACCTTTGCATCAGGTGTTGCCATCTCAAACACGTTTGCTAGCTGGCAGTTGATATCATCAGCTTCCATGAAACGTTCAAGTTTTGCCAAGGCACGCGACTTGATATACAGAGCCTCTGCACATTGATGTCCTTCCATTACCTCATCGATGAGAGTCAAGGCATCCTCGTACTTCTGGGCGTAAAGGCTCAACAAAGCTGCAATGAACGTTGTATCACAATGACTTGTGTGAAGAAGCCTTTCCGGTACTTCCTCTATTGAACCATACAGGTGCTCGTCACATACCAGTATGTCCCAAAAACGCTTTGCCTGCTGCATCGCCTCCTTGATGTCACCCTCCTCTGCTTTCTTTGCCACAAGCATGAGGTACTGCTTAGCAGCCTCGTCGTAGTCATTCTGCCGAAGAGCCCCATAGACGGCCTTGCCGCTCGCAATTTCGTTACCAATCTGTCGCTCATTGTTATACTCACTTGCGTAATCGAGAACTTCACGACTAGTGTAGGCATACTGAGGAATAACGTTTTTTGTAAGAAAAAGACCTTCCAATGTACGCACACGACTTAGTGCGACGTAGAGTTGTCCGGCAGCAAACATTCCTCTACTCAAGTCAAGTGAAAGTTTATCGAAGGTCATTCCCTGACTCTTATGCACCGTTATCGCCCATGCCAACTTCAGAGGGTACTGGGTGAAGGTACCGGTCAGTTCCTTCTTTATCTTGTTCTCCTCCTTGTTGTAGTCGTAACTGTACGATTCCCATGAGCAGCAAGGCACAATGTATGTCCCCCCACTGTTGAGTGTGACACATATCTCGTCTTTAGTGAGATTTGTCACTTTTCCCAGTGTTCCATTTGCCCAACGTTTCTGTTGGTCGTTGCGTGTGAACATCACCTGAGCGCCAACTTTTAGACGAAGCTTCAACTCCACAGGGAAACGCTTCTCCTCAAAAATACCATCAACTGTTCCTTCGTACACAAACTCCTCCGAATCAATTTCCTCCAGACGTTGAAGGTTGATCTTGTCAGCGGTGTCGTTGATGGATGCCAAGGTAATGACTGCACCATCCCCCTCGTTTGGTGCGTGTACACGACCATTAAGGTGCATGATGTCCTCCGGTGTCACCTTGTTCATGCGCACGTTCTCCAGAATGTGAATGAAGTGTTCATCATCCTGACGATACACCTTTTGAAACTCTATCTTCACGAGTCGCATGCGCTTGATGACTTCCGACTTGTAGAAGAAAAAGTCGTCCGTATTGTACAGATCCTTCAACAGGTCTTTTTCTGGTCCTTGCTTCACTACGGGAGGCAATTGAAACATGTCGCCAACGAAGATCATCTGCTTGCCTCCGAATGGCATGGTGTTTCTGAGCACCTTGCGCATGGTGTAGTCGATGGCATCCATTACGTCACATCTTACCATCGACACCTCATCGATGATGATCGTATCTGCATGGAGAAGGGTGAGTATTTTCACATCGTTCATCTTTCCGCTAGTTCCCGGAGTGCAAACTTCCATCGGAAGGCCAAAGAAAGAATGAATTGTGTCTCCACCTGCAAGTATGGCTGCCACACCCGTTGGTGCAAGGGTAATGAACTGCTTCCCTACCAACTTCTGCACGTTGTGAAGGAAGGTTGTCTTACCTGTACCAGCACGTCCTGTGAGGAAGAAGCTGGAGTTTGTGTTAGCAACAAGCTCGTATGCAAGCTGCTGCTCGTGGTTCTGTGGGTCTATCTGTGTGTTATGCATATCCTACTTCTGTTCGATTTGTGGGAGGATTTGAGTGAGACGTGTGTTGAAGTCGCTGTCAAGGAAGCTCTTGTAGCAACCTTCGACGATACCTTTGGCTTGTGCTTCGAGTTGTTCCTGTGGCATAGATGATCGCTGTGCCTTCAGAACGCCTTCGAAGTAGTTGCGCACCATTGTTTCTGACTCCTGACGGATGAACTCTTCGTTGCGGAACGTCTTGTCATAGTCTCTCTTCTGGACGAGCTCTAGTCTTCTTCCGTTGAAGGCATAGACCTCAATGCCGTCGATGTAGGTGCAGTTGTGGTAAAGTCCCACCTTCTCCACTACGACGATGCGGTCGCAGAATCGCACACCTTTGTAGTATCGATGCCCGCTTGCGCTTTCGTACTCATCGCAGAGGAACATCTTCTGACCTTCGTCCCACACAAGAACGTGAACTCTTGGGTTGCCAAATGTTGGCAGGATCTTGTCGAACAAGTCTTTGTTGATTGCTTTTGTAAGTGATGCCATCTTCTTGTCTATTTTCTTGGTTTGTAACTTTGGTTGTTGTTTCTCTCTTTTTTTCCGAGTTACCGAAGCAACTTCTGCTGAGTTTCTTCAATCATGCTTCTGGAAAAAGCGAGCAGTTGGCTGTCAGCGATGACACTTCCCATCGCCTTTGCCTGTCCTGCAAGGAAATTCTTCAGCATGATGATGCTTTCTTCTTTGGCTGTACGCTCATTGAAGCATCTCCAGTTGCAACCACCCCAAAACTTCTGTGCGATGATGGTTGCTTTCTGGCCGTTCCATGCGAAGAGCGTGATGCCGTTCAGAAAGGTGTGAGCGTAGCCTTCACCTATGTGGTAGTACACGGCCAATCGGTCTGAGATTCGAATTGCCTTGTAGTAGGTGTTTCCAGCTGCGCTGGTGTAACCAAGGGTGAGGTAAACGTTCTTCTCAGGGTTGTAGGTGAGAGAACTGCCCGAGAGGGTTGGTAGAGCCTTTGCGGCAACGAGTGCGAGTGTTGTATTCATCTTCGTTCGATTTTGTTTTTTGTTCAGCGGAATAGGCCGCCACCTCTTTTGTGATAAATAAAATAATGTATAAACAAAAACTACTCTATCGAATTTGCGATGCAAAGTTACAGTGTTTTTATCGTTCTACCTAAGCGTTCTTCAAGTGTATTGGTTCCTTCCAATTTGGAACCAATCCGGCAAGTTTGTATTACTTTTTTCCTGCGAAGTAAGCTGTGATGGCTGTACCGACAGTTGAACAGATAGCAGCAACCAACATCCAACGGTCATTTTCTGTCATAGACGTTTCTTTTTTAGTGTTTCCATGCGTTTTGTTCTTGTACCCCACCAACGATTTGCAGCGTCAACTCCGAGGTGGTATCGATGTTTGACGCTGCAAAATTAGTAAGTTTTTCGCAAATAAAATCAATCTGCCATAAGTATAATGGTTCCTATCATTTTGGAACCATTCCTCAATCCTTTAGTTCTAATTTGAATAAGAGCTGATATTCAATAATTTGGAGTGATTTTAGAAAATCAAATGCCTTTTTGCCTGAGATTATGACATTTCTTCCATTCTAATATGAATTATGCCCGATTTTTCAACCATTCGGACCAATTTTGACGAATCTAACACCTTCTTTCACAAGATTACGACATTTTTTGTCAAAAGCAACTAATAATCATCACCTTATCTCATTTAAAAGTACAAACCGGCTAAATCCTGCACTCGTTTAGCTATTTCATTACGTACAGATTCGGGTGAAACAATCTCCAATCCGGCTCCCATCTGTAGTATGCGTCCGTAGAACTCGTTGTTCGGTTCTACATCAACAGAGAACTCAGCATACTCTCCATCGTCATATTGTGCGTATGGCTTTACTAAGGTGTAGCTCTGATGAAGAGGCTTCGTGTCCATTAGCTTGTAAATATAATACGATCGCGCACGTATAATAACATGCTCC
Organism: Bacteroidales bacterium; assembly: GCA_045601425.1. Lineage (GTDB taxonomy): Bacteria > Bacteroidota > Bacteroidia > Bacteroidales > P3 > UBA1219. Next base: position 25,073 of record JAZRZP010000041.1, read on the forward strand.
TTCTGGGCACCTTTCCCGTGGCTTACGCCAACTATATCCTTGAAGAACTCGTCATAGAAATGCTTCGGTGCTGCCACATATTCCACTCTCGCCCTCTCACGAGGTTTTGATTGTATTCTGTCAAGAGCTATGTTGTAGCCGTATTCTGGATCTCTTCCTTCTGAATGACCAAATAGATGCCACCTGCCATTATATTCCTTCAGGTAGTGTGGATGGAACATTAGCGTAACCTCTTCCTCCTCGAATGGCTTGTAGTCAATCTCCAGCACCATTTTGTTTGTGATTGCCTCATACAACGATGGCAAGTACTCTATGTTAGTCAGAATACGATCAAGGCTTGCGCTTATTACCTGTTCTCCTTTCCGACGCTTAGCCTTCATATCAAGCAAGTCCTGACAATCCTTGAAGAAATACTCCAACCATGACTTCGGAAAGAAACCAGCCGAATCCTGGCAGAACTTCCAGTATTGTCGAAGGTTATTGATAGCCTTAGCATTACGCATGTCTGCAAGAGGGTCATTGTCCTTACCTACATAACGGAACCGTTTATTTCGATTGTTACCATATTCTTCAAAGCAATCGTTGCCAACCTTCTCGCAAATAGCTTTCCGTACTATGCCAACAGTCTTCTTCAGCTCGCCATAGCCATCACAATTGGACAGGTTTGCTGGTAGTTCTTCCGAAGAACAACCCAATCTGTCTGCCATTATATCAGCGTAAGTAATCCATCGGCGGCTCATCAGCCACCGATAGGTTATTATAGCAAATTCTGCCTTATAGCTTTCGCCATCAAAGAGGTTCTGTCTTGGCATTATTTTGTGATTCTGTTTTTTTGCCACTCTTTTATAGCGGCAGTAACATCCTGACAATACTCTCTTGCGACCCTCATTTCTTCTTCCATATTTCCGATTACGTTATTATGTGCAACAGGATTTCTTAATGCGGTTAAAAATTCAAATTTTGTATTCCACTCTTCTCGGCTTCCCTTAAAGATATGCGTATTAAACCATTTCCAATTTGGTCTAATAAACAAATCGAAAATCTGTGCAGTAAGGGTGAAATCCACAAGATGTCCTCCGTTCATAGTAGGGAAATTTTGGATCATCTTATCACGATTCGTCTTAAGAGATCTTAAATTAGTTTTCCATTTATCTATAGGGAATGCAGGGAAAGGTGGATTTGCGGTAAGTGATGTTGTGAGTTCGGTCTCCCAATCTGAAGAGAAATTTGCCTTAAGGAATTCTTTAACCGAATATCTTAACAAATTCTCCGTGTCAGACCATAATGATACATAGGGAACATTCGCATAATATCTTCTATAAAAGTCTAAAGTCCCATAATCAGAAAAGCAAGTATAACAATATCCATCCCACGAAGGGCCGACCTTCATACCGCTAAATAAAAGTTCTTTATATTCTGGACTTACCTTTTTGATGAATTCATACTTTAAGAGTTTCTCTATTTGCTTTTGATTAGAATCATAATACGGTCCAACAACAACTTGAATAGCAGAATCTATTAGCTGTTCTTTTTCTATGGTTGAGACGATATTATCAAGAACCTCCATTAACTCTAATTTTACATCATCAAATTTTGAAAACAAATCGTTAGTAATATCCAAATTAAACATTTGGCTATTAATCTTGTCCATTAGCCACGGATGATTTCCTGTGAAATAGGAGATTGCATTCTTGTATGTATCATCTGTTTCCCAATATTTGCCGAAATGATTCCAATACTCTAAAACATCCTCCTTGGAAAACATTCCCAATCTAAGGTCACTACATGTTCCTGCGAAATTAGAAATTGCACCATCTTTGACTTCTATGTCTTCAATTGTTTTTCTCGAGCATGTAACAAGACATAAATGTGTATCAGGATTATATGAAAGTTCCCGAAGAAGTTGAAAATCTGCTTTGCCAAAAAAAGATTGAACGCTATCAAATTCATCAAAGATAAAAATTGTTTTATATCCAAAGCGTTTAACCAATTTGAAGTATTTCTGTATTAAATCTTTGTCATACTCATTCTTTAAGGGCTCCAGAATTTTTGCGGAAAATTTCTGATACTTCTCATCTTCGCATATAAATTCTAATTCATCACACAATAGTGTAACCATTTTTTTGAAGAACTCATTTGAACTCATACAACTACCAGCTTCGAAGAAGATGGGAATTGTTTTGATTTCAATAAGTTCCTCTTTTCTATCCATAATTGCATGCCAAACCAAACTTGACTTACCAACACGAGGAAGACCCATGATAGCAAGATTGCCATAAGTTGGTCCAAGAACTCTTTCTGTAATTTTATTTATAGAGTCTTCACGGCCAATAAATCTGTCGCCATGTACAATTCCTCCAAAATCAGCGAAGGGATTATTTAATGATTGAGTAGCCATTCCTGGAATAATTTTACTTGAATTTTATAATTGCTTTCACCACGAAGTTCTAGAACCTCTCGATCTACCAAATGCTTTAATATAGCATCTTCTCGGTCTTTGTCCATTAAAGCATTAATGTCATTTCTGTTGCAGAAACCAATGATTTTAGAATTAAGTGAAACCTGCTTGAGTACTTGCAAAATTTCTGTTTCTGGATATTCTTGCAAATCTTCAGTTTCACCCGCTCTAATCAAGTTGTCAAATTTATCTTCCACTAATGCTTCGGAACCATATACAAAAGAATTAGCCACATCAATTACATCTGCTTCAGTAACACTAATAGACTTGTTCAAGTTCATGTAGTCAACTAGACGGGCACAGAATATCTGAATATAATATGGATTTCTAGAAGTATATTCAATAATCTTTGTCACTGCGTCATCAATATATCGGCTATTTCCATTTTCGTCTAATATTGGTTTTTCAATAAGGTCTCTAGCTGGAGTTTCTTTGAGGTATGTAAGTCGAATATCTTGAATTATACCGAATGCATTTCTTGCATAATCTTCCTTCTTAAATGAAGGGACCACATCCTGTCCAACAAGAACAACCGAAAATTGAGCACGTTCATTTTGGGTAACAGCCTTCCATTGTTTCATAATCGATGGAGAAATGTTACCCTTTTTTATCTCAGTATACAAATATGTGAACTCGTCTATCATAACGACAAGATTCTTATCTTCCCAGCCAGGAGTTTGCTTACATGCCAACTTGAACTTCACCATATATTTGGTGAATGTGTTTAATGGATTTTCTTCATCTTCTGATTTGAAATCTGCATAATTTGGTAAGCAGAATGACGGGGTATTCTCGCATAATCCATCAAGTTCTGCAAATTCCAAATCTGTATGTATGGTGCTTAATATTTTGTAGTAGAATGAGGCTTCCGAAAGATTATTGATAATTTCTCCAATACTAAAGAATATACAGAACGTCTTACCAGTCTCTAGAAGTCTTTTCTTTAAATGCAACATCACAGAAGATTTACCACAGCGTTTTTGACCATAGATTATTATCTGCTTTGATGGAGATTTGATTATTGCATCAACAATATTTGCAATAAATTCTTCGCGTCCATAAAACATCTTGGAATCAACAGGAACTGGTCCTCCATCTGCTATTGGCGCATAAGGATTCTCTATCTGCTGAAAGTCATTAGGTGAGTATAACTTCAAAGATAGTTTGGATTTGGAATTCTTCTCCAAAGTGCCATTTTTGTAATTGCATATAGCATCCAACGCAGTCGCTTTGTTTTGCAAAACGATGTCGCTAACCTTGATCTTTAGTTTAAAGATTCGGCTATCTCCTCCTTCAATCGCATTATGAGATATATTGTCATCCTCTATATAAGTCACCTCTTGTGAAGACTCTATGTATACACTAACCTCTCTAATGGGTGAAGAATCTTTATGATTTTCTATTGAGACTTGAATGGAAACCATGTTGTCGTTGTCAACGACAGTCTCAGAAGAAAGCAATTTTATTGACACCTTCGGTTCGCTCATTTTAACAATGTCATTGAATGAAGTGTTCAGTGTATCTTGTACAGATTCCATTAAGGGAAGAATCGCATCATAAGATAACTTTGTTGGCCCTTCCTTTATGTCGTTAATAAGTTGTTGAATATGTGCATTGGCATTGTTATAATTAGATTCTTTATTTCTGTAGCCAGAGGACTTAATGTAAGAATCTATAGCTGGCGCCACACTACTAATTATGCTAGTTATTCTTCTTCTATCGAGAGAGCAAGTCCATTCTTTTACGACCTTATTAATTTCATAAAGGTTTAATACAATTTCTTCGATATTAGAACAATTGCCAGTGGTTTTTATTGTCGTGATAACCTTTGTGTAATCGCTCAGTCTATTCTCTCTTGCCAAGTTCCATGCTTCAACAAAATCACTTTGTGACAACGAGGGTTTGAGATTGTTTACTCCAAAACTAGCTAAAGCTCTAATAGCTTTGTCCTTCCATTCTGGTTTGCTGTACAATCTACTAGTAATCTGTGCAGATATTGATGTGTTATATAGCATCATAGTTAATATTGAATCCCAATATTTACCATCTGTACTAATGTTGAATAAATCATCTAAGGTACCGTCAATTGAGTTGATTTTGCTGGAATCCGAAATGAGTTCTGTATAGTTATGAATATGAGTCAGCAAATACAACGCAATCTGTCTAACATTAGAGTCCCATTTCTCCTCCAAATTAAACGCTTCATTGTAAAAGAAACGAATAACATCCATTGGGCTATTGTCTGAGATATGACTAAGAGCCATGGCATTGCAATATCGAGCCATAACAATTCTAAGACGGAGTTCTTCTGAAGGTTCTAGCTCCTTCATCAACTTTCCTTCTGTAAGCAAATAATTTGCTCGTTCACGAGCGCGAGCAGCACCTGCTTTATCTATAACCGCACGAACATCCTTCAGTGTTGCTTGGGTGAAATTTCTAGATTCAATATCCTTTGTTTTTACACCCGCATATTCATCATAATCTTCTATAGTCTGTTGTATAAAAGTACTAAGGCCACTATTAAGTGAATCGAATTCCATGGCAGAGATTTCTGCTAACAATTCTTCTGAATTATGTGTGTTCTCAATGAGAGATTGGAGTTTTAACGCAGCTTGGTTTGATGAGTCAACAGACAAAGATTCTTCGATTGTATCAATAGCTTCTTGGGTCTCATTAAGTTGAACCAAAGCAGATGCCTTTTTAAATAATAACATAGAATGCTTTGATTTATCTTCATATATTTCGCGTCTTTCTGTAAGACAATCAACGATTTTTATGAAGTTTTCAAAGTCTTTAACCGAATAATAGAAGTTCTCTAGATAATTTAAAGTTGAGATATTATTTGCCAATTCTTCCACATAATCGGACATTAAATTTATGGCTTCGTTCCTATAGTCTTCTGCCAAAGATGTGTCTTCCGATGATTTATAGAGGAACGCATATAACATGCCAAGGTCTTTAATTGAACTTTCAAGTTTTTCACCTTTATCTATTGCTTTTAAATAATATTCGATAGCCTTCTCGTAATTTTTCTCATTATGATATTTCTTGGCTTTAAAATATGCATTCGAATACTCCTTAGGCTTTGAATAGTTATGATATTTCTTGGCTTTAAAATATGCATTCGAATACTCCTTAGGCTTTGAATAGTATTGAGGATATGAGCGTTCAAGGCTTCTTCTCATTTCATCTGCTGAAAAATTATCCGGATATTCTGACAGGATTTGTTCAACCAAGTGAAATGCGTGCTTATAATCCACCGAATTAGAACATTTTTCAGCAATCAAAAGCATATCTTGAATAGTCTTTGGCCTATGTATGGTTAGAGCCTTTGGTCCTTGATCCTGACTGTCATTTTGAAGAGTATACACAACGGGAGCATGATAGCAGGTTGCAGAATTTAATCCTTTTTCTACAATCTGACTTATACTAAAATAAATATCCTTACCTGATTTGCCATCTAATATAAATCCAAAATTCATCTCAGGCTTAACAAACTTTATTTCTCCAATTGCCGGCACAATGCGCAAATTATCAATTTCATGTTTATCTTTGACAAGTTCCATAAGAGCACTTAAATCATTGCCCAGTGTACTCATCTTACCACTTGATTTTTTTTGCGAAGAAGATATCTTGCTTTTCTTTTTAAGTTTAGGGTCAATTTGATGTAGTACATCTAAGGGAATAACATCACCAGCCTTAAAACTTGAAAGACTATTTTCTTTTTCTGTTACAATGGATTGACCGTTGTAAGAAGTTTGATTTGAAGAAGACAATTCAACTGCATCTGATTGTTCTGCGCTTTCCTTTAGAGACATTTCTTGAGTTGAATCATTGTTCGTTGCTTCATCTTCCATATAGCTGTCCTTCGCTATAATTTCTTCATCTTTCTTAGGCGAATCGTTAAGAGGACTCGCTTGAATTTCATTTTTGGGAGCGCATACATTGGTGGCATCAGATAATGTTCCTTCCTCAAAAGAATCTATATCATCGCCTTTAATTCCACAAAGTTTTCCTTCCAAAGTCTTTATAGCAATTGATGTTGGAAGTAACTTAAAAATATACCCTTCAACTGATTTGTTAGAATTATTGAAGAAGATCCTGATAAAATCACCTTCACTAAATATGCTTGCTATCAATTCTATCATGATGAGGTACTAATATTTTATTTTGGTTGTTTACTTACAAGAAGTTCTCTTATATCGATGTTTAGTAATTCCGAAATCTTTGCCAACGTCTGCAAATCGGGTCGTGTGGTATTTTTGCACCACTTGGAAACCGTTACGGGATTTTTCCCTAATTGACCGACAAGCCATTTGCTAGTTCGGCCACGCTCAACAAGAACTACTTTTATTCTATGTAAGATTGGGCATATACATTTATTAAAATTCTATTTAACTTATTAAAACAATAATATAACGTCATGTTTGGCGTTTTATTGCCTACTATCATACAAAAAGGAACCACAACGGATAATCCGTTATGGTTATGTGCACAATGATATTAAAAAAGAGATTTAATAGGTTTGCGATGTCAGAATCTCTTCTTTCGACTCCCCTTATTCTACAATATTTCCCAGACAAGACTCTTGTTTTTCTGGTACCCGGAGCCAAAGGCCAGCGAACTCCTTCCTATTAATCCCTTGGGTGAGCTGATATGGAGGGTACAAAAAAAAGACCTCATCAAGGTCTTTCTTTTCTTGTGCCCGGAACAGGACTTGAACCTGCACTCCTCTCGAAATACGCACCTGAAACGTACGCGTCTACCAATTCCGCCACCCGGGCAACTTGTCAGTCAAAAAAAAGAGGGGTTAACCTCTTTTTCTGTGCCCAGGACAAGACTTGAACTTGCACGGCCTTAAGGCCACCACCCCCTCAAAGTGGCGTGTATACCAATTTCACCACCTGGGCAACTATCTCAGTTTCGGAGTGCAAAATTACACTTTTTTTTTGATATAGCAACACTTTTTTTATTTTTTTTATTAAAACACAATATATCAGTGCGTTAAAAAAGCATTTTTCTCCAAAGACACGGCTATTCTCACTGTTTCACCTCAAAAAAAGTCAAAAATCGGTAAATATTTTCTCTATCTCTTTTTCAGAAATCTCGACATCGGCTTGCGGATTCGCCACCGAATTCATAAGCACGCACTTTATCTTGCCTCCCGAATTTTTCTTGTCGGCGTACATATATGATATGAGCTCACGGATGTCGTCGCTGGAATATTCAGGAACACATACCGCCTTTTTCAGTGCCGAGGACAAGTCCGAGTATTCCGATTCGGGGAACCCGAGCCTTTCCACCGACAGCCGGGCTTCGCAAAGCATGCCCAAGGCCACGGCCTGACCGTGCGAAAGCGGATTCCCGCCGTGAGCCATGGAAAAACTCTCAATGGCATGCCCGAAAGTATGCCCGAAATTCAGGATTCTCCGCACGCCGCGGTCGGTGAAATCCCTGTCTGCGATACCCTGCTTTGCCAAAGCGCAGAATTTTATATCGTCCCCTGAAATCTGCAGACTTCCGTCTTGCAGCTGCCGAAGCAATTTTCCATACTCAGCGGCATCGGTAAGCATGGCGGTCTTGAGCATCTCGAAAAATCCCGACAGAAAATCCTTTTCAGGCAGAGTGTCGAGAAATGCCGGCTCTATGCAGACTGCCACCGGATTGTAAAAACATCCCACCGTATTTTTAATGCCCGCGAAATTCACCGCCGTCTTGCCCCCGATGGAAGCATCGCACATGGCCAGCAGCGTAGTGGGAACGTTGACATGACGTATCCCCCGCTTGTAAGTGGCCGCCACAAATCCGCCGAGATCGCACACCGAACCGCCGCCAAGATTCACTATAACAGCATTGCGGTCGGCCGAACTTTCAAGCAGCGAAAGCCAGAGATTCTGAACCACCGATATGTCCTTGCACTGCTCGCCGCTTTCCACCTCGAAAAACTCCGATTCCTGCAACGGCTCCACCTCCGAAACAAGCAGCGAAAGGCACGATTCCGACACCTTTTCATCCGTTAATATAAAGTAGCGGGCTCCGGCAAACGCCTTTTTCTTCAGCTCCCTGTCCAAAAGCGACAACGCAGATTTTTCCGATTTCGACGTAAGAATTTTTGTTTTTGCCATACTAATAACATTTGGAATCCATAACGAAAAAAAAACAGATAAATTTTGCAAAGAAATTTTATTTTTTTATTTTTATAAAACACTGATTTTAAACATATTACAATAAATAACAAAAAAAAATGCAAGTTCGGACAAAAAAAATTTTGCGTAAATGATAAAAAAAACATATCTTTGCAGTTCGAAAGTAAAGTGTGACTATTTGACTGATGCACACGTATCTTGTTGAGTACAAGCACTTTATTTTAGAATAAGAAAAAATTAAAATTTAGTAGTAATTAAAAAATTAAAAAAATGAAAAAAACAATTATGGCTTTATGCCTTGCATTGTGCGCAAGCGTAGTTTTCGCACAGATGCCGAGAAGCGTTAAGGCTCCTGCCCATGGTACAGATGCAAAAGTATCTGCTAAGAGCGAGATCGTTAACCAGAAAACAGCTTCTTACAAAGGTTCTATCTTCTCAAAAACTCTCTTGACAGAAAGTTTTGCAACTACAAGCGACATCACTATTACCTACAATCAGAATCCCGGTTACCAAAGCGCTCCTTACTCGCGTTGGAACAGAGTTGCTGACACCACGCAATCTGCTTTGCAAAGTGCAACCAACATTTTCCCAGTGCTGTTCGGTTCGCAAGGATTCCGTTCTTTGAACGGATTCGATTCCCAGACTCCCACCGATGGTTTGATGGCAATGTCCATGCAAGACCAGATTTCTAGCTGGGGTGGTACAGGCACAATAGGAAAATTCGAATCTTCGATAGAATTTCCCTCTGTAAACCCGGGTTCTGCTACTGCTCTCGACGTTAACTTCTATCAGTACTACAGAGCTTTCAACCGTGACTCCTGCTTTGTAGATTATTCTACAGACGGCGCAAACTGGACCCCGATTTACATCAACGTTCACGGTCTTGAAATCTCCGTAAACAGCTCTACTCTTGGCAGCAAAGCCGTTTCTGTTCCCGTTCCTTCGGGAGCAACAGACATGTACGTACGTATCCGCTGGAAATGTGACACAAACATCGGCGGTGCTTACGGATACTATTGGATGATTGATGACGTTGAAATCGATGCCACTCCGGCAAGCAGACTTGATGTCCTCAAAGAAGCTTACATAGAAGGCAACTACCAGATAATTCCTAAAGACATGAATATGCCTGCTCTTACATGGTACGCTGACGTACGCAACACTGGTACTGAAATGCAGGAAAACACGGTTGGTACAATAGACCAATTGGGTGGCAGCACAGTTTCCACTACACAGACAGCAAACCTTGTTTTCGATCCTAACGCAGACACACTGCTCATCACCGACAACAACGGTTGGGTTCTTGACAGCTGGTGGGACGGCGGTTCCAACATAAGCGGTACTGCTGCAGCTCTTCCCAATACTACCGTAGGTACAAACAAAGTTTGTGCAAAAATCGTTTCCGATTCCCTTACTGTCATCGACGGCAAAGCTATCTATTTCGACACTATCGCTTACATTGTTAATGACAAAGATGCTAACGACAGCTCTTACATTTGGGCACACGATAACGGTAACTTGTCAAACAACAGAGGTTGGCATGTAAGTCTGACTCCCGACGGCTATGTAACAACTGATGAAACTGAAGCAAACGTTGGTGAAGACGGCTATATGATGCGCGTTGCTTACCGTACACCTAGCACAGTTCCCCAAAACTGGGTTATCCGTGGCGTTGAAATCGTTCCTGCTCCTGCAACTGGTTACGTAATTGCTTCTGCACAAATCAACCCTGAACTCACTTGGGATTCTACATATCTTAATGGAGGATCTACCTACATCCGCTTCAACTCTATCATGACTGGTGCTCCTACTTACACAGTACAATCCACCGACATTCCTGTTGTTGACACAATGTTGAGATTGAGTGACAACTACGAAAAAATCCGCATCAGATTCCCGTTGCAGCCGACATTGGAAGCCGACAAAGTTTACCGTGTTGGTTACCAGATCAACGGAACAACTACATTTACTCCTGCAGTTGCAACTTCCAACTACATCGATGCTTTCAGTGAATCTCAGCAAATGCCTGACAACTTCAACCGTTACTTCGGTCTCTACAATGCACAGAACATCGTTTACGCTCCCCAGGCTCAAGACCTCCTGTGGTGCGGTAACTATGGTATTCCTATGGTACGTATGATCGTTGGACCGAGAATGAACATCCCCAACTACAACCTTACTTTCAGTGTAACTCCTGCCAACTCTGCAGCCATTTACGCTGACGATGCATCACAAAGCGACGTTACTGGACAAACAATTTCTGTTGCTCAGGGTACTGCATATCCCATTATCATCGTTCCTGATTTCGAAAATGGTTGGGATTTGGTAGACATCAAAGTTAACGGTGCTTCTGTTGACATGAACAATGACGATATAGCTCAGTCTGACTACTACATGTACACTGTTCCTGCAATCAGCGGTGCAACAACTGTTGAAATTTTCTGCGAAGGCGTTGGTATCAACAATGCTGACAATGCAACAATCAAACTGCAACCGAACCCCGCTTCTTCAAGCGCTCGCATGACAATCGACGGTGTTAACGGTGACGTTAACTTCGCTTTGATCGACATGAACGGTCGCGTTATCAATGAAAAAGTTATCAATGCAAACAGCGTTGAAACTATTGATTTGAACGGTTTGGCAAGAGGTACTTATTTCGTACGCATCACCAACAACCACATGACAAAGGTTGAAAAACTGATCGTTCGCTAATAAGTTTCACTTATAAACGAAAAAGAGAAGCCGCACGGCTTCTCTTTTTTTTGTTTTTTATGCAAAAAAATCGTAACTTTGCAAATTGGCAGAAATTTTGCCGTTACAAATAATCCATTCGGACACAACATATTACACAGGCAATAATGGTAGACAGTTATTCAAATAGAAGCAAGACCATACGCATCATAATAATTGCGGTGTGTGTAATATTCGTATTCCGGCTCATGATGTTGCAGATATTCGACAAAACATACCGCGAAGCAGCAAACGACAATGCCCTGCGGTACATAACACAATATCCCGCAAGGGGTCTGGTATATGACCGCAATGGCGAGTTGCTGGTTTACAACGAAGCCGTATATGACCTCATGATAGTGCCGTACCAGATGCAGAAGGACGGGAATTTTGACACGACGATGTTCTGCAACCTGCTGAAAATAAGCAAAGAAGACTTCAATACAAGAGTTGAAAAGGCAAAAAAATTCTCCATGCAGAGTCCTTCGATATTCATGAAACAGATTTCCAAGGAAGATTACGGTGCATTTCAGGAGAAAATGTACAAATTCAAAGGATTCTATTCCCAGAAGAGGACACTGCGCTATTACCCGAAACCGATAGCAGCCCATGTTCTCGGCTACATCGGCGAAATCGACGAGAACGAACTGCTCGACACGTCGATAAACGGTGACAATTACTACCGTCAGGGCGACTATATAGGCAAGAGCGGTTTGGAAAAATCGTACGAATCGGTACTGCGTGGCAAAAAAGGCCAGAAAGTGACTCTGGTCGACGTACACAACCGGGAACAGGGCAGTTACAAAAACGGCGAGCAGGACACTGCCGCCATAGCCGGATTGAACCTGTATTCTACCATAGACATAAACCTTCAGGAATATGCGGAACAGCTGATGGCCAACAAACGCGGTTGCGTGGTAGCCATAGAGCCGAAAACCGGAGAAGTCCTGACATTTGTTTCGGCACCGAGTTACGACCCCAACCTTCTTGTTGGTAGAGTGCGTGGAGAGAATTACAAAAAACTTTCGCAGGACATAGCCAAGCCCCTGTTCAACAGGGCACTGATGGCGAAATACCCTCCGGGATCGATTTTCAAGATAGCTCAGGCAATGATAGCCTTGGACGAAGGAGTGATAACCCCCGGAACGGGCTTTGTGTGCGACAAAGTTCTCGGCTGCCACAACCACCCGAGTGCAAGGTCGGTACGCGAGGCGATAAAGATGTCGTGCAACCCGTATTTTTACTACACCTACCGCCGAATGATACAGCAGGGCAAGTATTCGAGCATATATGCCGACAGCCAGTACGGTCTTACCATGTGGCACGAATACATGCTGCGTTTCGGATTCGGACAGCGTCTGGGCATTGACCTGCCCAACGTGTCTTCGGGAATAATCCCCGACACCGCATTGTACAACAAATGGTACGGAAAAGGCAAATGGGCATTTTCGACAATCTATTCCAACAGTATCGGACAGGGCGAAGTAACCGTAGTACCTCTGCAGATGGCCAATCTTGCCGCCATCATTGCCAACAGGGGATATTACTACACACCGCATCTAGTAAGATATTACGGCGATGATTCCACGAGAAACGAAGAGTTTTACGTAAAACACGAAACCGGAATAAAAGATGAATATTTCGACATTGCCGCCGATGGCATGTATGACGTGATACATGGTGCTGGAGGAACGGCACACCGTGCTGCAATACCCGGCATCGATATCTGCGGAAAGACGGGTACAGCCGAAAATTACGGCATCGACCACTCGGTGTTCATCTGTTTTGCACCGAAGGACAATCCCAAGATTGCAGTATCGGTATATGTGGAAAATGCCGGAGCTGGTGGTTCTTGGGCGGCTCCAATTGCAAGTCTAGTCGTTGAAAAGTATCTCAAAGGAGAGGTCGGACGCACAGATTTCGAACAAATGTACATGAACATAAATCCTTGTCAGAAACTGCCTTTGACAAGAGTCGTAAAAAAACACAGGAAAAGATAACAATGAGATCGAGAGATAACGAAGGAGTGTTCCGCAACGTAGACTGGAAAATCATAGTGCTGTACCTTGTGATAGTGATTTTCGGATGGATAAACATATATGCTGCAACCTACGTTGAAACCGAAGCCGGTATTTTCAACATAGACACTCAGCACGGCAAGCAGTTGCTGTGGATGGGCATTTCATTTCTGCTCGGCATATTCATTCTTGTCATCGACGCACACTTCTTCTCGATGATTTCGTACATATTCTACATCATAGTCATCGGGCTGCTGCTCGTAACCCTTTCCATGTCGGCTGTGAACGGTGCCACATCGTGGATTCCGATAGGTCCGTTCAAACTCCAGCCGTCGGAATTTGCAAAATTTGCGACAGCACTTGCCTTGGCCAGATATCTCGGAAACATTGACATAAACCTGCGTGACAAGCGGACAAAATTCGCTGTAATATGCATCATAGCACTGCCGGCGGCACTCATATTCCTGCAGCATGATGCCGGTTCGGCCTTGGTTTTCACCAGTTTTCTGGTACCGCTATACAGGGTGGGAATGTCGGAAAAAATTCTTTTGATTGCGGTGGCACTTGCCGTAATTTTTATCGTATCGCTGCTGCTGCAGCCATTTGTAGTGATACTCATACTTTTGACCATAGCACTCGGCTACCTGTTTCTATGGCTCAACAAAAGGACGGTGAAAACGGTACTCAAAGTTTCAGGTCTGTTTGCTGCCTGCTGCATTGCCGTTCTCTCAACGAATTTCGTCTTCAACAATTTTTTGGAGAAGCACCAGCAAAACCGTATAAACATAATATTGGGAAAAATAGAAGACCCGCAAGGGATAGACTATAATGTCCGGCAATCGAAGATAGCCATAGGTTCGGGAGAATTTTTCGGCAAAGGTTTTCTGAACGGCACACAGACGAAATTCAACTTCGTACCGGAACAGGAGACCGACTTCATTTTCTGCACCGTGGGCGAGGAATGGGGATTTGTAGGTTCTGCAGCCATGGTGGTATGCTACACACTACTGTTTCTGCGCATAATGAAAGTGGCAGAGCGGCAGAAATCGCGATTTGCAGTGATATACGGATATTCGGTTGCGAGCATTTTGTTTTTCCATTTCGTGATAAACATCGGCATGGTCATCGGGATCACACCCGTAATAGGTGTACCCCTGCCCTTTTTCAGCTACGGAGGGTCCTCGCTGATAGCATTCACCTCGCTGCTGTTTGTGTTTTTGAGACAGGATGCTTCGCGAAACATAATGATTTAAGTTGTTAATAATAAAAAATTAAGTATCAGAAAATAAATGGCAAAGAAAAACAGTGAGACATGCTCGTTCTGCGGGCGATCAGAATCGGAAGCAGGAATACTGCTGCAAGGTATAGACGGGAAGATATGCTCTTCGTGCGTAACTCAGGCACAAAAGATTTTCGACGAGATGTTCCCGAAGAAAGACGAAAAGACAAATTTGGTCCTTGACATAAAAACGCCACAGGAAATAAAGGCACACCTTGACGATTATGTGATAGGACAGGAAAGTGCGAAAAAAGTGCTTTCGGTTGCAGTCTACAACCACTACAAACGTCTCAAATACCTGCGTCTGGGAAAGGGCAAAGATGACGTCGAAATTGAGAAGTCGAACATCGTAATCGCAGGAGAGACCGGAACCGGAAAGACACTTCTGGCACGCACCATTGCCAAAATACTCAACGTACCTTTCTGCATTGTCGATGCAACGGTTCTCACTGAAGCCGGATATGTGGGCGAAGATGTGGAAAACATTCTCACCCGACTCTTGCAGGCTGCCGACTATAATGTGCAGGCTGCCGAACAAGGCATTGTATTCATTGACGAAATAGACAAGATTGCCCGCAAAAGTGCCAATCCGTCGATAACGCGCGACGTGTCAGGCGAAGGCGTGCAACAGGCGTTGCTGAAACTTCTGGAAGGAGCCGTCGTAAACGTACCGCCACAAGGCGGACGCAAACACCCCGAGCAGAAAATGATAGCCGTAAACACCCAAAACATACTATTCATCTCTGGCGGAGCCTTCGACGGCATTGACAGGGTAATTGCTTCGCGGATGAAATCGCACGTAATCGGCTTCAAGGAGACCAAGGACCGAGCCAATCTGGACAAGGAAAACATTCTGCAATACATACTGCCTCAGGATTTGAAGCAGTTCGGCTTGATTCCCGAACTGGTGGGACGCTTCCCTGTTCTGACTTACCTCAAGCCACTCGACAAAACGGCCTTACGCAAAATCCTTACCGAACCGAAAAACTCGCTGGTACGCCAATATCACAAACTCTTCGAGATGGACGGAGTGGAACTTTGCTTCGAGGAAAAAGCTCTTGACGTGATAGTGGAAAAAGCCATCGAGTACAAACTCGGCGCAAGAGGACTGCGGTCGCTGATGGAATCGATAATGACCGACATCATGTTCGATTTGCCGGCCATGAAGGATTGCGGAAAAATCTCAATAACAGCCAAAATGGCCGAAGAAAAAATCTCAAAATCAAATATTATGAAGGAAAGCTGATCCCTGCATGCCGTTGCAACAGCATGCTCAGAAAGTTTTTTGGAGAAAATCGTTTTTTTTTCGTATATTTGCTTTTCATTATGCATAAATAACAACATCGTAACATGATAAGTTTCAAGGAAATAAACAAACCTGATTGGAAATACAATCTGCTTTACAATTATGTGCACGTGATGCACAACTTCATTTACTACAGGAAATTCCACGTGCTGCACCGCGACCGCATACCCAAAGGCAAGCCTGTTGTAGCCATAAGCAACCACCAGAACGGACTCACCGATGCACTTGGCATTCTGTACGGCTTTTCCAAGGACGGACGGCATCCGGTGTTCATAGCCAGAGCCGACATATTCAAGAAAGAGATAGCCGCCAAGGCACTGCGTTTCCTGAAAATAATGCCTGCCTACCGTGCCGTTGACGTAGGAGCTGCCGGAGTGGGTGAAAACGCCGAAATTTTCGACCAGTCGGCAAGGATACTGACCGAAAACGGAGTCGTGGCTCTCTTCCCCGAAGCTGGTCACCAGAACCGCCACTTTCTGGGTACTTTCAAAAAAGGCTTTGCACGCATAGCATTCCGGGCCGCAGAAATGACCGATTTCAAGGAACCGATATACATACAGCCGATGTCGAACCACTACGACAATTATTTCTCGGTACAGGGAAAGATGATTGTCACATTTGGCGAACCTTTTGAATTCACCGACCTATACGACCTTTACAAAACCAATCCGCACCGTGCAGAGAAAATACTTACCGACCGTGCGAGAGTAATTGTCAACGACCTGATGCTCAACATTTCCGACACCGAATGGTACGAAGAATACGAAATGCTGTGCACAGTGTTCGGCGGACAGATAATGAAAGACGAACACAAGCAGCAGAAATACTTCCCCAATAAGCTCGACGTAAGCAAACGCGTAGTGAAAATGCTCGACACTTACAAGGAAACCGACGGAGAAGCTTTCACCAAACTGATGAAAGAAACCCGACAGTACTGCCATGCACTGGACAAGATGCACCTCCGCGACTGGATTTTTGCACAGAAACTCAGCACGTTGGGATTTCTCGTACGTTTTCTGCTTGCACTGGTACTCACACCTGTCGTAATTGCCGGATGGGTGATAAACATAGTTCCGTTCAGTATAAGTTCGTTCATCACACGAAAGATAAAGGACTACATGCTGCACTCGTCGTTCCATTTTGCCGTCGGATTTCTGGTATCATACCCGTTATGGTTCATAATCACTGCCATAGTACTGTGGGCAACAACCGGAATATGGTGGCTGATACTCGTTGATCTGGTTGCACTGCCGCTGTCGCTGATGATATATCTCCGCAGCAAGATAATGATAAAGAAAGTGTACAACCGCATACGCCGCTTCCGTCTGTGGTTCCGCGGAAACCGTTACTACAACGAGGCTGTGGAGACACGCAAGTCTCTGGTGAAAAAATTGAAAACCATCGTGACCGAAACCGGACAAAATAACATTTCAGCATGATAAAACAATTTCAATTCAATCATATACAAGTAAACACCTACGTCATATACGACAGCACGAAACAGTGTGCTGTCGTTGACCCCGGGATGGAAAGCGATTCCGAAAAAGAGGAACTTACGGACTTTATTGAGAAAAACGGACTCACCCCGAAGCACATACTGCTCACACACAGTCATATAGACCACATTGCAGGAGTTGAAGGGTTGTGCAGACGATACAACCTGCCTGTAACCCTGCACCCCGATGCCACCAGAATACTGCATCAGGCGGAAATTTACGCTTC
Source organism: Bacteroidales bacterium (assembly GCA_045601425.1). Lineage (GTDB taxonomy): Bacteria > Bacteroidota > Bacteroidia > Bacteroidales > P3 > UBA1219. Next base: position 42,732 of record JAZRZP010000041.1, read on the forward strand.
CGTGATGGGTTTCAGCACTGGTGACATGAAAAATCTGCCGACACAAAACATTGATGACGGGCAGATTATAAAATTCGGCGAGACGGAAATAGAGGCACTTGCCGTTCCCGGTCATGCAGCCGGAAGCATGGCATACTGCCTGCATGAAGAGCGTGCAGTGTTTACCGGTGATGCGATTTTCTGCCAGAGCATAGGCCGCACCGACTTGCCCACAGGCAACTACGACCAGCTCATAGAAAGCCTGAAAACCAAAATCCTGACTCTCCCCGACGACTATCTCCTGCTCCCCGGCCACGGTCCCGAAACAACGGTGGGTGATGAAAAAAAATCCAACCCCTTTCTGAATTTTTAACCAGCAAACAGGCACATGAAAATCCCGAAACATCTTTCTCTGGCAGTCATTGCAGGCATTCTGCTGTTTTCGACGGAATGTTCCAAAAAAGAGAGCATCCCAGATGATATCATTCCGCCAAGAGACATGGTTGAGATTCTGACCGACATGCACACCATAGACGCATACTTCATGATTACGACAAATTACCACATGGACACTTTGGAGAACGAGATGTTCTACAGCTATCGGGAACTCTTCGAAAAACACAAGATAAGCGAGGACGATTTTACCCGAAGCATGGATTACTATTCCGCCCACGAAAAGGAGTTCCATGAAATTTACGAAAAAGTGGTGCTTAACCTTAACCGGAAATAGACAAAAAAAAACTGCAGGCCGAAGTCCGCAGTTTTTTTTTCATAAACGCAACAGTTGCGGGAGGGCAATGCCTTCCCCGTTTGCAAAGATTACTTACGGTTCCGCAAGAGTGCGTGCCACAGAAAAAGCGATTTTGACCTGAAGAACGGCACCGGCTACAGTCTTTTCAAATATTCCACCGCCATTTCATAACCCTGCAGCCCGAATCCTGAGATACAACCCCTGCATACCGGTGCGACAAGCAGTTTCTGACGGAAATCCTCACGTGCAAACACATTGGAGACATGCACCTCTACTGCCGGAGCAGGAACAGCCTTCACGGCATCGCGAATGGACACCGAGGTATGCGAGTATCCGCCAGCATTTATCACAATGCCGTCGAAAGTGAAGCCCGCCTTCTGTATTTCTGTAACTATTTCTCCCTCAATATTACTTTGAAAGTACGACAACTCAACATCGGGGTGTTGCCGCTGCAAAGCTTCAAAAAAATCTTCAAACGAGTCTGTGCCGTAAATCTCGGGTTCACGCCTGCCCAAAAGATTCAGATTGGGACCATTTATAATTTGTATTTTCATATATTTCCGAAGTTTAACCGTTCTGCAAAGATACGAATTTTTTTCAAATCCGCTTGCACAATCCGAAAACTTTCCGTAACTTTGCCGTGAAATCGAACAGACAGAAAATGCGAAAACTAAACCTTTGCAACTCGTTGATTTTTAGGGAATTACCCCCCTCATCAAGATTATAAGCAATCTTGAAAGGTACTTTTTTTCTGCATTTTTCGCGTTCTTTGAAAACTTTTTCACGCTTTTTCCCGGACAGGACGGAGAATTTTTTCCAAAAAACGGAAAAAAAATTTCCCAACTTCCGCAAACTGAAATTCTCAAGTCAAAACCCGAAGGCAAACGGCACTACCTCGAAAAGCGCAGCCCCGTACCGGAGAATTGCCGCATGGTGCGGGGCGAGAATAACGACAAGCAATGACGGAAGCGTACGGAAAAAAAGAAAAAAAGGAATGATAATTAAAATTTGACAACAATGAAAAAAACTTTTATAAGAAAAACAGCACTTTTTGCAATCATAATAACAATAAACACAATAAGTTACGCACAATTGAAAATAGACACACTCGGCAGAGTATTAATCGGGAATCCC
>JAZRZP010000042.1:0-8619 GCA_045601425.1 Bacteroidales bacterium
CACGCCCTTTTTTCCGATTTTTCCCCGTTTTTTTTATGCGGTTTCCGCTTTTCTGACCGTTTTTGAGGGTGGTTTTCTCCTGACTGCACGTCATTATCAACACGACGCGGTTGATATTCTTCTGAAAAACATTGAATTACAGCTTGTTATCCATGAACACAACTCCTTCTGCAGGCATTACGGTTTTTCATATTTGTCTGACTGTCAATTTTTTACACGATTGTCTTTTTGCCAAATCCGGCAAAAAAGAAGTGCAGGTCCGGCCTGCACTTCTTCTGAAAAAACATGCTAATATTCTGTTTCTACATAATTTTATGTCCGCAACGCTTGCAGAAGCGCGAAGTAGCACTGACTTCGGAGCCGCAATTCGGACAACGCTGCACACCGGTTTGAGATGAGGATTCCTGATGTGGCTGTGCTATTGTCGGTTCGGCTGATATGACGAATTTACCGCAATATTTGCAAAATTTAGCGGTAGATACAATGTATCTCGAACATGAAGGGCACCTTATCATATCGTTGTCGGCATGCTGGTGGGGTGAAAAAGGCTGGTCTGGTGAGGCTGCGGCCGATGCAACATTCTGTGCAGTTTTCTCCGAACCGGATTCATGTTGACAGTGAGTCGGATCTGTCAGACGGGCAAGCTGGTTCTTCAATGATTCGTTTTCTGCGACGAGTTCATTTACTTTTCTCCTATAATCTTCAATTTCAGTACTTTGAGAAATAGAATCAGCCGTAAGCTTGGTATTTTCAAGGTTTTCTGAAACAACATCATAGAGTTCCCTGCCACTACGGAAGCGGTCGTTGGGATTTTTTTCCAGACATTTCAATATTGCCTTTTCGAGCCAGTCGGGGTAATCTTTTTCGTATGGAATTCCTTCGTAACGCGTTTCGTAAGCACGCTTTCTTGCCTCGAATATTGAAGGAGGCATAGCATTCTGATGTTTTTCACTCAGTTCATACTCGGCCTTTATCGTATTCGACAATGTCTTATCGAACTCAAAGGGGACTTTTCCGCAAAGGTATTCGTACATCACGATTCCGAAACTGTAAATGTCGCTCTGCACGGTAAGCGTCGATTCATCGTTCCATTTTTCAGGAGACTTGTATTCAGGGGCACCATTTTTGCGGCGGCTGCTTCGGACTACCGTATTTCCCTCGATTGCAAGGCCGAAATCCAAAAGGACAAAGTCGCCATTTTCGCGGCGCATGATATTTCCGGAATGTATGTCGTTGTGTATGACACGGTATTTTTCGATAAGTTCACGTTTTTTTGCTGCCGAGAGGAAGATCTTTTTCCCGTCGTTGGGGTCACATTCCAGATTATCGGCATCCATATCCATGCAATATTTGTAGATATCTTCGTGACAATAGGCCAACGCACTGCTTACCTGAGTTACCATACGCAATACCTCATCGATTGGCAAAAAATACCGCTGACGTTCGAGGTAATGCGTGATGTCGAATCCATCGACGAAATCCATTTCCACGAGAGCCTTGTTTTCCAGCAGTTTAGGCTGATAAATATGAACTATGTTGGGATGGTTTCCATTTCCCAGACGGAGCAGCAGCCTGCATTCGTCCAGAAATTTCTCATAAGTGCCGGACTGCTCATTGACAATGGTTTCGTTGAGGACACGTATTGCACGTACATAGCCCAATCTGTCGTGACGGACCTTATATACCGTGGCGTATCCGCCCTTGCCTATTTCGGCGAGCATTGTATATTCTTTCAAAAAATCTGCCATAATTCCAATTTTGTGTTGATATTTTATTTTTTTAAGATTTTCCGTTTAACTGCAGAGAATGTGCTTTTCACCAGCGTGCGTTCGGCAAATATTATTACCGCACAGTATATCAAAAGCAACAACGTATTGATTAACAATGTAACGAGTACATTGTTGAAATTCACAAGATACTTGCTTACAGAAAACAGAGCCACTGCAAGCACGAAATAACCTGCTATGGGTTTCAGGTTGTACGGTATGGGGGCTTTCTTCTGTCCTACCACATACGAAAGTACCATACAAATTCCGTAACCAGCAAAGCCTCCCCATGCACAGGCGTGATAACCGAATTTCGGGACAAAGATAAAGTTTATGGACAGAAGCACAACACATCCTATGGCGGAGAACACCGCACCCCACCATGTCTGGTCGATGAGTTTGTACCAAAAAGAGAGGTTGAAATAGATGCCCATGAATATTTCTGCCATCATGACGACCGGTACCACTTCCAAGCCTTCCCAATAGGTGGATTTTATTATATATTTGAGTATTGGCATGTACATGACTACAGCGAGGAAGGCGAACAGGGTGAAAATAACGAAGTACTTCATCACCTTGGCCTGATTTTCGCCGCTTTTGGAATCTTTTTGAGTTCCGAATACAAAAGGTTCGTAGGCATATCGGAAAGCCTGAGTAATCATGGCCATTATCATGGCTATTTTCACACAAGCCCCGTAAATTCCGAGTTGCACCTCCCCTTCCTGACCCGGAACTATGAATTTGTAACAAATCTTGTCGGCAACCTGATTCAATATTCCGGCCAAGCCCAGCAAAAGCAATGGCCATGTGTAACGCAACATCTGTCTGACAAGAGCCTTATCGATACCGAAACGCAAATTCTTGAGTTCGGGAATAAAGCCAAGTGTAACGCCAGCCGTACAAATAAGATTCACCACAAAAATGTACCCTACCTGATAGTCGGGATTGTACCAGCCCATAAGGTCAGGGTGTTTCTCGTACAGTTCAGGGGCGATGAGGAATATAAACAGATTGAGAGCTATGTTGCAAAAGATGAACAGCAGTTTAAGGGCGGCAAATTTTATCGGGCGTTTTCTATACCTCAACCAAGAGAACAGGATTGCCTGAAAGGCATCGATGGCGACAACGACAGCCATCATTTCTATGTATTCCGGATGAGTGGGATATCCCAAAGCCACGGAGATGGGGCTGAGGAACAGCGTTACCAGAAGTACAAACAGCAGCGATACGAAGCCTACCGAGAGTGCCGATGTCGAAAATGCCTTTTCGGGCTGCACTCCGTCTTTGTTGGCGAAGCGGAAAAAAGTTGTTTCCATACCAAAGGTGAGCAGAACCAGCAGCAGTGCCGTGTAACCGTATATATTGGTAACGACTCCATATCCGCCCGATTCGGCAGCAATCTTGTATGTATACAAGGGTACCAGAAGGTAGTTCAAAAAACGTCCTATTATACTGCTCAAGCCGTATATGGCAGTATCGCCAAGCAAGGCACCCAATCCAGTTTTCTTAGTCATTTTCCGTACTGATTTGATTTGTATGATTTTTCTGACCTGCGAGCAGTCCGCAGGCTGCCATAATATCTTCGCCACGGGATGCACGTATGGTGCATATTATGCCTTTTTCGGTGAGGAAGTCGCGGAAACGTGTCATCACCGCCATGTCGGAACCTGCGAGAGGCACACCCTGTGAGGCGTGAAAGCGTATAAGATTCACCCTGCAACGCAGTGCATGGAGGATATTTACCAGTTTCTGTGCATGCATAATGTCGTCGTTTATGCCGCGGAACATTGTGTATTCGAAGGAAAGCCGGCGCTGCCCCGACCAGTCGTATTGTTGCAGGACACGTATTATCTCACTTATTGCGAACGATTTCTGTACAGGCATGAGTTCGGCACGTTCATCGCCATAGGGATTGTGAAGGCTTACCGCGAGATGGCACTGCGATTTTTCCAAGAAATCGCGTATGCGCGGCAGGATACCGACGGTGGAAACCGTTATTCTCCGCGGGCTCATGGCAAGTCCCCAATCCGAAGTGAGCACTTCGAGCGACTTCATGACATTGTCGAAATTGTCAAAAGGTTCGCCCATTCCCATATAAACGAGATTGGTAAGAGTTTCAGACTCAGGGATGCTGAACACCTGATTCAATATATCGGATGTTGAGAGATGCCCGTGAAACCCCTGTTTTCCGGTAACGCAGAACATGCAGCCCATCTTGCAGCCGACCTGTGACGAGATGCAAAGCGTAGCACGCTCATTATCGGGGATGTACACTGCTTCGACAAACTTTTCCTCACCGATACGGAACAGATATTTTCTAGTTCCGTCGGCAGAAGTCATGCTATCGACTGGGGCAGACTTTTTCACTTCGTATTTTTGAGAAAGCGAAGTACGGGCCTTAAGCGAAAGGTTAGTCATTTCATGGATAGAATTGCAGCGTTTCCTGTACATCCAATCCGCCATCTGTCTGGCAGTGAATTTAGGCAGAGCCTCGGCAGAACAGAGTTCCTGCAACTCAGCGAGCGTTAATCCGAAAAGGTTTGTCATTGCTAAAAAGTGGAACAAGGCGACGCCTGTGCTGGCGTCACCCTGTTTCCGATTATTTTCAGATGTTTTCCAAAATTTCCAAGGTATGTTTCCAGAACATTGCCACGGTTTTTATTTCGATTCTCTCGTCGGGCGAATGTACTCCTCGCAAAGTCGGGCCGAAGGATATCATGTCCATACCATCGTATTTTTCACCGATGAGACCGCATTCCAAGCCGGCATGAATTGCGCGTATCGTAGGTTCTTCGTTGAAGAGGCGGCGATAGGCATCGGCAGCCACCTTGAGGACTTTGCTGTCGGGGTTGGGAGTCCAGCCGGGATAGCCGTCGCTGTGTGCCACTTCTGCACCTATGAGGCGGAATGTAGCTTCTATTTTCTCGGCGGCAGCACGTTTGGCACTTTCAACGGAGCTGCGCTGGCTTGTGGCGATATATATCTTCCGGTCGTCCATTTTTATGGAAGCGAGGTTTGTTGACGTTTCGACAAAGTTAGGTATTTCACGCGACATGGCCAGAACGCCGTGAGCACATGCATACAAGGCGTTGAGAAGGTTGCAGTGGGTTGTTTTGTCCATCAGTTTTTCCGGCATTGCCGATTTCACGACGGCAACGTTCAGATCGGGTTCGGTGGAGCGGAACTCGTATTTCATTGCCTTGCAGAAGTTGTTTACGAGGTCATGCAGTTTTCCTGCATTGGCTGACGGAACGGTAACAAGAGCTTCGGCTTCGCGGGCTATGGCGTTGCGCAGGTTTCCGCCCTGAAGTTTTGCCAGACGCATTCCAAGCTGTTCGGTAGCAGCCCACAGGATTCTGGTTATCAGTTTATTGGCACAAGCAAGACCTTTGTTTATATCATCTCCGGAGTGTCCGCCTTTGAGGCCAGATACCTTTATGACAAAGGCTTCCGTCTGTGGTTCGGCGAGTTCTGTAGAATAGGCGATTTCGACAGTGGTATCGATGCCGCCTGCACAGCCGACGCATATTTCGCCTTCGTCTTCGTCATCGAGGTTGAGGAGTATTCTGCTTTTGAGCCAGTCGTTTTTCAGAGCCGAGGCACCGGTAAGTCCCGTTTCCTCATCGATGGTAAAGAGACATTCGAGCGGGCCATGCTGGACGTCATCGGAGTCGAGGACAGCCAAAGCCGTAGCAACACCGATACCGTCGTCGGCACCGAGGGTTGTTCCATCGGCAGTAAGCCATTCTCCGTCGAGTATGGGTTGTATAGCATCTTTCTGGAAATCAAATACTTTATCGCTGTTTTTTTCACAAACCATATCGATATGCGACTGCAGGCATACCCATGGTTTGTTTTCGAACCCCTTGGTTGCAGGTTTGCGGATAAGCACGTTGCCGACTTCATCGCAAAGGGTTTCAAATCCTTTTCTGTTGCCGTAATCGACAAGGTAACGCGTTATTTTTTCTTCGTGTTTCGACGGACGCGGAATTTGGAGAATGTCGTTGAAGAAACGCCAAACGCCGGCCGGTTCTAAATTTTCAAGAGCTTTATTCATATCAATCAGTCTTTAGTTTCTCATTATTTCAACATCAGTGTAACAACTTTCTTGAATGCCTGTCTGGTGCCGGAAGCGTTGAATACTTCAACGAACACCACATAATTTCCTATCTGGCAGCGATTGCCGTTTTCGGCCGTGCCGTCCCATTTAAAGACACCCTGATAACCCAATATAGCATTGCGTTCAAGGCGTTTTACCAAACGTCCCTGAGCATCGTAAACGAACACGTTCCCCGTGTAATCGCCATTTTTGAAGCTATAGGAGATGTTCACCTCATCGTTGTAGCCGTCGTTGTCGGGAGAAAAGACCTGAGGGTCAACAGCTATGTCATCGTCGGCGAAAAGGAAGTCGTAGGACTGTGAGTTCTTGTATGTGGGAGTTGCCCATCCGGCGGATTTCGATGCCGAATGCCAGTTGGCTTCGAGCTGTGTCTTTTCGGTAAAGGAGCGGCGTTCGAGCGATACGCCTTCACGGTCTTTCAGGAATGCACTGTGCATTTTTTCGGAATAGGAAAATCTGTCGATTATGGTAGAGGTGTCTCTAAGAGCGATGACCACGGTACCGGCTGCATCGCTGTACGATGGCATCGATTTCAGACAGATAAGTTTTTCGGGATTGAGGACGGTGTATTTTTTCGTGAGGGCAGTGTCGGTAGTCACCACAAGATAGTCGTGCGAAGCGATTACTGCAGTGTCGGATATACGGCAGGCGGTCTTGAAGCAGTTTGCCTCATCGTCCCATGTACCCAACATGATGTCACCGAGTTTGATGTCTCTTCCCGACCTGTTGTATATTTCCACGAAATCGCCGCCACCAGATCTGGGATTGAAGAGTATTTCATTGATAATGAGTTCCATGTAGGTTGTATCCAACACGAATTTCAGGGTTACGGTGTCGAGCATGTTGCCGGAAAGGTCGTAAACGTCGGAAACTCTGATTTCGGTTGTGTCGAATTCGTACCAAGAGTTGGGGAAAGACAGCAGAACCGAGGCACCGCGATATTCGGCTGCAAGAGGACGGTTGCCGTTTACAGAGTAATTGTCGAGGTGCAGGGAGGATACGCTGTCCATTTTTTCGTTGAACTTAACCAGAACGGTTCTTTCACTTTTTGCTGAAGCCTGTACAGCCGATGGTTTCGTATAGTCGCCGGGGTTCCATTTTACCAGAGCGGTATCGCAGGAAGTCATCTGGTTTGCGACTAGGTCTTTCACGTTGCACACACGCAATCTGTGCAGCATGTCGGGAGTAAGTTTGGAGAAAGCCAGCTGCACGATGTTTTCTTCCTGCAAGGTTCCGTTGAACAGCGGTGCCTGAGAAGCCAAATCCATGCTTACCACCCTGTAGTTGTTCATGTTCACTGCAGATGCAGAGTCAACGGGTTCGTCGAAAACGACATCTATGTAGTCGGTGTTTTCATCGGTGTAAGAGAATAGTGCCGAGCGTACCGTCGGCGGGTTGACATCGGGCAGGAGGGCTCTCACATTCACGTTGTCGAGGTAGAAGCGGTTCCAATATGTTGAAGAATATCTGAACCTCAGTCCGAAATAGCCGAAGTTGGCCGGATTGACGGCTGCCGGCAGTTGGTAGTTTGTGGTGTCGGTTGCGACGGCACGCAAGGTACCGTCGGTGCGGTTGCAGTACTTCACGGTGAAGGCCAGAACATTGGCCGGTGTGTGTGTAACCGTCATGCGGAGCAGTTCGTAATCCGCTATCGTATCGAGGGTTATGACCGCCGTATTGGCCCCGTTGATTTTCTGGTAAAGCACAGGTTTCTTGTCGGAAAAACCTATGTAGATGGCATTGCGGGCTACATCAACGTCTGTGCTGTCGCTCCAGAGCCATATTGTAACGTTGTTGTTTGCCGAAGGCACTGCTGTCTGCACGTCGAAATCGTACTGCAAGGGATACTGCAAATCGCTGGCGTTGAAACGGTAACCTACGGCTGCAAAGCTGTTGAGGACAGCATCCTGTCCCACGATTCTGAGTTGCTGTGACGATGTGGTAAATCTTTCGGTATTGCCAACCCAACCGGCATACGGCCATGCCGAAGAAGAGAAATCCTGCACGATTTGAGCGTTTGCCGACTGCGTTCCAAACAAAACCAATAATATCAAAAATACTGTATTACAAATACTTAACCTTTTCATTATCATTATTTTTTATTATTTTTTATTATTTTTCCATAAAGAAACATTCTGCAAAGATATGAAAAAAAAATCTTTTTTGCAAAAGATTTTTTCAGGACTGTTTTTTTTAGGGGCTCCGGCGGGGACAAGAAGATTCCGAATCGGGTTTTCCCGGAAGATTCCTGCAGTGCAGACGATAGCGAAACCCCTGTCTCCACAGATACCTGCGTACCAGCATTTCCGGCTTGGTATCCTTTCCGCGGATATGCGACATGTTGTTGTGCCGCTGTTCAGGTGTAAGTCGGTCTGGCATTTATTTTCTGTATTGTAAAAGAGTTGAACCGGTAACGTAGATGGGAGCGCCTGCAACAAAGCCCAAATTAGGACTTTGTTCATTGGCAATCAATGCTGCTATGTCAAGATTACCAAGTGTTACTTCTTCATCAAAAACATAACAGAAGTACTTGCCTTGAGGATTGGGATAATATGCCCTGCGCATTCTTTCTTCCGTCATTGTGGCGTGATGGTGGACGTGGAAGACACGATATTTGTTTTCGTTTTCATGACCCTGTTCATACAGAATGACAAAACAAGCGACATTGTTTGACAATTGTGTTATTTTCTGTGCCCCCGGACGACTCTTATCCAAGCGGACATTATAGATAAG
>JAZRZP010000043.1:0-143043 GCA_045601425.1 Bacteroidales bacterium
GGGATTCCCGATTAATACTCTGCCGAGTGTGTCTATTTTCAATTGTGCGTAACTTATTGTGTTTATTGTTATTATGATTGCAAAAAGTGCTGTTTTTCTTATAAAAGTTTTTTTCATTGTTGTCAAATTTTAATTATCATTACTTTTTTTCCGTACGCTTCCGTCATTGCCTGCCACTATCCTCGCCCCGCACCATCCGGCAATTCTCCGGCACGGGGCTGCACTTCTCGAGGTAGTACCATTTGCTTTTGGTTTTTGATTTGAGAATTTCAGGCAGGAAATTTTTTCCGTTTCCGGAGAATTTTTTTTCGTTTCCGTACTGAAAAACAGAAAAAACAAATTCAAAGAACGCGAAAAATGCAGAAAAAAAGTAACTATCAAGATTGTCTATAATCTTGATAGAGGGGGGGGGATTTCCTAAAAACCAGCAAGTTGCAAAGGTCTGTCTTTCGCATTTTCTGTCTGTTCGATTTCACGGCAAAGTTACGAAACTTTTTTCAAACATGCAAGCTGATGGCAAAAACAGGTGTTTTTTCAGATACCCATTGCGTAAGTTTGGGAGGACTTGAGAATTTCCGGCTATCTGCTGCAGAAGGTCTGCTGCTTTTGCAGCAGAAGGTTTGCCGTTTGCCAGCGTGCAGTGGCGTAGGTGTCCATTTTTTCGGCAATGTCGGGGAACTGCGGCAGGTAGTCGGTCTTGTCGCCCGAAGTGTATCTGTAAAGATGTTTAGAGTTGCTCGAAAGCAGGTAAACGAGCAGCCATTCTCGGTCTATTACGGCATAGCCCGAGGTGTTCATCATGCAGGCGTATGGCTTGTCGCTGCTCAAAAGGCTGTTGCCGAACGAGTTGTGGCAGTATGGCAGTTGCAGGAAGTTCATGACGGTGGGCAGAATGTCGTTCTGTGAGGCCATCTTGCCCGACACCTGCGCTTCGATTCCTGACGAATAAAAAATCAGCGGCACGTGGAAATAGCTCAGAGGGAGCGGATATGTGGCATCTTCTGAAGTTCCGTGGTCGCCTACAAGAACGAATAGAGTGTTCTCGAACCAAGGCTTTGTGGAACATTCGTCGAAGAATCTGTGGAGCATTGCATCGGAAAACCTGACGGCCCCTTGGCGGTCGGTCTGTCCGGATTTCCGGTATTTTTCCGGAATGCAGAACGGCGGGTGGTTGCTTATGGTGAGTATGGTGGCAAAGAACGGTCTGCCGAGTTTGCCGAGAGAGTCTATCTTGTGCGAAGCGAAGTCCAGCAGGAAATCATCAGAAACGCCCCACATGTTTTTCTGAGCTCCGGCAGGATAGTCTTCGAGTGAATAGACGCGGTCGTATCCGTTGGCCAGCAGAAATCCGTTGCAGTTGTCGAAATTCTTGTCGTGCGACAGGAAAAAAGCTGTGGAATATCCGTTCTGCTTCAGTTCGTGCGGGAGACTGTTGAACTGCCGTATCGGAGTGCTGTAAAGCGGCTGGTGGTCATAAAGCGTCGGGTAGCCGGTAATGCTGGCGTAAATGCCACAACAGGTACGGTTGCCGGTAGAATAACAATTTTCGAAAAATATGCTTCTGCCGATGAGCGAATCCAGAAACGGTGTTATATCGTTCTGATTGCCAAAGTATTGAAGATTGCCGGCAGTCATGCTTTCCATAATGATGAGAACAACGTTCATCGGTCGGGCTTCCGAAGTGGGGACGATGTGGCGAGCAAGCGGAAACCTCGGGCCGCAGTTGGCAATGCCCATCTGGTTCCGGACTATCTGCATGGCCTTATCGCCGTCCATGAAGTTTATTTCTATCTGGTCGTGGCGTGAGAGACTTTTCATGAAAACGAAGGCCGGGTTCAGCGTGAGCTGGTTTACGGTTTGGTTGTCGGAAAAATAAAAATCACCGGCCTGCAGGGGACGGCGTTTGAAATCGGCATTGCCCCGCATGCCGAAAAACATCACTGCAACCATGGCGGCACAGCAGAGGATTTTCGCAGTAATGTTGCCTTTTTCAGAAACGAAATCCTTTATGAAAAACTTCCTTGAAAGTAAATGAAAAAGCGCTACAACGGCCATGAGCGGGAAAATCATGAGCCAGAACTCCAGTTCTTCGAAAATCATTTCGGTAACGATGCCGAAATTGCCTTCCATGCCGTCGAAAGCGGTTATGTTGAAATGTGTGAAGAATTGCCGGAAATACGGAATGTCTGCCGAAAGAACGAAAGCCAGTGGAACGGCGGAAACGGTAGTTGCCCCAACGGCTGATTTTTCCAGAACGGGAAGTTTCTTCCCCGTGAAACATTCGGCCGAAAGCAGCAGAAACGGTATTATGAGCAGGTATGTCGCAATTACGGTGTCGTATCGCATGCCGTACCAGAACATTTTTATGAAATCGCCAAAGGTACAATCGGTTACGCTGCTGTTCATGAGCAAAAGCAGTGCAAGCCTGAACGCAAAGCATACTGCCAGAATAAGAATGTAGACTTTAAGCAGTGCAAAAATGGTGGAGAATGCGTGTAACCTGCCGTTTTTCATGATTGCTGGGGTAAGTCGGTCGGGATGCCGTAAAGGACTTTGAAATCGTTTTCAGAGCGTTTGTAAAGCATCAGTTCATACATCATTTTCAGCCATACGAGAATGCAGGGCACTCCTTTAAGTACGTATGGCGTTACTATGTTTTCACGCAGTGTGCGGGGAAATATGTCGGTAGGGGAGAGTTCGGTGAAAATTATTGCGAGTGCCAGCAGTGTGACGTTCAGCCAGTTGTGCTTGGTATCAACAAACCAGAGTGCCACGCCGGTCATGGCTATTATGAAAGTCGGAGACTCGGCCTTGTGGTTGAAAATGACTATCCACACGAGGACGGAGGCAAGCATGCGGAAACGGAACTGCATGTCGCCGAATGCCTTGATTTTCAGCAGGGGAAGCATTATCAGAACGGCGCCGGCACCTACAACGAACCATTTGTCGGGAGTAAGTCCGAACCATGTCTCGAGCCATCCCATGACCGAAAAACCGATAGAGTTGCTGTGGTCGGCCGAAAGAAGGTTCAAATAGCTTGCAAGCAGTGTCTCATATTGGTCGGCAGATATGAATGCCAGCGGAGCTGCAGCAAAGACGACTGTCCAAAAGATTCCGTAAAGCAGTGATTTCCATTTCTTTGGATAAAGCAGGAACAGCAGAGCCCCCACAATGCCGAAAAGTTTTATGTACATCGATGCCACAACGCAAAATGCAGCCCAGAAGGTTTTGTCCTTTTCCAGAAGGCCGTATGCTAGTACCAGAAGCCCGGCAAGCAGGGCATTGGATTGGGTGTTCTGTATGGAAGTTATGAGTTCGACGGCACATAGCAGCAGAGCGATGCTCTTTTTACGCTGACTTGGTATCGGCAGATAGTATACGGCAAGGACTAAAATGATGACATTCAGCATGTTCCATAGGTTTACTCCGAGCCAGTCTGGCATGCAGGCAAAAATGCCGAAAAAAGCGGCAAAGGTTGGCGTGTATTTGAAGAAGTCCCAACACTCGTCGAGGTGGAGAGTGTAGAGATCTTCGCCGTCTTTGAGGTGGAAAAAGGAATATTTGAAAATTTCGTAGTTGTTGTAGTGGGTGCGAGTATATTCGGTTCCCTCGTAGGTGTAGGTCGAAGGTTTGTGCAGCAGCGACTGTGTGCTTGCAATAATTGAAAAAACTGCAAAAATTATTATTACGGCTTTTCTGTTGTCAATGAAGCGGAGGAATTTTTCTTTCATGATATTCAAACTTTAATGCCGAGAAAAGCCATGAAAGCGATGCCCATGAGACCGGTTATGATGAAAGTGATGCCCAGTCCGCGCAGAGCCGGTGGAATATGCGAGTAACGCAACTTTTCGCGTATGGCGGCAATGCTCACTATGGCCAGCAGCCATCCGGCACCTGAACCGAAAGCGAAGCATGTGGCCTCGCCTACGTTTTGATAACCTCGTTTCTGCATGAACAGCGAGGCTCCCAGAATGGCACAGTTTACGGCTATCAGCGGCAAGAATATTCCCAAACTGTTGTAAAGCGACGGCGAGAATCGCTCTATCACCATCTCCACAATCTGCACAATGCCGGCCACCACGGCAATGAAGATTATGAAACTGAGAAAACTAAGGTCAACATCGGCAAATCCGGAACCGAGCCACTTCAATGCCCCGTCGCTGAGCACGTATTTGTCCAGCAGGTAATTGACAGGCACGGTAATCGTCATTACGAAAACTACGGCCAAGCCAAGTCCCAGCGAGGTCTTCACGGTTTTGGAAACTGCCAGATAAGAACACATTCCCAGAAAGAATGCGAAAATCATGTTGTCAATGAAGACAGACTGTATGAATATGTTGAAATATTGACTCATAACGATGTTGTGTGTTTAGTTTTTCTCGCAAAGTTCATTGTTGCGAGAGCGGTGAATCCAAATGATGATGCCGACGATGACGAGTGCCATCGGTGGAAGGATGAAAAGTCCGTTGTTCTGGTAAAAGCCTCCGCTGGAAATGTACCACGATTCGGGAACGATCTGGTATCCGAAAAGCGTTCCCGACCCGAAAAGTTCGCGGAAGAACGAGACGATGAGCAGTATGAACCCGTAGCCGATGCCGTTGCCGATACCGTCCACGAACGATTCCAGCGGGCGGTGTGTCATGGCGAAGGCCTCCAAACGGCCCATCACTATGCAGTTGGTTATTATGAGTCCTACGAATACCGACAGCTGCTTGCTCGTGTCGTAGAAAAAGGCTTTCAGAAACTGGTCAACAAGAATCACCATCATGGCCACTATTACCAGCTGCACTATGATACGTATTCTCGGCGGTATCGTGTTGCGGAGCAACGATATTACAAGGTTCGAGAATGCCACCACCACAGTTACCGACAATGCCATTACCAGAGCAGGTTTCATCTGTGCCGTCACTGCCAGTGCCGAGCAGATTCCCAGCACCTGAACGGTGATGGGATTGTTTTTCCCGACAGGGTTCTTTATGAGTGTTTTTAAGTTCATCTGTTTGATTGTCAATGGTTTGTTTGGTTTTTCGGAGTCTCTCCAAGACTGCAAATTTACTAAAAAAAAACGGCTTTTCCAAAAAAAGATTTTCCTTAATGTGCAAAACGGCCGCAGATGCGGGGCAAATACCTGAACCTGCGGAATGTTTGCGGAAAGCTTTTCAAAAATGCAGGGTAACTCGGAAAAGAATCTTCCGGTATCGGGCAGCGAGTGGGCTGTATGCAAAAAAACGGACTCGTGAGAGTCCGTTTTTCAGTCAATATTGAAATGTTATTTTTCCAGACCGAGGGCTTTCAAGCCTTGTTCGAAACGAACGTCAACGGGGATGAATGCTTCGGAGATTTTTTTGAGGTCGCTTTGCAGAGAGCTGCGGATTATGCCGTTTTCTTCGCAGTATTTCTTGGCTTCTTCGTAGTTGCCTTCGCCTTCAACTTCGAGGATTTTTGCAGCCCAGCCGTTGAGAGCGTCTTTTGCGTTTTCAATATTTACGTGGTAACGACCATTTTTGGTGCGGGTGAAGGCACCTTTGTCTTCGAAGTAGTTGAAGCACATCATGTTGGCTTGTCCGTGGGAGTCGGCGGCGCTGAAACGTACCGAACGTAATATTCCTGCGATGAATGTAATGTAGGCATCTTCAACGCTGATGTTTGTGATTTCGCCTTTCTTTATGAGCTGCTGAACCATGAAGAGGCCCAGTATGTCGGCTTTGGCTTCTTCCCATGCGCTGTATTGTTCTTTGAGAGCCTGACGTACGCTGCCTTTTCCCGAAAGGGTGTTCTTTATGCCTAGTCCGTGAGCCACTTCGTGGAAGGTTACATTGGAGAAGAAGGCGTCGAATTTCACGTTTTCAATCTGTTCCTGATCAATGAGCAGGTTTGCAATCGGGAGCAGAATGTTGTCGAATTTGGCTTTCATTGCATTTTTGAGTTGCAGTCGGCGTGTGCCTTTCTTAATGTGTACTCTTTCGTCGTTCGGCAGGTTTATGGCAATGGTCTTTCCGCCAGAGTTGCAGTCGCCGGCGTAGTAAATAACGTCATAAACGTTGAGATCCGATTCGGTACCGGGAACTTCTTTCTTGTATTTCGGGTCGCAGGGAAGTTCTTTCTGGAGATCGGGCAGCATCGAGGTGAATTTTGCAAGGTCGTTGCTCCAGTTCTGGTCTTTTACGAGAATGAAGGCTTCGTAAGCGGCTTTGTAGCCGAATATTCCGTCTTCGTAGTTTTCGATAGGACCTACGACGAAATCAATCAGACTTTCTTTCATGTCCATCCAAGCGATGTCGCTGTCGTAGTATTCGTCGGTTTTGAAAGCTAGGCGGCGGGCTTCAAGGTATTTTTTGAGGCCGGGATTATCGTCGGAGAGTTCGATGGCTTTGCTGAGGAGTTCGTCAACGCGGGCAAGCTGTTCCTTGTACGCTTCGTGGTAGGGAATGCTTACGAGTTTGCCTTCTTCGTTGCGACGTATAACGGTGTACAGGCTTGTCTTGCTTTCGTCCTTGAGAGCTTCGAATTCTTCCTTGGTCATGTCGGCCGGGTAGAAGTTGGCACCTTTGGGCTTTTCACCGAAACCGCTTACGAACGTGTTGAAGTTGTCCAGTCTGTCCCAAGGACCGTAGTTGATTTTTGCAAATTCCTTTACAAAAGGATCGCTGATGGTGTCAAGTATGGTCTTGTCACCAAAGGCCTGTTCCCAGAAAAGGTCGTCCATGATTTGGGCTATTTCAATGAAAATGGGAATCATCTGGCGTTCTTTGTCGCTGAGTACGCTCAAGTCGGTGGTGAGTGTTACGGGTGCATAGGACTCAACTTTGACTTGCATTTCTGATTTTTCCATTGTTTCTTCGTTTTTCTTGTTTTTGTTTCCGCAACTGCTGAATATGATTAGGGCGGCTGCAGCTAAAATTGATAATTTTTTCATGTTGAGAATTTTTTATAAAGTGTTTGGTTTTTTATTCGGTTAATCTAATTTGAGCACAGCGAGGAAGGCGCTTTGCGGAACTTCCACGTTGCCTACCTGACGCATACGTTTCTTGCCTTCTTTCTGTTTTTCGAGGAGTTTGCGCTTTCGCGTTATGTCTCCGCCGTAGCATTTCGCGGTAACGTCCTTGCGGACAGCCTTCACTGTTTCGCGTGCTATAATCTTGCTTCCTATGGCAGCCTGAATGGCGATGTCGAACTGTTGCCGGGGAATGAGTTCCTTGAGTTTTTCGCACATCCGTCGTCCGAGAGGGTAGGCGTTGTCCACATGGGTGAGTGCCGAAAGGGCATCCACAGGGTCGCCGTTGAGCAGAATTTCCAGTTTTACGAGTTTCGATGGCTGGTAGCCCGACTGAAAATAGTCGAATGAGGCATAACCTTTGGATATACTTTTCAGCTTGTCGTAGAAATCGAATACCACTTCACCGAGTGGCAGCTCGAAAGTGATTTCGATGCGGTCGGTGGTGAGGTAAACCTGATTCTTGAGGATTCCGCGCTTGTCTATGCAGAGTTTTATGATGGCTCCTATGTAGTCGGCTTTTGTGATAATCTGTGCAGTTATGTATGGTTCTTCCACAAAGTCTATGTAGTTGGGTTCGGGAAGTCCCGAAGGGTTGTACACGTCGATGAGGTCGCCGTTGGTGAGGTGAGCCTTGTATTGTACGTTGGGTACGGTGGTTATCACGTCCATGTTGAACTCGCGTTCGAGGCGTTCCTGCACTATTTCCATGTGCAGAAGTCCGAGAAATCCGCACCGGAAACCGAACCCCAGAGCCAGTGACGATTCGGGTTCAAAGGTAAGCGAAGCGTCGTTAAGCTGCAGTTTTTCGATGGAGGCACGGAGTTCTTCGTAGTCGTCGCTGTCCACCGGATATACTCCGGCAAAAACCATTGGTTTTACGGCTTCGAAACCGTCGATGGCTTTTTCGCAGGGTTTTTCGACATGGGTTATCGTGTCGCCGACCTGAACTTCCTTTGACGTCTTTATTCCCGAAATGATGTATCCCACATCGCCGGCCGACATTTCCTTACGGGGTTCCATCTTGAGTTTCAGCACTCCGATTTCATCGGCATGGTATTCCTTCTGTGTGTTTACGAATTTAACGAAATCGTTGGTTTTCAGTGTTCCGTTCATTATCCGGAAGTAAGAGACGATGCCTCGGAACGGATTGAATACCGAGTCGAATATGAGGGCTTGGAGAGGAGCCTCTGGGTTGCCTTGTGGAGACGGTATTCTGTCCACTATGGCATCGAGTATGCTTTCGATTCCGTAGCCGGTTTTGGCGCTGGCCGGAAGTATGTCGTCATGGCTGCAGCCGATGAGTTCCACAATCTGATCGGAAACTTCTTCGGGCATGGCGTTGTCGAGGTCGATTTTGTTGAGGACGGGTATTATTTCAAGGTCGTTGTCGAGAGCGAGGTAAAGGTTGGAAATGGTTTGTGCCTGAATGCCCTGTGTGGCGTCAACGACGAGCAGTGCACCTTCGCAGGCTGCAATGGAACGGGAAACTTCGTACGAAAAATCCACGTGGCCCGGAGTGTCGATGAGGTTGAGCAGGTATCTCTCGCCACCTTTGGTGTACTCCATCTGTATGGCATGGCTTTTGATGGTGATGCCACGTTCTTTTTCAAGGTCCATGTCATCAAGAATCTGATTCTCCATGTCGCGTTGCGAAATGGTTTTGGTGAATTCCAGCAGTCTGTCGGCGAGGGTGCTTTTCCCGTGGTCAATGTGAGCTATTATGCAAAAGTTCCTAATGTTCATTTCAGTCGTAAAAATAATGCGTTTTTAAAACTCATAGTCATCTTCTTCTTCAGGCAGTCCCAGTGCAGAGTTCGAGCAGTCCATACTTATTGCGGATGGGACATCGAACCCGCCTTTGTAGAAGCCGATTTTCGGATCTTCGTAAATCTTTTTCATGTAAAGTCCGAATATGGGCAATGCGGCGGCTGCGCCCTGACCGTAGGTCATGGAGTTGAAGTGTATTGAACGTACTTCTCCGCCAATCCATACGGCTGTCACGAGTTTCGGAGTCATTCCGATGAACCATGCGTCGGAGTTGTTCTGGGTTGTTCCAGTTTTGCCGGCCAGAGGGTATTCGAGTTTGTACTTGTATCGCAGTCTGCCGCCGGTACCGCCGTCAACAACGCCTTTCATGAGTTCTACCACGAAGTACGAGGTTTGTTCGTCGAGGGCATCGTTGCGGTCGGGCGTGAAGGTGGCGAGGACAATTCCCTTGTTGTCTTCGATACGGGTTATGAAGATGGGTTCAACGTATTCGCCGTGATTTGGGAAGGTGGCCATGGCTCCTGCCATTTCGGCAACCGACAGGTCGGAAGTGCCGAGGCATATTGCCGGTACGGCCGGTATGTCGCTCTTGATGCCCATCTTGCGTACGAGTTCTATGACTTCGCTGGGGTTGGTGTGGTATTTCATGAGGTAGGCGGAGACGTAGTTCACCGAGTTTGCCAGAGCCCATCTCAGTGTAACCATTTCATCGACGCGAGCGTTGTTGGAGTTCTTGGGACACCAGTCGGTGCCTTCGCCGTCGGTGTTTTCGAAGCACACCTCGGAGTTGGGGACTTCGGAGTTGGGACAGAGGCCGTTTCTCATGGCACAGGCATAGACGAAGGGTTTGAAGGTGGAACCTACCTGACGGCGGCTGCCGGTTACGTTGTCGAATTTGAAATGGCGGTAGTTGATGCCACCGACGTATGCTTTCACATAGCCCGTTCCGGGTTCTACCGACATGAGGCCTACGTTGAGGAACGACTTGTAGTAGAGCAGCGAGTCCCACGGGGACATGAGGGTGTCTTTGTAGTCGGGTTTGCCGCCTTTCCATGCAAATACTCTCATACGTACTTTCTGGTCGAAAGCCTTGCGGATTTCTTTTTCGGAATATCCGGCTTCTTTCATGTCGAGGTAGCGGTCCGATTCCCTCATGGAGCGGAGCAGATATTTCTCTACCTGTTCCGATGAAAGGTTTACGAACGGACTTTTGTTCCGGCGTCTGGATATCTCCTTGAAGAAGGCCGGCTGAATGTCGTTGCCCATGTGTTCGGCAACGGCTTCTTCGGCGTACCGCTGCATTCTTGAATCGATGGTGGTGTATATTCTGAGGCCGTCCTTGTGTACGTCGTAATTTTCTCCGTCAGGTTTCTTGTGGTCCTTGCACCATTTCTTCATGTATTCGCGTATGTATTCGCGGAAATAGGTGGCCGTTCCTTCGTTGTGTGTTTGGAGGGTGTATCGCGACATGTCGAGGGGAAGTTGCTGTAGAGAGTCGCACACTTCCTGTGATATGTAATCGTATTTGGCCATCTGTGATAGCACCACGTTGCGGCGGCGTTTCGAGTTTTCGGGGTTCATGATCGGACTGTATGCCGACGGGGCCTTGAGCAGGCCTACAAGTACTGCCGACTGTTCTATTTTCAGTTCGGTGGGTGTGGTGTTGAAAAAAGTCTTTGCCGCGGTCTTTATGCCGAAGGCGTTGCTGCCGAAATCAACCGTGTTGAGGTACATGGCTAGGATTTCGTTTTTGGAGTAGTTGTGTTCCAGTTTCGCGGCCACGACCCATTCCTTGAACTTGGAATACATGATGCCTATTTTCGATTTCCGTTCGCGGGGGAAAAGGTTTTTGGCAAGCTGCTGGGTGAGCGTGCTGCCGCCACCGGAATTGCTGTTGCGTCCAATGACGGTCTTCACGAGTACACGTCCCAGACTTCGCATGTCGATGCCTGAATGTTCGTAGAAACGGGCATCTTCGGTTGCAATGAGGGCATGTATGAGGTTGGAGTCGATTTCGCTGAACGAGACGTTGGAACGGTTCTCGATGCCGATGAAGCCGAGTATCTCGCCGTCGCAGGAAATGACTTCGCTGGCAAGGTTGCTGCGCGGGTTTTCAAGTTCTTCGAACGAGGGCATGAATCCTAACCATCCCAGCGACAGCATCGTGAAAAAGAGGAATATGAAAATCCATATGCCTGCAAATATTTTCCACAGTTTCCTGTATTTGCCGGAACTGGCTGTCTTTTTTCCGGGAGATGTCTTTTTGCCTCTATTTTGTGCCATATTTTTTTTCTTGTGCGAAGTGGTGTGTCTGTGTAACTGTCTGGTAATGAATTTGTAAAATAAAAATTACGGTATGTTCCCACGAAAGAACGTGGAGAAAAACCGTCTGCAAATATACGATTTTTTTGGGAAATATGCAAAATGAAAATGGAAAATCTTTTTCAATGCATAGAAACCTATATTGCAACGGGTCTGCAATTTTATATATCACGCTTTTTCTTCATTTTTCGTTTGGTTGCATTTTCCAGTGCAAAGATACGAAAAAAAAAACGGGAGTTTTCAAGAAAATTCCCGTTTCGTTTTGTCCGTTGGCGTATCAGTCGTCCCATTGAAGTTCGCCGCCGTCTTGCCACTGTTCCACTTCGATATTGGCTTGTTCTGCGTTTGCAGAATCCAGTTTTGCCACTACTTCGTCGTAAGTAGTCGAATCTTCGTCAGCGTTTTTTGCAGTGTTGCCGTTGCCGCATGCTGTGATGAAAAACATTGAGGCAATTGTCATTGATAAAATTATTTTCTTCATTTTTTTTTGAGTTTTATGTTGTTTTTAAAAATTTATTCCAATTGTCGCGAAAGCGGCTATGTTGTTCCACTCGTGAACGGAATTGTACCCGCTTATGCGATAGGCACAGCCGGCCCCAAGTGTTAAGGTGCTGTATGTCAGTATGTCCTTGACGGCGATGCACGGTTCCAGAATGCCTTTTTCGGGGGCATTGAGTTTGATGCCGTCTTCGGACAGGGTCTCACCGAATGTTGTACCTATCAGCGAGTTGAGTTGCATAAAGAATCTCGGCTTCGAGTATTTCAGATTCCAGAAAGTCTGGGCAAAATCGAAACTCAGGCATGCGTTGGCGTATGCGTTCGATGTAAAATCGTTGCAGTGCAGGGTGAGGAAACTGTTGCGGAAATAATAGTGTACGTTCATCGTTCCTACGGCGTTGAACATCCTGCTGTACGGAACCTTCCTGTCCACATATCCGGCCGAAACGAAGAAGTGGAAAGTGCCGTAGTGCTGGAACATGACATTCTGCGAGTACCGGAACAGTATCCGGTTGTAAGTTTCACCGGCATCGAATATGGAAATTCCACGGGTGTATTCTATGTCGAAGACGGGGTGGTCGTTGAATTCTCCGTCCATGGTCAGTTCATATTTTGGCAGGCGTATTTTGCGTTTTTTGTATTCGTAGTTCAGGGCGAACTGTATTTCGGCGAAGTCGGTTGACGGGAGTTCCGATAATTCTTCTTTCGGGAAAATGAGTTTTCCGTTGTCGAAAAGTCTGTTCTCGCGGGAATAGGAGGCCGAGATGTGGCATTGGGTGTATGACCATAGCGGCATTGAAAATTTCATGCCGGCCCTGCGTGCTCTCGAAAATCGGTTTATGGTGTATGTGCAGTTCCCGTCGATGTCAAGTATGTGGTAGTTCTGAATGCTGGAATTGGCTGCTGGTTCAAGGTCGTCTTTATAGAACAGCGACAGCGAGTAGTTCCTGTATCTGTCGAAGTACAGGTTTAGGTTCCCGCCGTATTTCCAAGCCCTGTCGGTTTTGCCGTAGCCGAAATAACCGCCCAGAGTGAGCTGCTTGGCAGGACTGAAGTCGATGCCCATGCCCCAACGGGAGTGCTCGTAGCCGTTGTATGTGTACAGCCGGTTGATGTCGAAAGCGAACATGCCCCATTTTATTTTCCCGTCCTTGAGTACGAGCATCCAGTCGATGAGTCTGTCGAGCGACAGCTTCCTGAGTGAGGAATCTTTTTCCATCATCACGGCGAGTGTGTCATAGACGCGGAAGGTGTTTTTTTCTTTCTGATTCAGTTCGGGACGGAACCGGTTCCAGAAAGATGTGTCACGCTCGGTGGCATTCTCTTCCACATCGATGGCTATGTCTGAAAATTCGCGGCGTTTCATTTTCTGGTTGAATGTGAAGTCGGACAGGCTGTTGGTTGTTACAAAACGTACCAGCATGTCGTTTTTTTGCGATATTTTCATTCCGAGTTCGAAATACAGCAGATCGGGGTACCATCGGTTCAGGGAATCGCGTTTGTACTGGTGTTTCACGCGGAATACCATGTTGTCCGAAATTCTTGTCGCAGCGGAGTCTGTCCCGGGATTCTTTCCCGACGACAGTTCTACCGAGACTTTGGTCCCGGAACTGTCATTGTCGGTTTTGCCGTTTTTCTGCAGCGATGCGGTTTCGGTTTGTACTGCAAGGTTCAGCGTGCTGAGCAGCTCATATTCCAGAACGGGTTCGGCTTCAATGTTCTGTATGGCGTAGCCGCCTGAATTTATGAACACTTTCCCTTTCAGGGCGTTGAATTTTACGTTTGGTATCGGGTGGAAGGCGATGCCGAAAATGGTGTCGCTGCCGTCATAAACGGTGTCTTGGATTTCAAAGTAGTACCGTTTGAACGTGCCTTTGCGTATCGGGTTCAGGTATCGTGTGGTCAGAATTTCCACGTTGTTGCTGTAGAACGATGTGGATTGCATCTGGCTGAGTATTACGGAAAAAAGCGGATTCTTGGTGCCGGCTGTACGCGAGGCAAGAATGGTCTCCTTCATCTTGTCGGGAGCCTTGTATTTGCACTCTGAAATGCTTTCCATGAAGAAGAGGTAGGTGCTGTCCATCACAGCCTGCATTTCAAGTTCGAAACTATCGAGTACAGTGTCTGTCATGGGCTTGAAAATCTGTTCACGGATTTTCTTTTCGGCTTGTTCGTCGTACGCTATCTCTATGACGCCCTTGTTGTAGGCATTGTAACTGTATGACGACTGCTGCTGGAAATCGTTTTTTTTCTTGTTGTCGATGGCGAGCTGTATGATGCGGTTTGCCGGGTTGATTCCGGGTTTCACCACAATTTCGTGGAGCTGTTTCACCGAAGGACGCAGCTCGACTATTATTTTTTTTTCGTCGTTTCTTACGGAAATGGTGGTGTCATGGTAGCCCAGACACTTGATTCTCAATCGGCTGTCGGAACTGAGACTGAGACTGAATTTTCCGGAAATGTCGCTAATGGTTCCTTGTCGGGTGTTCTCGATGAAAATGTTTGCGAAGGCTACCGGCTCTTTCGTTTTGGCGTCACGCAAGGTTCCCGAAACGCTGATTTCCTGAGACAGTGTGTTTGCCGACAGAAAAACGAACAGAAGGACAGAAAGAATCTTCCTGCCTGACGGTATCGGGTTTGATTTTCCGGCGTTTCTCTGTAACATTGGCGACTTCTATTTTTTTAAGAATTTGCGTATCTCTTTCGGTGAATCTTGTTTCATTATTTCCATGACGTACAGCCCTTTCCGCAGTCCCGATACGTCGATTCTCACGGAGCTTCTTGCGGAAAATTCTTTCTGCAAAATGCTGGTGCCTAAAGTGTTGAATATCCTGTATCCGGTTATTCCGTTCCCGTAAACGTCCAGATGTCTCAGACACGGATTGGGCGAGAGTTTCGTCTTTTCATGACCATGTGCCGCGTTTATGTTCTGCGTGTTTGTGCTCGACAGTTCGAACGTGACGTTTGTTGCAGTGTCGTTGCCCACGGTTACGGTCATGGATTTCGGGCTGTAGCCGGGTGCGGAGGCTGTCATCGTATAGGTGCCGGGTAGCAGTAGCCGGTAGAAATCGCCTTGGTTGCGGCTGAAAACTTCTGAACTGTCGCAGTCGAGGTTGCTTATCGAAAGCATGGCTTTTAGAGGCTGTCCTGTCACCGAATCTACCACCATGCCCCTGATGCCTTTGTGGATCTCCTTCATGAAATTTATGAGCGGTCGGCGGTGCATGTCCCAGTAAGTGTTCAGTTTGCTGGTTGACAACTTTTTGCTTTCCGAAACTTCGATGGTGACTATTCTCATGCGGTGGTAGAATGTCATGTAGTCCTGCTGACCGTTGCTGATGACATACCAGTCGCCGCCGACTGTGCATCCGCTCGGGTCGTCGGAAGTGTAATGGCTGTTCCCGCCGTATCTGCGGCAGGTATCGACGAACTTGCGTCCGGTTTGCATCCACCAGTTGTAGTCGGCTATCCTGCGGTCGCCCGACTCGAAGCCGTCCCACGGGAAGTTGAATATTTCGGCTCCTCCGTGTATTGTGGCACCGAGTACGAAGTGATGGTTTCCTGCATAGTTCATTATTGCGATGTTTTCGCGCTGCACCGCGTTCAGTGGCGAGGTTGACCAGTGGTCGGGGTAGTTGCGGTTCAGGTCTTTGCGGTTTGCGTTGTAGCGTGTCGCGTCCGATACGGTATTGTTGCCTCCGGCGTATGTCCCGTCGGGGTTCAGCAGAGGATTTATGTATATTTGCGTGGTGTTTACCAATTGGGTGATTTCGGCATCGGTGCCGTAGTTGGAAAGCAGGTGGTCTATGAGCCGCAGCATGAGTATGAATCCGGTTATCTCGTCGCCGTGTATAGTAGAGTTGAAAAACAGTTGGGGTTCGTTGGGGTCGGAGTTTACGCTGTCGGCAATTTTTGCGCAGAGAATAAGCCTTCCGTTTACCGATGTCCCAATGGTGTCAATGAGGCAGATGTCCGGGTGACTGTTGGAAAAATTCTGCATCATCTGAAGATATACGTCGTAGGTGGGGTATCTGTCCCAGTTTGCCATTTCCGCCATGCTGCCGGCCATCGTGAGGGCTTTTTCGTGGTCTTTTTCCAGAATGGTGTACCGGTATCCTTTACGCAAGAATTCGGCAAACTCTTCGGCATTGGCGTAAGCCCGTATCTCTGACCCTCTCCGGCTGTCGATGGATATTATCCGGCTCAGTTCGGTAATTTTTTGGGGATTGTTCTCTTCAAAGCTGAAGACAATCTCTGTCCTGTCGCCGAACAGACCATCGTTCGCAGATTCCTGCGAGTTCGCATGCAATACTGTCAGGAACACGGCAATGCATAATATGAAGATTTTCTTTCGTTTCATTGTTTTTTGTTTGAGTTTCTTTTTCCGTAAGTTCGGTTTGCAAAGTTACAATTTTATTTTGTCTTTTGCAATTGCATGCGTTTTTTTAGTGTTCATCCGGCATCATCGTTTTCTTTGCAGTAATTGTTTACTATCGAAAGCTTGTAGTATTCGTAGGATCCGCCAAAGAAAGCATGGGCTTCGTTCAGGGTCGTTTCGGGATTTTTCCTGAAATAGCCGAGGATTTTCCTGAAATCATCTTGCGGCAGCACATCGAAAATGTCTAATTTTCCGTCTTTTACCAGTCGTGAGAGGTGCCCCTCGACGGTGGACAGCGAAAGTCCCCGCTCTGCAGCGATGTCTTCTGCCGAAGTCCCTTCCCGAAACATGTTCAATGTGATTTCGTAGGTTTCGCCTTTGTGCAATTTGGACTTTATGCCGTTGGCATCGCAGAAGCTGTTGACCATCTCGAGGATTTCCGTACCGAAATCGGCCATTTTCTGTTTCCCGAAACCTGAAACGGCAAGAAGGCTGTCTTTGTCTTTTGGCAGTTTCGATGCAATTTCGAGCATCGTACTCTGTGTCAGTATGGTAAACGGCTGTTTCCCTTTTTCGAAGCTTTTTTCACTCCGCCATTCCCGCAGCAAATTGAAAAATTCTTCGTTGCAACCCTTCAGGTTTACTTTTTTTCTGTTCTGTGTTTTTTTGCCGAAAGACTTGTCCGAAAGCAGGAAATCGTTCTTGGTCTTGATGTACAGCTCTGTCGTGAACTGTTGCCCAACGGCTTTGAAAACAGCCTGTTTCAATCCGAGACTTTCGTTGTAGAGTTCTGTGGCAGAGACATATTCCTTGTTCGTCTCCTGATTTTCGATTTCCAGATCAAGCAGGCTGGAAATGCTTTCGTCGAATTCCGTGATTTTTTCGCTGAAATAGACGGAGGCTTTGTTTATGCGTTCCTGCAGGTATGCGTTTTTCAGATCGGCTCCACACTGTGCCTGAAGCGAAGAAATCTGATGCCTGAATTTCTCGGCCACGGTTATTATTTCGGGGTAAAACAGGCTTTGTGCTTTCTGTCGGAATGTGTCGGATTCCTGCGTGTAAAGCGAGTGCAGCTTGTTCAGGAAAATGCTTGCTATCTGCGAAACGGCTTTTTCGAGGTCCGAAAAGTCGAAGGCTTCCGTCAGCAGGTCGTAAAAGTACTGGGCACGGGCTTCGTTGAGGTGATTCCGAACTTCTTCTTCGGGCGGGATTCCGTCGTTGAAGGAGTTGACTTCGGTATTCGAAAATGCACAATTTGCCGTTATTCTGGAACTCAGCACAATGCCCTCCAGCGTGCGGCACCGGCTCAGTGCGACATAAGTCTGCCCGAAAGTAAATGCACGTCCCACGTCGATGATGGCCTTGTCGAAGGTCAGACCTTGGCTTTTGTGTATGGTTATTGCCCATGCCAGCCGCAGCGGTACCTGTGTGAATGTGCCTTCAACGATACTCTCGATGTCTTTGCTTTCCCCGTTGATGACGTATTTCGTGTTTTCCCAAGTCACAGGGGTTACAAGTATCTCTTCGTCAGTGGAATCTCGGGTAATTATGCCTTCATCGGAAAATCCGGTTACGGTAACGATTTTGCCGTTGAAATAAAGCTTATCCGGACCGAGATCGTTTCGTACAAACATCACTTGGGCTCCGACTTTGAGTTTCAGGGTGTATTCGGTGGGGTACATGTATTCAGGGAAAGAGCCTTCTACACGTGCGTCGAAATTGTGTTTCCTGCCTTTCAGCGATTCGAGTTTCGACGTGTTTATGCGGTCTGCCTGCGCATTGTGGGTTGTCAGACGTATGTAGTGCTCCTTGTCGGAAGGGTCAAAATCCGGATTGTAGCGTGCGTTGAGCATTTCCAGCGTTCCGGAATCGAATCGGTTCTGCCGTATGTTGTTCAGCAGATTGACGAAATTCATGTCAGGTTGCCGGTAAACGTGGCTGAGTTCGATGATTATGTATTTCAGCTTTTTCAGGGCAATGCTGTTGAAGAAGAAGGGTGAAGGATACACTCTCTGCAAGTATTGCATCTCCTCGTCGCTCACTATCGGTGGCAGTTGCTGGAGGTCGCCTATCATGAGGAGCTGTACCCCGCCGAAAGGTCTGCTGTTCCTGCGGTAACGGCGGAGACGGTCGTCGATGGCATCGAGCAAATCGGCTCTTACCATGCTTATCTCGTCAATTATGAGAAGCTCTATGCTCCGTATGATGTCGATTTTGTTTTTACGCAGAGTCATGCGTTTCCGGTCGTTGTATTCGGATATGTATTCCGGCACATCGGGCAGGAAAAGCGAAAATGGAAGTTGGAAAAACGAATGTATGGTGGACCCTCCTGCATTTATGGCTGCTACGCCTGTAGGAGCCACTATTATGCAGCGTTTCGATGTGGTCTCGCAGATATGCTTGAGAAAAGTCGTCTTTCCGGTTCCGGCTTTTCCGGTAAGGAAAACCGACGTACCGGTGCCGTTTATGTATTCTTCGGCCAGCAGACTCTGTGTGTTTTTCATGAACGGCTTCTCCCTTATTTTAGGCGTACGCGGGGGTCAAGGACTGCATACAGTATGTCGACTACTATGTTGATGATTATGAGTATGATGCAAATGAAGAGTATGGCTCCCATTACCACGGGAAAATCGTATTTTTCGAGACCGTCCACAATCACTATTCCCATGCCTTTCCAGTCGAAGATGTACTCTACGAAAACGGCTCCGGCCATGAGGCCTGCCAGCCAGCCCGAAGATGCTGTCACTATCGGGTTGAGAGCGTTCTGCAGAGCATGGTGGACAATGATGCCTGTCCTCTTGAGTCCTTTGGCTTTGGCCGTGCGTATGTAATCTTGCGAAAGCACTTCGAGCATTGAGTTTTTCGTGAGTTCTATTATTACTGCCAGCGGGCGTATGCCGAGGGTGAGTGCGGGCAGTATCATGTTTTTCAGGTCGAGGTATTCTTCCCCAGTGTAGTCGTCAACGGAAAACAGGTTGCCGAACATGCTGAGCCCGGTGAAGTCGGCCAGAACGTAGGCGAAAAGCCATGCTATGAGTATGGCGGCAAAAAACGACGGCAGGGACATCCCAAGAACTGATACGAAAAGCGCAGTCTTGTCGAAAATACTATCTTTGTAAAGTGCCGAAAGTATTCCTATGAATATGCCTATGACAAGTGCGAGAGCCATTGAAACCAGTGCCAGAATTGCCGTCTTGGGAAATGCCTCGGTCAGTATCGCCGATACAGGACGCTTGCTCTGGTACGAGCGGCGCAGATACGGATATTTCAGTACCACCGATGTCGTCCCGAAGTTCGCAATTGTCGTAAAGGGAGAGTATTTCGACGGGTCGAGATAAAAATACGCAAGGGTGTCGCTGTTGTTGTGAAACGAAATGGGAGCGAGGTCGTTGAGATAGTTCAGGTACTGCAGTCCTATGGATTTGTCGCGGCCGAGGTCGCGGTTTATTAGGTCGACACTCTCTTGGTCGGCTCTCTGTCCAAGCATCATTCTCGCAGGGTCGCCCGGCAGAATGTTGAATAGGAAAAACACCAGCGTTACAACGCCGATCATTACCAGAATACCGTATAAAATCCGTTTTCTTACGTATTTGAACATTGTGGTGTCTTTCTTAAATTTTTCAATATCAGTGTTTTATAAAAGCAGTACTCGCTGGTGGCACTGTCCTCACGACGGGCAAATTTACGATTTTTTTTTGACAAAAATGCTGTTTCGTGCGGATAAAGTACATGTTTTTGCGTTATCAGTCCAGTATCGTGAGTTTTGCATAGCGTAGCAGGAGCTTTTTCTGCCCGAAGGCTTCGAAGAACACTATTGCAGCACGGCTGTCGCCTTCACCTTCTATGCTGATGACTTTTCCAACGCCGAATTTCGAGTGTTGTACCCGCATTCCGGCCTGTATGCTGTCGCGTTCGGCATCGGTGTTGCCGCTTGTCGGTCCGTAGCTTACCCGTTTGAGTTTTTCGGTGTTCAGGGTTTTCTTTTTCGCAAAGTTGCGGAACCGTTCCGGCAGTTCGCCGACTTTCGGGAAGTGGAACTGTTGCAGAGGAATGTCAATGTATTTCTGATCTATTTCCTTGACGAAACGGCTCATCTCCTGACACGAAGATTTCCCGTACTGGTAGCGTGTGGTGGCACACGAAAGGGTAAGCTGCTTTTCGGCGCGTGTCACCGCAACGTAGAATAGGCGGCGTTCTTCTTCAAGGTCGCGGCGGTCCATGACCGAAAGCACCGACGGAAACAGATTCTCTTCCATTCCAGCCACATAGACATACGGAAATTCGAGTCCCTTGGCGGCATGTATGGTCATCAGCGAAACTTTGGGAGCTTCGTCGTTGTCGCCCTCCTCGTCCGTCAGCAGGAGTACCTGTTGCAGGTACATGTCAAGGGTCTTTATCTGCTGTCCGTCAGCGTTCACGATATTCTCGTCCTCGCTGTCGGGGGTTATCAGGTCTTCTTTTTCGCAGAATTCCTGAATACCGTTCAGAAGTTCTTCGATGTTCTCGATGCGTACCTGATTCTCGTCGTCGTCATCTTCTTTAAGCGCACGCAGTATGCCCGAACGCGTTATTATGTCCTTGGCAAGGTCGTAGGCATTCACGTTGTACAGGTTTGCCGTCGAAGCCTTTATCATCATCACGAAATCGTTGATTCGGTTGGAAATGCCTTGGTTTATGCCGAGGTTGAAGCTTTCAAGGTTTTCCATTACGGTCCAGCAGCTCACCTCGTTGTCCGAAGCCGCAATCTGTATGCGGTCGAGGGTAGTCTGGCCGATGCCTCGTGCGGGTTTGTTTATGATGCGTATCATGGCTTCGTCATCGTGGTTGTTGATGACCAGACGGAGGTAGGAAAGAACGTCCTTTATTTCTTTGCGGCGATAGAACGAAAGTCCCGAATAGATTTTGTACGGAATGTTCATTTTCCGCAGCGATTCCTCGATGGCACGCGACTGTACGTTGTTTCTGTACAGTACGGCAAAATCGCTGTACTGAAGGTCGCCGTTTTTCTTGTATTTAGAGATGGATTCCGCAATCATGGCACCTTCGAGTCTCTCGTCGGCAGCTTCGATGAGCTGTATGAGTTCTCCTTCGCCGTTTTCGGTCCAGATGTCTTTCTTTATCTGGTCTCTGTTGTTTGAAATAATGCTGTTTGCGGCATTCACGATGTTCTGTGTGGAGCGGTAGTTCTGTTCCAGTTTGAAAAGTTTCACGTCGGGGTAGTCGCGCTTGAAATTGAGTATGTTCTGTATGTTGGCGCCACGGAAGGCGTAGATGCTCTGTGCGTCGTCTCCCACAACGCACAGGTTCTCGTACCGGGCCGACAACTTCTTCACGATCAGGTATTGGGCAAAGTTGGTATCCTGATACTCGTCGACCAGAATGTACCTGAAACGTTCCTGATATTTCAGAAGCACGTCGGGAAAGTCTCTCAGCAACACGTTGGTGTTGAATAGCAGGTCGTCGAAATCCATGGCATTGGAATTCTTCAGACGGGCGTTGTACAGCCTGTATATTTCGCCGATCATGGGTTTCTGGGCGGCGGCGTCCGCCTGCTGTATTTCCGTGTTGGCCGCGTAATCGTCAGGCGAAATGAGGTTGCTTTTCGCCATCGAGATACGGCTCTGTATATGGCTTTCCTTGTAGCATTTGGAGTCAAGGCTCAGTCCTTTTACAATCTGCCGTATGGCACTTTTGGTGTCGTCGGTGTCGTAAATGGTGAACGAAGACGTGTATCCCAGTCTTGTAGCTTCGAAACGTAGTATCTTGGCGAAAATGGAGTGGAATGTCCCCATCCAGATGTTTTTCGCTTCCAACCCCACAAGCTGGGTGATACGTTCCTTCATCTCGTTGGCAGCCTTGTTGGTAAATGTCAGTGCCAGTATGTTGAACGGATCGATGCCCTTGTCTATCAGGTGTGCGATACGGTAAGTGAGCGTGCGGGTCTTTCCGGAACCCGCACCGGCAATGATCATTATAGGCCCGTCAATCACAGCGGCTGCACGACGCTGCTCTTCATTTAATTCATCTAAAATATCTGTCACAGTGTGCGTTATTAAAAAATTGCGTGAAAATTCGTTTTTGCAAATATACGTTTTTTGTCACAATTTTAAGGTCAAAATATGAGATATTTGTCCATGGATAAATGAAAAAAAAACGTCTGGAAAGAATTTACTGTTATATTCTGTTAAAAATAAAATATTGATTATTAGTGTTTTACGATGATAAATTTTAAAAAAAAGTTTTTTTTTACGTGTGATTGAAAAAAAAATAGTAACTTTGCAATCGGGTGAGTCTTATACGACCAGCTCCCATTGAATCCCCCAGGGTAGGAATACAGCAAGGGTGTTTGGTTGTAGCGGTGCGATATGAGTAGCTCGCCCTTCTTTTTGGAAAATTCAAACAGTTAAATAAATACAAACATTAAAAAAACAGTAAAATGAAAAATTTTTTCAAATTATTCGCAGTAGCAGTTCTCGGTTTGACAATGATGACTGCTTGTAAAGGTGGTGACGAAGGTCAAATAGAAGACGCTGCTAACGCTTACATCAAAGCAATGGTTGCTCATGATGCAGAAGCTGCAAAAGCTCTTGCTACAGAAGAAACAAAAGATGTGGTTGAAGCAATTTTTACTTTCGCACCCGATCAGTTCAAAGAAGGTATGACAGTTTCCAACATTAAAGTTGATGGCGAAACTGCTACAGCCGAAGTTGCAAAAGAAGGCGAACCTATGATTATGAACTTCAAGAAAGTTGACGGCAAATGGTTAGTTGAAGCTGCAAAAGAAACTGGCGACATGAGCATGGATGAAGAAATGGATGAAGAAGCCGAAGACGCTGCAGAAGAAGTTGAAGAACTTGCAGAAGAAGTTGCTGAATAATCTTTGATCTGCAAATAAAAAAATGCAAGGGTCAACCTTGCATTTTTTTTTTGGCATTAGGTAATGTTCCAGAAAAAAACAATGATGAAACCACTGCAAAAAAAGACGACAGTTGTTCCGGAATATCTTCACAAAGGCGACAAAATAGCCATTGTGGCCACAGCCCGCAAGGTTTCGCCGGAAGAAATACGTCCATCTGTTGCCCTGTTTGACTCATGGGGGTTGGATGTCGTCGTAAATCAGAAGCTTTTTGCTCAGGAAAACCAGTTTGCCGGCAGTGATGAACTTCGTACGGAAAACCTGCAGGAGGTGCTTGATAATCCGGAAATAAAGGCAATTGTCTGTGCAAGAGGTGGTTACGGTACTGTAAGGATTGCCGACAGACTCGACTTTTCGAAATTTGTAAAAAATCCCAAGTGGATAGTCGGCTACAGCGATGTTACGGTCCTGCATTCGCATATTCACAACAACTTTGGGATAAGTACACTGCATGCAACGATGCCGCTCAATATTGCCGGAGATGCCCTGTCAGCAGAATTTCCGTCAACTGAAACGTTGAGGAAGGCACTTTTCGGAGAACTGGAATCATACGGCTGCACGCAACTGAAGTCCGGTAGGGAATGCCTGAACCGTGAAGGTGACGCGGAAGGTGTGCTTGTGGGCGGAAACCTGTCGATTCTTTACAGCCTGTGCGGCTCGGAATCGGACATCGACACCGAAGGTAAAATACTGTTTATAGAGGATTTGGACGAGTATCTCTATCATATCGACAGAATGATGCAGAACATGAAGCGTACTGGTAAGCTGGCAGGTCTGAAGGCTCTGATGGTAGGAGCGATGAGCGACATGCACGACAATGCCATACCGTTCGGGAAAACTGCCGAGGAAATAATACTCGACACCGTGAAGGACTACTCGTTTCCGGTGATTTTCTGCGATGATTTCGGCCACGTCGGCACCGACAACCGGGCTTTGTATCTGGGCAGGAAAATCCGGCTGCACGTGGAAAACGGCAGAAGCGAACTTGTCTTTTGTTGAAAAACGGAGTCGTCTCCAATGCACGATATATCGAAAAAGTGGCTGTATTCAGGCCACTTTTTCCGTTTCCGGACCGCCTGCGAAAAAAACAATTTGCATGTTAGTATAAAATTTCGTATCTTTACAAGTTATTTTTAATAATATTCTTGTATTGTAAGAATTTGAAAAACAGTTTAATATATAAAACATAAGCACCATTTATGAAACTCAGAAACGTATTTTTGCTGGCAGCGGCATTGATTTTTGCAGTGAAAATGAACGCACAGGCTCCCGAAGAGTGGAGTGATGCAGGTATTTTCGAACAGAAGAAAATCACACCCCGTGTGAATGTTCTGCCTTACGACAAGGAAGATCTGGTGGAAACGCTGTCGTACTATAATTCAGAGTATTACCTTGACCTTTGCGGAGAATGGAAATTCCGATTGTCCCCCAATGCCGACGAACGCCCGGTGGAAAAAGACATCAAATCGAAGAAGTTTACCGCCGACGGCTGGTCGGTGATGCCGGTACCCGGATTGTGGCGCGATAACGGGCATGATGTCAGTGCACTGGTGCTGGCTGCCCCGACTCCGATCCCCGAAATCGGAAATGCCGTGGGAACCTATTGCCGTGAGGTATTTGTGCCGAAAGACTGGAACGGACGTAATGTCATATTCCATCTCGGCGGTGCAAGTTCGGCCTTCTATCTTTGGGTAAATGGCGAATACGTAGGTTACAGCGAAGATTCCCAGACTCCTTCTGAATTCGACATTACCAAGACTGTCAAGTTCGGAAAGAGCAATATGATTGTGTTTCAGGTGTTTGCCACATCAACGGGATCACTGTTTGAAATGACGCGTGCCAAAAACAAGGTCGGTACTCTTGGAGAGACATACATGTATGCCAAAGCTGAAGCGAGCATTTCCGACTACACCGTGCTGGCCGACTATGTGTCGCGTTCAAAGTCCGGAAACATCAACGTGAACGTGAGTCTTGAGAACAAAAACAGAAAAGGCGAGTTTTACGTTGAAACTATTCTTTGGGACCCTTCGGGAAAAGAGATTGAAAAGTACGGGAAATGGGTTGTCTTCGACAAACGCAACGCCGTTGACGTCATGTTCGACCGTGAAGTCCTCAACGTGGTGCCATGGTCGGCAGAAACCCCGAACCTTTACACTCTTATACTCCGTGTGCGCGACAGGGACATGAATGTCATTGAGATAACCGGTACGCGTTTCGGCTTCCGCCATTTGGAACTTAAGGACGGACGCCTCATGCTCAACGGCTCTCCCATAAAGCTGAAAGGTGTGGTGCGATCCGACTACGGCAACTCACAGAAACTCATAAGGGAAGACATCATGCTCATGAAAAAGAACAACGTGAATGCTGTGCTGACTTCATATACAACGCCTCAGGACCCTATTTTCTACGAACTTTGCGACGAATATGGACTTTACGTCATCGATGAAGCGAACCTGCAGCCGTATTCCACGCGTACTAAGGCCATTACTACCGATCCTGACTACACCGATGCCTTTGTTGCACGTGTGCGGAACATGTACGAACGTGACAAGAACCACACTTCCGTTATAGCATGGTCGGTGGGCAACGGCAGCGACAACGGCCCATGTTCCGAAGCTGCTTACCGCTGGCTGAAAAACAAGGACAAAATCCGTCCTGCCATCTATTCCGGAGCCGATTACGGTGAAAACACCGACATCATTGCGACACGCCACGGTTCGGTGGATTTCATAAAACAGTTCTGCGGCAAACATCAGGCTCGTCCGCTGATACTCATGGAATACGGCTCCACTCAGGGCAATTCCTTTGCTGGAATGGAAAATCTTTGGAATGAAGTCCTCAATCACAGCGAAGTGCTTGGCGGTTTTGTCAGAATCTGGAACGAAACGGAAGTATTCGATCAGGAGACCGGAAAAAACACTACTCTCGAAGGTCTGGTTACCGCTTCACGCAAGGAGTCTCCGGCACTTTCGGTACTGAAACAGATGTATTGCCCCATAAAGGTGGAACTTGTAAGTCTCGAAGGTGGAGAATTCAGAGTTAGCAATACATTCGATTATCTGACACTCAACGATTTGCATGTAAATTATACCATTTTTTCGAACATAAAGCCGCTTGTCGTTTCTGGCGATGTGAACGTGAACCTGAAGCCCGGCGAAGCCAAGAATTTCAAGATTAAACTCCCCAACGTTACGGGTTATGCCGGCGAGGAATTTTTCGTGCGTTTCACGGTGAAACAGAAAAACAAATCGGAGATTCTGCCCAAGGGTACCGAACTCGGCTTTACCGAATTTCCGCTTAATCTGAAGCAGATGGAGCGTCAGCCGCTCCTGAGCTACGAAAAAACGCCGCTTTACGTAAAATGGCTTTCGCAGCCGGAACCCACCAGTGTCGCAAAGGGCAAGAACGGTGCGAAAAAACAGCAGGGCAAGTCCAAGAAATCATACTTCTTGCAAAACGGTGTTACAGGAATCCTGCAGATTTTCAATGAGAAAATAGAATTGCTCTTCGATGCCGACAAGGCTGAAATAACCTCGCTGAAACTCAAGGACAAGGAACTTTTTGCAGCAGCTCCGCAGTTCCATTTCGTAAGGGTGCCGACCGTCAACGACCAGATTGATGAAAACGCCTGCAAATCGTGGAACGGACTCGGGCTGAACAACCTTTCCAAGGTGGTGAAAGGTGTCAATTGCCGACAGGATGACGAAAACAAGGTTACCATCGATGTACTGATGGGTTTGCATAACCATGCCGACGAAGAACTGTTCGACATAGTGCAGACAATTCTCGTTTATTGTACCGGCGACATCGTCATCAACAATCAGCTTGTCGTGGCCGAGAACGTTAAGTCGTTGCCCCGCGTGGGAATGCAGTTCTGCCTGTCCGACGACCTGAAAGATGTGGAATGGTTCGGACGTGAAAACGAATCGTACTGCGACCGTAAAACAGGAAGCAAAATCGGAGTTTATGCCGAAAAAGTCGCAGACATGACGTTCCGGTACAGGACACCGCAGGAAAGCGGCAACCGCACCGATACGCGCTGGATGGCAGTGGAAGGAGGCAACGTATCTGTGTTCTTCGACATGATTGACTCCGTATTCGATTTCAGCATACAGCAGTATTCGGACAATCAGTTGGCAACGGCGAAGACATACAAGTCGCTGACACCATGCAACGGCAAGATAGTGAACGTTGACTGCAGACACGCCGGCATCGGCAGTGCCGCTTCGGGCAACGGAATAGCCGAAGAATATTTGCTTACCGGCCATAAATATCACTTCAACATACACATCAAGCCTTTTGAACTGGCTGAAGAAAAGCCCGGCGATATCCGCATGGTGGCCTTGCCTAAAGTCGAATCAAAGGTGTTGCCTATGCCTGTGATAACGAAAAATCTGGACCGCTTCGATTCCCCGATGAAGATAACCCTTTCTTCGGAAAAACCGGGCGTTGAAATACGCTACACTCTCGACGGTACGGAACCTACCGAAAAGTCGGCTTTGTACAAAAAACCGTTTGAAATCAGCAAAACCACGATGGTAAAAGCCAAAAGTTTCTGCAAGGGATTCTCTCCATCGTTCTCCAACAAGAAACAGTTCAATTATGATTACATTTCTTCGGTACGTTTTGTAAATCAGCCGAATACACCATACAACAAGGATTTGGAAACCGCTCTGTTCGATGGAGTATTCGGCAGCACTTCCGATATCTCAAACGCTTGGCTGGGATTCTCGGGCAACGATATCGACATAACCTTCACTCTTGTCAAACCGATAGACGTGCAAAGCGTAGAGGCCTCGTTCCTGCACAGCCCCGAAGCGTGGGCTTTTGCACCAAAATCGATGACGGTTTACGTGTCCAACGACGGAAAGACATATACGCCGGGCAACAAGGCCGATGTCTCGTTCGATGCGTCGAAAAAGGACAATGCCAACTCTCAGGTCATTACCGTAAAATCGCTGGTAAACATCAACGATGTGAAATACATACGCGTTGTGGTGAAGAGCATAGGCAAGATCCCTTCGTGGCACGAAGCAAAGGGTCTCCGTCCTTGGGTTATGGTTGATGAAGTCCTGATAAACGAAATTATTAAATGATAGGATTGCAATGAAAAACGACCTTCAGAAAATGAATATATGCGGTGAAGTGGATTTCTTCACCGAGACGACATACAACATCTTTTCCAACGAGGAAGAAACGGATTTTGAAACCGACGAAGAACCGTCGTTGATTGCCGAATTCAACGTGAACGCTTACGGGAACATTGCCGGACAGAAAATCATAATTCCCGGCAACAGCGGAGCCATCGAAACCGAATATGTTTACAATGACGACAATCTGAAAACGGAGGAAATCTGGCACAATCCCGACGGAAGAGTCGAAAAAGCCGTTTCTGAATATGATGAAAACGGTCTGGTGGTACGCGAAGTCAGTTTCCGCGACGACACCGAAATAGTGAAGTCGAACTTCTTTTACGATGAAAAACTCCAGCTCGCTGAAATCGACAGCATCTATACTAACGGCATACGCTCAAAACAGATTTTTAAATACGATGAAGCCGGTCGCAAAACCGAAGAACTTGCCCAGACGAAAGTCGAATTTACCAGCGAGGAAAAGACAACCTATGCGTACAATGACCGTGGCGATGTGGCGGAAAGTACAGCCTATGAACCCGACGGCTCGGTGCAGATGACGACGCAGTACAGCTACGAGTACGACCACAATGGCAACTGGGTATCGAAAATAGAAATGATGGACGGAATGCCCATGCGTAAGGTAGTCCGTGAATTGAGATACCGGTAGCCCATGATTATCCTTGCCCCGATGCAGGGGCTTACCGAACTGCCTTTCCGCAAAGCGTATTTCCGCACCTTCGGCAATGCCGTGGACTGTGCGGTGAGTCCGTTCCTGTCGCTCACCCATGGCAATCTGTGCACGGCACTGAAGAAAATTTCCGACGTCCTGCCCGAAAACAACGTGGACTCCATTCCCGTGACACCTCAGATACTGGGCTCCGAAATCAGGGAGTTTGTCGATTTGGCAAACAGACTTGCCGATTTCGGCTTCAGCGAGGTTAACTGGAACATCGGATGCCCTATGCCAAGAGTGGCACGCAAAACAAGAGGCTCCGGAATACTGCCGTATCCGGAACTTGTGGAGGAAGTTCTGGAACAGGTATGCTCCAAGACAAAAGTCGGGATTTCGGTGAAAATGAGACTCGGATACACAGACGAAAACGAAATATTCGCCCTCGTCCCCGTGCTCAACGCTTTTCCGCTCAAAAGCGTCACGATTCATCCGCGTACGGGTGAGGAACTGTATGGCGGCGATTTGCACCTTGACTGCCTGAAAAAAGTCCTGCCGCTGTTGAACCACAAAGTCGTTTTCAACGGCGAAATTAAAACTGCGGACGATTATGATGCTGTCAGGACACGGTTCCCTGAAATTGAGGACTTTATGATTGGCAGGGGAGTGGTTGCGAACCCGATTCTGCCACTTGAAATAAAACATATTCCGATTCCCGACGCGAAAGCGGCGAAGTTCCGTTTTTTCGAAGCTTTATGTTCTGAAATACGGCAACTTCCGACAACCGAAAAGTCGAAAGAGAACAAAATCAAGGAATACTGGCAACTTATGTTGCAGGATATTCGCGACGTTGATGCCGAAACTCTGAAGGAACCTCTGTTGTGCACTTCTTTTTCGGAAGCCTGCCGGAAAATGGCAGAAATCCTGAAGGGATGAAAATCTTCTGTTTCGCTGATTTCCGGCGGTTGCATTCGCGACAAAGCATCTGACAGTTGTCGGCAATCGTGCGTCCTCCGTCTTTCCACGGTGTGATGTGGTCGGCTTCCATCTGGTTAAGCTCGAAATGTTCGTAGTAGATATGTATTCCCTATAGTTCAACATATTCAAAACTTTCATCTTTTGAGAATGATGTCAAATCTTGTGAGACTGCTTTCTTTGTTATTTCTATAGCAACCTCAGATTGATCTATTCCTATCCAATGACGCCCCATATTTTGTGCTGCTTTCAAAGTTGAACCTGAACCGCAAAAACAATCCATTACAATTGAATTTTCATTGGAAGAAGCAGACACAATTAGATTCAACATTTCAGGATTCTTTTGTGTTGGATAATCGGGGTACATTGAATCTTTAAAGTCCCAAATATCTTGCACTTTTTTCCCTGCCATTTCATCTGCATAATTGATTTTTCTCGGATTCCCTTTTTCCGACCATTCAATTAAGCCTTTTTTGTCAAGTTCTTCGAGTTCTTCTACAGAGCATCGCCAATGTCTCCCTTTAGGAGGATATATCCCCTTGAATGCTTGTGCCGTTTTTCCATCCTTTGTCTCACCTGGAGAGTGAATTGGTACAGTAGTGTATCTTCGTCCATTTTTGTCTATTTTATTATAAAGCCTTTTCAAATCTTCCTCTGTGTGTCCAATCCTTGGCTCGTTCCAAATAGGATATTTTCCCTTGGTGTAAAACAAAATCATATCCTTAATGTTGCCATAACCGACTCGTGAAAAGTTCTTCGGGTTGCACTTTATTCGTGTAATATCATTCCTGAAATTATCTATCCCGAAAACCTCGTCCAACATCACTTTCACATAATGACCTATCTTATAATCTATGTGTAGATATAACGATCCCTGTTCAGACAACAGTTCGTGTATTAGCAAAGCTCGTTGTCGTAAAAAATCAATAAATTCAGGACCCTGCAAAGTGTCTTCGTAGGCAACTGTTGATTTTTTAGATTTGCTTATTGTTGCAACACGTCCATTATCATCAACAGAAAAGGTGCCACCAGTCGCAAAAGGGGGATCTATATACACCAAATCTATCTTTCCTTCATATCCGTTTTCCATTAGCCAATTCAGGCCAATAAGATTATCTCCTTTAATTAGAATGTTTTTCATAGCGAGTACAGATAATCTCTTAATAAAAGGGAACTCAAAACAGGAACATTTTTTGAAGTAATTGTTTTGTACATTTTCTTTTTACTCTTGATGTACAATATGCCATCCAATACCGCTACTTTCAAAACGTTGCTATTGGTTGGTGTCTCTAAAGTTGTTATAGCATCAAGAAATTGATCATTCTGATGACCGCCTTCATCCGAAATGAACTTGGCTTCGCCAATAATGAAGATGTCGCCTTTTTTTGCAACAAAATCCAACCCTTTATCTCTAGTATATCCTAAGTAACGTCTTGCAAAATCGGCTAAGGCAGCGTCTCTTCCATTTAATACGGCAAGACCGTCTCTTTTTGATAAAAATTCCTTTTCATCGACAGGAAAAGTTCCAAGAACACCTTTGTTCAACCAGTTTTGAAACAAAGGTCCCATTTGCCGGTTGGTCTCTTTAGGTTGGGTGCATTTTTCCCATAACTTTTCTAATTCCAATTCTCTTACTCTGCCACATATTCTATTGACCGTATCTGGATTCCGATCAACTGCACTTAAATCGTGTCTAAAATAAGGGATGTAACCATCTTTTACTGGAAATAGCGGTAATTTTAGCAGGCTCTTGAACAATTCAATATTGTCTCCACCGGTGTAGTGGTTTTCTACAGATTTCCAAATTGTCTCGTCAATGTCTCTTATGGTGTCAGGAGATAATGGATAAACTTTAAAGAGCAAATCAAGGTAATTCTTTTGATTTGCCAACTCAATACTTTTTTCTGTGTAAGTATTCATCTTGATTGATAGTTTTTTGCATCAAACTACCATCTTCGCTATCGGCTAAAAGAAAGGTGCAAGCCTTTCTATCTTGTCCACGAGGAGCCTCGCAAGAACCCCGTTTCTCTCCCAGATTAGCTCACACCTTAAATGGTATGAGCATTAACTCAACGGAGAGAAACGGAAAGCAAACCTTCCCGTGGATTAGCGTTTATCCGATAATTCTAAATCATCAGTTTGCGAGGCTTTTGATTCGGACAAGAATAATAGCTAATGCTTTGTTAATAAAATATTACAATTCAGCACTTTAAAAGGTTTGAAGCTTTTGAAGTACCGTTTTGCAAAGATACGTTTTTTTTGTCATTTTACAAAAAAATATCGGCAGTCGGGCAAATATGCAATACGAACAACGGCACAACCTTTCGGGTTGTGCCGTTGCATGGGATTATATTGGTTATCAGCAAGTTTGATAAAAAAAGTCTTGTTTACTGGTTGAGCATCTGGTTATATTCCAAAAGTTTTACCTTGTATGTAATGCACTGTTCGGTGTACTGGTCGTGGCTTTGCTGCAGAACGGTTTGCGCTTCAAGCAGTTCCGACAGTGAAACCATTCCGGCGTCGTAGTAGTTTTTTACCGAGGCGAGGTTTTCTTCGGCTTCTTCAACGGCTTCTTTCTTGATCTTTATCAGGTTGAAGGCATCTTCCACCTCGTTCCATGTCTTTTGCAGCTGCAGTTGCAGCAGTTCGTTGTAGTTGTCCAGATTGTTTTGGGCAATCTGTATTTTCAGATTCTGCTTTTTTATGTTGTGTCCCGTTTCCCACCAAGCAGTAAGTGGAACGGTGGCAGTGGCGAACACCACGGCGTTGGTGGTGTTGTCGCCCAATACGTTGTTGCCCAGATACGTGGCACCGACTCCGATTTGCGGAAGGGCTTCGCCGACAATCATTTTTTTCTTCAGCTTTTCGGCTTTCACATTGAGGTCAAGCAGCTTGTATTCGGTGCGTTGCGAAACGGCCTTGGCAAAGTCGGTTTTCAGATCCCATGGTGTCTCAATGGTTCCTGTAAGGGTATCGGAAAGGACTATGTTTTCCGAGTAGGGAATGCCAATGTATTGGCACAGCGACATGGTAGCAAGTGCAATGCCGTTTTTCAGGGTTATTTGCGTGGAACGTACCTCGTTCTGTTTCAGTTTCACCTTCAGCAGGTCGTTTTTCGTTACGATTCCCGAGTTGTAAGCCACGTCCACATCGCGGTAAAGTGTGTCGAGAAGGGCGAGAAAGCGGTTTACGGTCTTTTCTTTTTCCAAAAGCGACACCACAAGCCAGTAGTTCTGTTCGGTTTTCAGGAGAACGTCTTTCGAACTCGTTTCGTTCTGATATCTGGCGGCTTCAATGCCAAGTTTTGCAAGACGGTTGCCGTTCACTATGCGTCCGCCCGCAAATATCGGCTGAATGGCGGTTACGGCAAGCACATAACCGTTGTCAATGAACTGCCCCTCAACGGAATAGCCGTTCAGTAAGTTGTCCACGAATGTCTGTACGTCGATGCCTACGAGGCTCAGAATAGGGGAGAGTCTTGAGATGTATGGTTCCAGTGCACTGCCGACGG
This sequence comes from Bacteroidales bacterium, assembly GCA_045601425.1. Lineage (GTDB taxonomy): Bacteria > Bacteroidota > Bacteroidia > Bacteroidales > P3 > UBA1219. The sequence goes on from JAZRZP010000043.1 coordinate 33,170, forward strand.
GCTGGCCGTTGTGGCTTATCTGCACGTCGTAGTCGTTTTCGGCCGAATTGATGTCTATCAGCGGGTCTTTGAACTTGTAGTACACTCCGGTGGCGCTTATTGCGGGAAAATACTTGGTGAAAGCAGCTTTCTTGGTCTGCTCGGCCATCCTGACTTCAAGGTCGGAATTTTTCAGACTTGCCTGATTCTTCATGCTCAGTGCCTTGCACGAATCCAGCGAGAGCACCACTGGTACGTTCTCTTGTGCTTCCAAACCCGAAATTGGAATCGCTAAAAGGGTTAGAATGCTGTATGCTAAAAGTTTGCGAAGTTTCATGATTTCTCTCCTATTCCATTTCATCGTTGTTGATTTTTGCTTTGCTGTTGGCATATATCTTCCAGTAAGCCACCGGCAAGACAGTTATTACCATGAATATTGCGAATATTGTTCCGAAACAGATCACGACAGCCATCGGCATCCATAACGTGCTCATGCTCAGTATCATGGGAATTACTCCGACTGCGGTTGTGGCAGAGGTCAGGAATATCGGACGCATGCGGCGTTTGCCGGCTTCAAAGGCGGCATCGTGTGCAGAAAGTCCCTTGTTGTGCTGCTCTTCGGCATATTCGAACATTATTATTGCGTTCCGGACTATTATTCCTATCAGACTCACTATGCCCAGAATGGCAGTAAGGCTTACATCGACGCCGAAAATCCACAGTCCTACAAAGGCTCCGAGCAGGCACAGCGTCATGGCACCCATCGAAAGCACCGACAGACTTACGCGTTTGAAGGTTACTATGAGGAACATGAACACTATTATCAGTGCGGCAATCAGTCCTTTGATGATTCCGGGAGCGTTGTCCTTGTTCACTTCGGTGAGGCCTCCGTATTCCACTTTCACGTCATGAGGAAGGTTGGGGGTAATGTTCTTTTCGACATATTTCTGGATTTTTGCCATTGATTTAGGCTGAGAACCGTTGTATTTGAGGTCTGCGGCCACGGTGATGCAGTTCACCCCGTTGCGGTGGGTGATTTGTGCCGGTTGCCAGTCGGGTTCGACGGTGGCAATCTGACGCAGAGGAATCCATACGCCAGGTATGAGCCCTGAAATCAGCGTGTTCCTGATGTCTTCGAAATTCTGGCTGCTGTCGGCGTCCGAAAGGCGAAGCTTTACCGAAACGGGATAGTCGCCCTCCCAGATGGTGGTCAGTGGCGTGCCGCTGAAGGCTGTGGCCAGCGATGCGGCAATCATGGTTCTCGTAATTCCGAGACGCGACGCTTCGTCGTAATCAATGTTGATTTTTGCCGAGGGTTGGTAGCCGTCGAAGTCGGAGTGAACCCATGCAAGCTCGTCATCCATGCTGTGCATGAACTGTTTTACCGAATCGGCATATATCGCGAGTTGCTGTCGGTCGTTGCCTATGAGACGTATTTCAATGGGATTTTTCGAAATCTGGTAATCCATTTGTTTGAAACGGACGTATGCGTTCGGAAACGAGTTGTCGTATTTGTCCTTGTAGTCTTTGAGAATGGCTTTGGTGGCTTCTTCGGAAACGGTGTTCACTACGAATTGGGCGTAGTTCTTTGATGGCACGTTGGGGGCGTATGTTGCCATGAAACGCGGAGAACCCGTTCCAACGAACATCGTTACAGCCTCGATGCGTTTGTCGTTGTTCAGGAGCTGTGCCACGCTGTCGCATACTTCGCGGGTTTGTTCCAGAGAAGCGCCTTCCGGAAGATATATTTCCACGGCGAAACAGTCACGCTCTGCTTTCGGCATCATCTGCAGCGGCAGGTTGAAGAATACCACTACGGCCAATGCTACGGACCCGATACCTGCGAACAGGGTTATGTACGGGTGTCGGAAACAGCGTTTCAGAACCCATTCGTAGCCAATCTGCAGCCAGTAGAAGAATTTGTTCTGTATGCGTGTCACCAGCGACGGCTTTTTGTCCGGATCCGGATTCTTTATGAATTTGTATTCAAGGTACGGGGTCAGGAACAATGCAATTGCAAGGGAAATGACAAGAGCTATGGTCATTGTAGGAGGAAGCCATTGTACAAACTCTCCGAGCGGACCTTCCATGATTGGAATGAACGGAAAAAATATGGCACTTATGGCAATGGTGGCAAGCAGCAACGGCTTGAAATAATCGGTGGCACTTGCTGCCGCCGCGTTCCACCGCGATTTTCCGTGGTTTATGCCGTCGATGAAACCGTCTATTACCACCACGGAATTGTCCACTATCATTCCCAGTACCACTATGAGCACTGCCAGAGTTACCGTGTTCAGTTCTATGCCGAAAGTGTACATCACTGCAATGGTTATTGCCGTGGATATGGGAATGCCTGCGGCTGCTACCAGTGCAGAACGTACCGGAAACAGCATCAGCAGCACGATAATCACGATCAGTATGGACAGGAGCAGGTCGGAAAGGAAGGAGTAAACCGAATCTCCTACAACTTTTGGGAGGTCGGTTATGCGGTAAAGCGAAACACTTTCCGGAAGAGTTCGCTGGAAATCGGAAAGCACCGTTTCCACGTCTTCACCGAAGGCAACTATGTCGTTGCCCGGACGCATCTCAATGGAAACCACGAGGGCTTTCTGACCGTCTTTCACAATGTAGCTGCTAGGCTTCGCATATTCGCGTTTTATCGTGGCTATGTCCTGCAAGCGCACTATCTGACCGGCCGGAGATGTGAATATTATCTGCTCTGCAACTTCCTTTTCGGACTGGTAGATTCCCGAAAGGTGAATCGGTAGAATCTGTTCTTCGGTTTCCACGCTGCCGCCCGTCGTTAGGAGTCCTTGGGAGAAAAGGTTTGCCAGCAGGGTCTCGGAACTTATTGCGTAGCGCGAAAGTTTTTCCTTGTCGATGTATATGTTGATTTCTTCATTTTGCCCGCCCACCATCTTTACGTTTCCGACTGCTTCAATGGCACGGAGTTTGTCGCAAAGTATGTCGACGTAACGTTGCATCTCGCGGTAGGTCTTGTCGCCCGACTGCAGGGTGATGAGCAGCGACGAAGTGCTGCCGAAATCATCGTTCACCACTACGGCAAGGACGCCTGTGGGCAGCGTGGCTTTGAAATCTTTCAGGCCGTGACGTATTTTCGACCACGCAGCATCCTTGTCGGTCACACTGTTGTCCAGCTCCGCAAAAATATAAACGATGCCGTCTTTGGTGTACGAATATGTGTTTTTCTTGTTTATCTCACGGAAAGTGAAAAGGTAGTTCTCAAGCGGTTTGGTGAGTTGTTCTTCAATCTCTTCGGAGGTGGCTCCGGGGTATACCGCTGCTATTACACCCTGACGAATGGTGAATTCAGGAAACTCCTGCTTGTTCATGTTCACGAGTCCGAAAATCCCGTATGCCACCAGCATTGCAATTATTAGAAATACAATGTTGTGGTATCTCATCATTGATGCAATGATCCCGCCCTTTTTGTCTTTAAGTCCCATAATCAGTTACAGATATGCAAGTTGCAGAATGTTTCGTTACTTTATTTTTATTTTGCTTCCTTCGCAGATTTTGGATATCCCGTCAGTGATGACATGTTCGTTTTCTTCAATTCCGGAAGATATTATCACACCATTGCGGGTAAGGTCGCCGATGGTTACGTATCTGCGGTGTGCAGTGCCGTCTTCGGCAATCCATACGAAGCGTCTGCCGTCGTTGTCGAGCTGTACGGCACGGTTGGGTATCTCAAAGCCTTCGGATGAATCTCTGTCGGCAAATGCTACTTTGCAGACCATGCCCGGCAGAAGATCTTTGGGAGTCCTGCTCAGACGTATTTTTACCGGATAGCTGTGCGACAATTCATCGGCCGCAACACCGCGTTCATCGACAGTTCCTTCGAAAACGGCATCGTCCAAGGAGGAAACCCTGACTTTAACCTTCTGTCCGATTCTTATCTTGGAAATCTCGTTTTCCGGAATGTTGATTTTTATTGCCAGCTGACTTATGTTCATTATGTTGAATACAGGCTGGTAGGGCAGTACGTTCATCCCTTTCTCTACCGAAATGTTGCCTATCACGCCCGAAACGGGAGCATACAGCCGGCAGTCTTCCAGACTCTTCTGCGATATGTCGGCCATCGACTGTGCCTGTTCGAGCTGGGTTTGAATCTCTATCCATTTTACTTCGGCCATGCTGCCTTTCTTGTACACCTGTTCTGCACGGCTGTACCCGTCTTTTGCCCGATCAAGTGCGGCTTTGGCTGCGTTGTAGGCACTTTGTGCCGTACGTTCGTCAAGGGTGGCAAGCAACTGCCCCTTTTTTACAGGTACACCTTCCTTCACCGAAAGTGTTTTTATGGTACCGGCAGTATTGAAACTCAATGTTACCGACGACCCCTCCTCTGCCGTGCCGATGTATTCGTGTGCATCGCTTATGGAGCCGGAAACGACATCGACTACGCTGACCGGAACTTCTGACTTCGCGCTCTTTTTGACATCTTTTTTCGTGCAACCTGCAAGAAAAAGGACTGCGGTTGCAATGACTAATATGCTGATTCTTGTATTCATACAGAATTTATTTTACTCTCTTCCAAGTGTCGCTTTTCCCTAAAAGCGTAATTCCTTTGTAATAGCGTACGTCAAGGTCGCCTTTGGAATCGATGCTGTTTACCTTGATTTTGAACCATTTGCCTTCGTTCGGATTGTACAGGTCGCCGTTGACCCATTCACCGTCATCGTATTTCAGGTTTTTTATTACCAACAGGTTGTCGGCAGTGCGGTTCCTGAGTTTCGGGTCGGGGTTCTTCTCGTCGCGGCGGGGAGTACCGTCGGGATTGTTGGGATTCTTTACCCATACAACCTTCCCGCAATATGTGCCGGATGAGGTCTTGTATATCTGCACTTTCGATTCGTCGCCTGTGTCGGGTGTCTTCATATAGTACGTGCCAAGAATCCTGTCTCCGCCAGTTTGTGAAAACGCTGCCCCTGCGACAAGAATCATCATTGCCAGTAATGCGGCTTGTCTGAATTTTTTCATATTTTTGTGTCGTTGTTTGTGAATGTTTTGCTCGGAAACGCTTTTATTCCAAAAAAAGTATATTTTCTTTCGCTTTTTCTGATTTTTGTAGAATTTTTTCAACCTTTTGACCAAAAAAGCAGATGGTTTAGTACGCTCGCTCCGAACAGTGTCGTGAATTGTGCGTCTTGTTTTTTTCTGAATGTTCGCGTTTTTATTCCATATCTGTAAATTTTTGGCTTAAACTACTGATAATCATTTGTTTGTAATGTAAACAGCAAATAAAAAAGGTGTAAAGCTTTCAAATGTCAATAATTTTCAGTAAATTTGCAGACTCAAATATTAGGACCAAAACATAATAACTTACACAATGTTAGACAGAAAGACGATTATAGGCTTTGTACTCATGTTCCTCGTTTTTATCGGGTATATGTGGTACAACAGTCCATCCAAGGAAGAACGTGAAGCGCAGCGGAAGTATCAGGATTCGGTTTACAATGCATATCAGGATTCGGTTCTTGAAGCCGAAGCTGCACGGTTGGCCGCACAGCAGCTCGAAGATTCGCTCGCACTTGCCGATACCTCGGCAGCTCAGCTGGCTGCAGAAAAACAGAAAAGCGAAGCCGGCCTTTTTGCCTGCAACCTCGAAGGCGAACCCGTGAACATTACCGTAAAGAACAAGGTCTTTACAATCGGTTTCAACTCGCGCGGTGCTGTCGTTGATAGCCTGACCCTCGCAGATTACACAAGCTACGGCAATCTCCCGCTTAATCTCGTATCTCCCCTCGATGAAAGTCTGAACCTCAGTTTCGAAACCAAAGATCATCATGTTATAAATACTGGAAAACTGGTGTTTACGCCTTTTGTAAATGGCAAGGAAGTTATTGCCGATATGGAAATGGAACTCGCCGAAAACGATTCGGTCATCATTGCCATGCGTGCCTATGTCAAAGGCGATTCGGCTCAGGTGAACACCAAATCATATTTGGAATTCCTTTACTGTGTCCACGGAAACAGCCATGAAGTCGATTTCAATATCAATTTCAGGGGCTTGGACGGTGTCGTAAGCGAATCTCCGTACATTGACCTTTACTGGACCGACCAGCTCACCCGCCATGAAAAATTCGACGAGGGTTCTAAAGGCGGCAAGAGCAGCAGAAACAAAGACGTGGAAAACTACAATACCACAATTTATTACAAAACGCTCGACGACAATGCCGATCAGCTGCGCGACGGCTCCGACGATGAAAAGAACGTAAAAACACCGCTTCAGTGGATTGCCTACAAACAGCAGTTCTTTAGTGCTGTACTCATCGCCGACAAGGAATTCGTGAACGCTGAAATGAAAAGGACTACCGACGATACGGTGAGCGACAGCCGCTACCTCTGCACCATGAGCAGCTGCATCGGAATCCCTTATCAGTCGAAACCGAACTACGGCGTAGGAATGAAATTCTATTTCGGCCCCAACAAATACCGCATACTGCGTAATATGGACATCGGTCTCGACCGCATATTGCCGCTCGGATGGGGCTTCTTTGCCATACAATGGGTAAACCGTTTCGCCATCATTCCGGTGTTCAACTTTCTCGAACAGTTCAACTGGAACTACGGTATCATCATTATAATACTTACCCTTTTGGTGAAACTGGTGATATTCCCGTTTACGTACAAATCTTATTCTTCTTCGGCCGTGATGAAGGTACTTCAGCCCGAAATTTCCAAGCTGAACGAGAAATATCCCAGACAAGAAGACGCCATGAAGAAACAGCAGGCCATGTCGGCTCTGTACAAAAAGGCAGGAATAAGTCCCATGGCTGGCTGTCTGCCTCTGCTGCTGCAGCTACCCATACTGTACGCCATGTTCCGCTTCTTCCCTGCTTCCATCGAACTCCGTCAGAAACCGTTCCTCTGGACCGACGACCTCTCTACCTTCGACTCCATCATAGACTTGCCTTTCAGAATACCTCTATACGGCGATCATGTCAGTCTGTTCTGCCTGCTCATGTTCGCAATGCAGTTTTTCTATACACTATATACAATGAAGCAGCAGACTTCTCAGGGCGTTCCCGGAATGAAATTCATGATGTATTTCATGCCGTTCATGATGCTGTTCCTTTTCAACAGCCAGTCGGCTGCACTCAACTTCTACTACTTCCTTTCACTGTGTATCACAATAGTTCAGATGTGGATAATCCGCAAAACCCTCAACGAGGAGAAAATCCACAAAAGAATGGAACTTGCCAGCCTGAAAGCAAAAAACAAGCCTCAGAAAAAATCAAGATGGCAGAAACGCTTGGAAGAACTCCAGAAACAGAGTGAGGAACTCCAGAAACAACGCAACAACGCGAAGAGATAACTTAATTGATAACCAAAATACACAGACTATGGCTTTAATAGTAATCGTTTTTATCCTTGGATATTTCTGCATCGCGCTGGAACATCCATTGAAAGTAAACAAAACCGCAACCGCATTATTCTTGGGAGTAATCCTTTGGACGATTTATGCACTTTCACAGGGGGTGTTCGGTCATGAAATGACTTCGGACGGATGGCACGAACATCTTTCCGATTCGCTTGTACTCCATCTCGGATCAACAGCAGAAATCGTTTTTTTTCTGCTCGGTGCAATGACTATCGTTACACTGGTCGATGAATATCAGGGATTCAGAATAATTACAGACCATATCAAAACCCGCAACAAGAAAAAACTGCTCTGGATACTGAGCATCATCACGTTCTTCCTCTCGGCTGTACTTGACAACATGACTACGGCCATCGTGATGTGTGCATTGCTGCGTAAGCTCATTGCCGACAAAAAGGAACGCTGGCTCTATGCTGGCATGGTGATTCTCGCTGCCAATGCCGGCGGTGCATGGAGCCCGATCGGTGACGTTACCACCATCATGCTTTGGATTGGAGGTGAGGTTACCACGGTTAATATCATGCTGAAAACATTTATGGCTTCCCTTGTCTGCCTCATCGTTCCGGTAGCCGTTCTGGGACATTCCCTCAAAGGCGATTTGGGTGAACTCGGTGAGATCGAAGGCGGAGTCAAAATGGATACAAGATGGAGAAATCTTATTTTCTTCCTCGGTATCGGTGCATTGGTGTTCGTGCCGATATTCAAGACAATAACTCATTTGCCTCCATATCTGGGAATGTTGTTCGGCGTGGCTCTTCTCTGGATAGTTACCGAAATAATCAGCCGTAAGAACGAAAAGGACGGCATCAAACTTCCCACGGCATCTTCTACTCTCGAACATATCGACACACCGAGCGTGCTTTTCTTCCTCGGAATACTCATGGCTGTGGCTTGTTTGGAAGTATGCGGAGCTTTGGGCAAACTTTCCATCGGACTCAACGATACGTTCCTCCCCTTGAAAGCCGGCGACGAGCCTGTCGGATTCTTCATAATCGATCTCATCATTGGAGTGCTTTCTTCGGTAGTCGACAACGTGCCGCTTGTGGCTGGTACAATGGGCATGTACCCGATTGACGGCGATACTGTGATGTTCGCGACAAATCACCCGTTCTGGGAATTCCTTGCATATTGTGCCGGTACTGGCGGAAGTCTTCTCATCATAGGTTCGGCCGCAGGTGTCGCCGTTATGGGCATGGAAAAAATAGATTTCATCTGGTACCTCAAGAAAATATCATGGCTCGCCCTTCTCGGCTATATCTCAGGTGCATTAGTGTTCATACTCATGGATATCACCCTTTTTGAAAAAATACCATTCCTCAGGGATTTGGTTTGACACATGAATTATTAAGATAAAGTAACAAAAATTGTTAAAAAAACAATGGAAAACAACGCTGACGTTACTCCTGCAAACGAAGTAAAACAAGAAAAAAAATGCAGGTTCCCGTTTTTTCGGAAAAAGTGGGTTAGAGTAACCTACTATGTGCTGCTTTACGCTTTTGCCATAGCTGGTGCCGCAATAATCGGAGCTTGGGCAATATTCAAACTCGGCCTCACCAACAACAGCGGTTCTGTTGACGAAAATTACCGCTACATCATGAACGTCGCAGAAATGCAGAAACTTAAAGATTCGACTCAGTACGATGCCGGTTATATGATGGACCAGTACGTGAAACTTGCCGCTTTCGGCCGTTTTTACCCCGAAAACGCACAGCTTATCCTCAACGCAGTCCGTCACAATGACGATCCGACACTCATCGGACAGATGGTACAAGCCGCATCTCTCTACACCGAAGATAATGAAGAACTCAAAACGTATCTCGCCGATGTGGAAAAGGCTATCAATAAGGTAAAACAGCAGCACAACCAGAACGTCATTCCTTGGATGACAATCGAAGAATGGAGCTCGCTGAAAGTCGCCATTCTTAAAGACAAAGCATTGATAGACAGTGCAGCAAAACTTACCGGCGTCGAATCCCGTCTCATCGTCGGATGTCTGGTGGGTGAACAGATGCGTCTCTTCAACTCCAACCGCGAAATGTACAAGAAATACCTCGGACCGGTAAAAGTCCTCTCCGTACAGTCCCAGTTCTCTCTCGGTGTCAACGGCATCAAGGATTTTACTGCCATGCACGTGGAACGCAATCTTAAGGATAAGAACAGCGAATACTACATGGGCGAACGGTATGAACATATACTCGATTTCTCAACGGCAGACCATGCGTCTGAACGTGTAAACCGTCTCACCGATTACCACAATCACTTGTATTCCTACATCTATACGGGTTGTATCCTTCACCAGACCAAAATGCAGTGGGAACGTGCAGGCTACGACATTTCCAACCGTCCCGACGTGTTGTTCACACTCTTCAACGTCGGTTTCTCCCAATCAGAACCGAAACCTGACCCCAAATGCGGAGGCTCTCACATAAGCGTTAACGGAAGAGTCTATACCTTCGGGGCTTTGGGATTCGATTTCTATTATTCCGGTGAACTGTCCGATGATTTTCCCATTGGCAAGGAACATTTTTATGTAGAAAAAAAGAAATCGGCCGCCAATTTGACTGCCGAAACCCCGGGAGTATAATGTAATATTTTTTGAAAAAAATGTACTAAAACATATTTAAAAAGAAAAAATATGATATACACATTGAAAATGATGGCATTGGCTGCATTGTTGCTGCTCCAGCCGCAGTCGCCGCAGAAAAAACAGCAGCAGCCTTCAACGAAGTATTCAACTTATGTTGAAGGTATAGGCTACAGAGGATATGCTTTCTGCGAAGAATTTGATACCGAAATTACTGTCGAAAATCAGGCCGGACGCTTTACTCCAAGTACGGCCGATGTCGCTGAATGCGAACGCCTTGTGCATAAAAAAGTCGCAATCTTGAACGACGGACACGAAAGTCAGGAAAACGGTCTGATTTGTCCGCTCATCGATGAACATCTCGATAGTTATGTTCGTCAGTACATAGGTTTTGTCAATGAAGAAGGCGACAAAATAATGTGGGTGAATTTCGTCTGGAGCGATAAATACAAAAAGCTCCTTTCCTACGAAATACCCAATATCGAAGGCGGCTGCAGTCATTTCTTCCGTCTCAAAGTAAATCTTGACAAACGCGTTGCCTATGGCTTCGAAGTGAATGCAACAGGCGATGCTGTTTACACCAAACCTGTAATAAAGCGCAAATACCGCCGTGTGAGCCGTCCGAAAGGCAGATAACCAGTAATTTGTGATGGATTCGATACTCGCTTTCTTCACCCGAGAAATGCTGATGAAGTTCCTGAAATTCGCTGTGGTCGGATTTTCGGGCTTTGTCGTGGATTTCAGTCTGACTTACATCTGTAAGGAACTGCTGAAAATCCAGAAGTATGTGTCGAATGTCATAGGTTTCTGCGTGGCAGCCACCACGAATTATTTTCTCAACCGTTGGTGGACATTCCAGAGCGGAGAAGAAAACGTGCCTGTGGAATACCTCAAGTTCTTCGGCGTTTCGCTTGTCGGACTTGTCATAAACACTTCGGTTCTGGTGCTTCTCCACAAAAAGTTCGGGTGGAATTTCTATTTCTCTAAAATTTGTGCCATAGCCGTGACTATGGTTTGGAATTTCTTCGGAAATTACCTGTTTACCTTTGCATCCTGAAACTGCTTGAAAATCAGTCAGTAAATCGATAAAAACAATTCTTATGAGAGTACGCGAATCAATACAGCAGAGCATAGACGTAAAGCAACGCATTCTGAATGACGATGCTTTCCTCGAACGTATCCGCCTTGCCGCCGATATGATGGTGAAAACCTTCAATAACGGGGGAAGAGTATTGTTTTGTGGCAATGGAGGCAGTGCCGCCGATGCTCAGCATCTCGCCGCAGAACTTTCCGGACGTTTCTATTTCGACCGCCCCCCGCTCAACGCCGAAGCTCTTCACTGCAACACTTCGTATCTCACTGCCGTCGCCAACGACTACGGCTACAATATTATTTTCTCCCGACTCCTGAGGGGAACGGCGAAAAAAGGCGACATCATTGTCGGTATCTCTACCTCAGGCAATTCTGAAAATATTGTCGAAGCCTACAAGACTGCCAAGGAACTGGGCATAGGCATCATCTCCCTTACCGGTGAAGCAGGAGGACTCATGAAGGATTTCTCCGATGTGCTGCTGAATGTGCCGTCCAAGGATACACCTCGTATTCAGGAAAGTCACATAATGATAGGCCACATAATATGTGAGTTGGTGGAGACTGCACTTTTCGGCAAATGATGATTGCTCTTCAACGCTGACGCTACGGCTCCGCATCGTCTTTTCAGACGAATGTTTCTCTGTGTGCAGTATTCTTTTTTTCTGCAGGGTTACTGCTTTTTTCTTGCAAAGGAAAATATCTCAACGGCAAAAGTCAGTACTTCGGCTGTCGGTACTGCAAGCCACAGACCAGTGGTTCCCATCGATTTAGGCAGAAGCCAAAACGCCATGACCAGAAAAACGACACCGCGGAGAAGCATCAGGCATGTGGCAAGGTTGCCGCGTTCTATACTCTGGAAATAACCTATTGCCGACACGTTGAACGCAATGAATACAAACCCCGTTGCATAGAGGGGAAGCCCTTCTGTCGCGATACGGAATGTCTCGCTGCCGTTTTCAAGAAATATCGATATTATTGCAGGTGCTGAAAAGCAAAACAGAAATGTTATCACGGCTCCGAAAACTATACTTATCATCAGACTGAAACGGAATGTCTTTCGCACACGGCTTTCCTGCGATGCTCCGTAGTTGTAGCTTATTATCGGCTGTGCCGACTGGGCTACTGCACTGTATATCATGTAAACCACGGGGAACAGATAGCAGATGACGCTGTATGCGGCAATGCCGTCATCGCCGATATGCCGGCCGAAGGCAATGTTCCCCGCAAGCATCATCGTGGAAATGGCAAACTCGCCGATGAATGCCGAAAAACCGAGTTTTATCATGTACCCCACGTTGCGGAGACTCAGACGGATACTCGTAGCACTGCGTTTCAACCGGTAGAATTTCAACTTTTCCGCACGGAATACCATGTAATACAGTGCCATCAGCATGCCTATGCCGGTGCCTATGTCCGTAGCCAATGCCGCACCTTTTAGTCCCATGCCGCATGGAAATATGAATACGTAATCAAGTATGATGTTCACCACGGCTGGAATTATGTTCGAAAACATGGCAAACTTCGGTGAACCATCAAGGCGTATCAGAAACTCGCCGACTATCTGGAACATGAGAAACAGTGCTGTCGGTATGAACCACAGATAATATTCCTTGGCCATCGGTACCAGACTGTCGGGAACTCCAAGCAGATGCAGTACCTGACCCGGCATGCTGTAAAACAGACCCGCCATAAGTATGGCAAGCAGTGTGGCGGCCAAATATGCCTGTGTGGTGTTTATGCGGGCGGCTTTTTCGTTGTCTCGCGAAAGATGTATCGCCGACACCACGCTGCACCCGACACCGAACATCATGCCGAGACCGGTAATCACCATCATTATCGGAGCAATGAGGTTCACGCACGCGAGACCTTCGGGACCGACACCGTGTCCGATGAATATCCCGTCGGTAAATACAAAGACAGCGTTGAACACCATGCCGAACAGCGTCGGTATGAAAATGCTTCGGAATAGCTTAGGTATGTCTGTCTTGCCGAAATCTATGCTGTCTCTGTTGTCAAAAGCCATTGTATATCTCTGGTTTATATTGTTTTGCAAAAAATGTCGCATGCCTCTCATGCCGTGCAAAGATACGATTTTTTTTAAAAAGAAACGCTCCTCCACTCATTATCGGCCCGACTGGCATCTTGCCGTTTTCACTACTTATTTATATACACGCGAACATTTATTGAAAATAAATTTGCCAATCCATAAAAAATGTGTATCTTTGCAGTTTCTTATACAATATTGAATAAAAACATAAACAACTGATAATGAGACCGAATTTTTCAAATGTTGATTTCAAGGCAAACGGAAAAAATCAGACAACGTTCGCCGATTGGCAAAAATCCGAAGGTTTGGAAAAAAATTGGAAAACCCCGGAACAGATTGATGTGAAACCCGCCTATGGTGATTGCGACCTCCTCGCAATGGAACATCTCAACTACGCCGCAGGCATTGCACCGTATCTCCGTGGACCTTATTCCACAATGTACGTTATGCGTCCGTGGACCGTACGCCAATATGCAGGTTTCTCCACTGCCGAAGAATCCAATGCCTTCTACCGCAGAAACATAGCTGCCGGTCAGAAGGGACTCTCTGTGGCTTTCGACCTCGCAACCCACCGCGGTTACGACTCCGACCACGAACGTGTTGTCGGTGATGTCGGCAAAGCCGGTGTCGCTGTCGACAGTATATTGGACATGAAGATACTCTTCGACCAGATCCCTCTCGACAAAATGTCTGTTTCCATGACCATGAACGGCGCTGTCCTTCCTGTGTTGGCTTTCTACATAATCGCCGCCGAAGAGCAGGGCGTGTCTCAGGAACAGCTCAGCGGAACAATACAAAACGATATCCTCAAGGAATTCATGGTGCGGAACACATACATCTATCCGCCGCTCCCCTCCATGAAGATTATCGCCGATATCTTTGAATACACTTCAAAGAACATGCCGAAGTTCAATTCCATATCAATATCGGGATACCACATGCAGGAAGCCGGTGCTACTGCCGATATAGAATTGGCATACACCCTCTGCGACGGCCTCGAATACCTCCGTGCAGGTGTCAATGCAGGCATGTCGGTCGATGACTTCGCTCCGCGTCTCTCTTTCTTCTGGGGCGTGGGAATGAACCACTTCATGGAAATCGCCAAGATGAGGGCTGCACGAATGCTTTGGGCAAAACTCGTGAAACAGTTCAACCCGCAGAACCCGAAATCCCTTGCACTGCGTACCCATTGCCAGACTTCCGGCTGGTCGCTTACCGAACAGGACCCCTTCAACAATGTGGCCCGTACTTGCATCGAAGCCATGGGTGCCGCTCTCGGACACACCCAGTCTTTGCATACCAACGCCCTCGACGAAGCTATCGCTCTCCCGACCGACTTCTCCGCTCGTATCGCACGAAACACCCAGATCTATCTTCAGGAAGAAACCAATATCTGCCGCGTTGTTGACCCTTGGGCAGGTTCCTACTACGTTGAAACTCTTACCAATGAAATAGCTCACCGCGCTTGGGCTCATATTCAGGAAATCGAAAAACTCGGCGGCATGGCCAAGGCCATCGAAAGCGGAATACCCAAAATGCGTATCGAAGAGGCTTCGGCTCGCAAACAGTCCCGCATCGATTCCAACACCGACACCATTGTCGGTATCAACAAATACCGCCTCGACCACGAAGACCCCATCGAAACTCTCGAAGTCGACAACACAGCCGTTCGCGATGCTCAGATAAAACGTCTGGCAAAACTCAAGGCCGAACGCAACAGCGACGATGTGCAGAAAGCTCTCGACGCCCTCACCGAATGTGCAAAAACAGGTAAAGGCAACCTGCTGGCTCTCTCCATCGACGCAGCTCGCAAACGTGCATCACTTGGCGAAATTTCCTACGCATTGGAAAAAGTTTTCGGACGTTACAAAGCAAACATAAATCTTATTTCAGGAGTGTACAGTTCAGCAACAAAAGACAATGCCAACTTTAAGAAAGCTCAGGCATTGACCGACGAATTCGCAAAAATGGAAGGCCGCCGTCCACGTATCATGGTGGCTAAAATGGGGCAGGACGGCCACGACCGCGGTGCCAAAGTAGTAGCTACCGGCTACGCCGACCTCGGTTTCGACGTCGATATGGGTCCGCTGTTCCAAACACCTGCCGAAGCAGCAAAACAGGCTGTGGAAAACGACGTACATGTATTGGGAGTATCTTCCCTCGCCGCCGGTCACAAAACACTCGTGCCTCAGGTTATCGCTGAACTCAAGAAACTCGGCCGCGAAGATATCATGGTCGTTGTGGGTGGCGTAATACCTCCGCAGGACTATGAATTCCTCTTCAATGCCGGTGCCGCCGCAGTCTTCGGTCCCGGTACCGTCATCAGCGATGCTGCAATAAAAATGCTCGAACTCCTTATCGCCGCACGGCAATGATTTGAAAGAACACTTTTTTTTGAAGGACGGACACTCGGATCCGTCCTTTTTTTGTACTTTGCTGAAAAAAAAATGTAGCAAACTTTTCAGACAGGTGTCTATCTTTGTGACATTATTGTTGAAAAATGTAAAAAAAATAAAAAAAAACGTAAAAAATTCAGAAAAAAAACGTAACTTTGCAAATCTGTTGTAAATGCCATGATTGCGCATTTTTCGGTGCAAAAGATTTGGCTTTTACAACTTAATAATTTGAAAATTAATAAGATACAAACAGGAAAGAACATGAAAGTTCGTTTGTATAAACAGTTGGATTCATGGGGATAATGCCCGCGTGGCGGGTGTTCGTCTCCGTTTTTGCTGTTTTTACAAACATCTCAAGGTTGAAAAAATAATACACACTATGGATAAACGCAGATTATTTAGAAAAAGAAACGCCTTGGCACGTACCGGTGCCTTGGCTCTCGCCCTGCTTCTGGGTCTCTTTTCAAGTCCCAATCTCTTGCAGGCTCAGACGATATTTGATTATTCGTTTTCTACGGGGGTGGATGCCACTACTTGGCTTACCCCGTCTTCATGGACGACACTGTATTCGTCATCTTGTGATGACTGTGCAACGTCCGTAACCTCGTTGGGTTTTACCTTCCCTTTCGAAGGAACGAACTACACGCAGTTCTCTGCAAATACCAATGGTAGAATCAGATTAGGTAGCACGGTGATTTCTACAGAATACGGCAATCCCTTTACTTCATCGTATTATACTGCTGATCTTCCAAAATTAGCACCTGTGGGAAAAGATTTGGGTGCATATTCCAGTACTTGCTACATAAAGTATGGTGTGGTAGGTACTGCTCCAAATCGTATAGGCGTCGTAGAATTTAAATTGCTGTACACTTCAGGTTCATCTAACACTTCAACGGTAAATTTTCAAATACATTTGTTTGAGGGTGGTACGATACGTTATGTCTATGGTCAGGCACAGTCAACGCCTTCATCTTTCCAAGTCGGAATGTCTGGTACGACATCAACAAGATTCCTGTTTGTTGACCCGAGTACCCATACTCAAACCCAGGCAACAACCTATAGTGCAACTACATATTCTACGTGGCCAGGACAGTACCGTTATTATGAATGGGCAGTAGAAACCTGTACCAGACCTGCAAACCTTGCAGTCAGCAACGCAGGTGTCGTAACTTGGACAGAAATGGGCACAGCCACACAGTGGGAGGTAGAATACGGTCTTAACGGCTTTACCCGTGGCACTGGTACGAAAGTTATAGTGAATACAACTCCGTCTTACACTCTCTCTGGTCTGGCAAGTAGCAGTATCTACGATGTCTATGTACGGGCAATCTGCGGTGCCGGTGATACAAGCAGTGCCCCGAAGACAAGTTTTGTGAACGGATACTCATTCTGTGGCGGCACCGGTACTCAGGCCGACCCCTACCAGATTTGTACCGAAACCCATCTGCGCAACCTTTCCAACTATGTCACTACTTACGGCATAGATTTCAACGGTGTGTATTTCAAGCTCATGAACAACATAGCAATGTCCCAAGGTGCTTTCGAACCTATCGGAGGTACGGCAACTCCCTTCCGGGGACATTTCAACGGTGCCAACCACACCATCTCCAACCTCACCAATGTCAATACTTCATCCACGCATCAGGGTCTGTTCGGCAGAATAATTGGTGCCTCTGTTGATTCCCTTACCATATCGGGAACCATCACCGGTGCCGACTCCACCGGCGGTATCGTTGGCTCTGCCATAAATTCCACAATCGCACACTGTACCAACAATGCTACCATATCCTATGGCGGAAGTTCTTATCTCGCCCATGGTGGTATTGCCGGTACTGCAGTTAATACCATAATAACCGGCTGTCGCAACACCGGCTCCATTACCGGTACGGCCTACAACTACGGCGGCATCGTGGGTGATGCAAGCGGTACCACACTTGTCGAGAAATCGAGCAACAGTGCTTCCATCACCACTTCTTCCTACTATCATGGCGGTATCGTGGGCTATTTTGACCCCATATACTCTTCCACCGACAGAGTCGGAATATTTGATTGTTCCAACTCGGGAACCATCGGTTCGACTTCGTCTTCGTCCTACTATCAGGGAGGTATCTGCGGATATTTCGGACCGACTACCACTACCTCAAGTTCACTCCTCGGCATCACCAACTGTGTGAATACAGGAGCAGTAACAGGTTACTACTACACGGGCGGTATCTGCGGCTATGCCAAATATGCCTATATGGATACCAACTACAATAGTGGAACCATAACAGGCGGCTACACTTATCAGGGCGGCATTCTCGGTTACGGATACTGCAGTGTATATATGCGCCGCTGCTCCAACCGCGGAACCATCACGAATACCTACACTGCAGGATCATCGACCCTGTATGTCGGTGGTATCGTCGGCAGAATGGGTGGCACATCACCTTACAGCTACCTGCAGTATAATGTCAATACCGGCACGGTTACGAATCAAAACGGTTATACCGGTGGTATTGCAGGATATATCTATTATACATACTGCGATTACAACACCAACTCGGCTGATGTTAAAGGTGCTTACCAGTACACTGGCGGTATCTGCGGTTATGCAAGTTCTTACGGATACATACGCTACTGCCTCAACGGCGGTCTCGTAATAGGTTCGAGCTATGTGGGCGGCATCACGGGTTACAGTTACAGTTCTTCGTACACCACCTACTGCCTCAACGTGAACAACGTGATAGGAACATCCAATGTGGCTGCTATCGCAGGCACGGGTTCCGTGTCGAGTTGCTATTGGGACAAGCAGATGTGCCCGACAACATACTGGTACGGAACTACTACAGGTACCACATACGCCAAGAAAACTAGCGAACTGGTAGGCCTCGCCACTTATCCGAGCTCTACCTATTTCACCGCTACAACCAACATGTACCCCATGCCCAACGGCATGCGCGATTCCCTCGGTGCCAAACTCGCCGCAAGCCCCGTATTCCTGCAGGATACGGAATTTGTCAGCAATGTCATTACCAACTTCACCGTCGGTAACCTCAACAATATCGCTTGGACAAGCAGCGACCCTTCGGTAATAAGAATTTCCGGATCAAATGCCACGGTGACAGGTTATGGTTCCACTACATTTACCGGTACAATGGGCAGACAGCTCAAACATGTCAACATGATGGTCGTTCCGCAGGCTCCGACATTCTGCGGAGGTTCCGGTACACAAGCCGACCCATACCTTATATGTACTGCCAACACCTTGGATACTCTGCGTCAGTTCGTCAATCTGTACAACTATGATTACGAAGGCGAGTACTTCCTCGTTGTAAACGATTTGGACATGAGCCAGTTCACCAACTGGGAAGGAATAGGAACAGGAATGTCCCCCTTCAAGGGCAACTTCGACGGCGGCGGTCATGCAATACGCAACCTTACAATAAATACCTCCAGCGGTTACAAGGGACTTTTCGGATATGTCAAGGGTGCTTCCACATCCAGCAAAGTCAAAATACACGACTTCACCATCACGGGTTCGGTAACGGCTGGTGACACCTCGGCTGCAGTCTGCGGTTATGCTACATATACCGATTTCTACAACATCGTTGACAGTGCTACTGTAAGTGGTTCGAAGGCTTACCACGGCGGTATATGCGGTTTCGCATATTATTATGTGAATTTCGACAGTTGTTTCAACCACGGTACCGTGCAAGGTACTTACAATGTCGGCGGTATAGTAGGTTACCATTATTATTACTCGAACATGGCTCACTGCGGCAATACCGCAAATATTACCGGCACAAGCTACAATGTCGGAGGTTTGGCCGGATATTTCTATACCGGTGTAAATGGCACTACTTACAAAATTGATACATGTTTCAATACCGGTGCCGTTTCCGGTACTTACCAGACCGGTGGTTTGATTGGATATGCATACTACGCAAAATTCTACGGTTGCGAAAACCGTGGAGCCGTATCAGGTTCATACTATGTTGGTGGTATTACCGGTTACCAAAATTATTACGGTGCAATGGAAAATTGCCGCAACTATGGAAAAGTAACCGGCACGAGCTATTATGTCGCTGGTCTTGCTGGATATGTATATTATCAGTACAACAATTCATATCCTACTTGCCGTTTCTACAGATGCGAAAACTATGGTGATGTGTCGGGTACGTACGGTGTCGGCGGTCTGCTTGGCTATACCTACTATTATGTGAAGACGCTCAGCTGCACAAACTATGGTGATGTGCGTGCTACATCGGCAACTTTAAGCGGTGGAGCCGGCGGTCTTGTCGGATACCATAATTATTACAGCAGTATCGACAGCTGCGTGAACTACGGTGATGTTTCGGCAGCCTGCTATTCTGCAGGTGGTATCACATCAATGAACTATCAATATAGTACCATTGCCAATACAGACAACTACGGAAATGTAACGAACACTTATTCGACTACAAGCTACACAAGCTACTACTATGGTACGGGTGGCATCGCAGGTGCCAACTACTACAGTTCAGCAACGGCAGCCGATTCCAATACAATCAAGAATTGCAACAACTACGGAGACATAAAGTCTTCGTCATATCTTACCGGTGGTATTGTCGGTCAGACCTATTACTATGGTTGGGTAAACAACTGCCGCAACTACGGCAATGTGGAAGGTTCCTATTATACCGGTGGTATAATAGGTTTCAACCGTGGTTCTACAAGCACCACCCTGAATTATGGCCCGCATGTGGTCAAGTGTGCCAATGCAGGTGATGTGAAAGGTACTTACTATGTCGGCGGTATCGCCGGCTACAACGGCTACTCAAGTTCTTCCTACTATTCGTATGTAGAGAAGTCCGTGAACGTGGGCAGGGTGGACGGGACCTACTATGTCGGAGGTATAGCAGGCTACAGTTATGGCTCAAGCTCAAGCTACATGAGCAGCGTGGAAGGCTGTCTGAATGCAGGTATCGTAAACGCTTCCACCAACTATGCAGGCGGTATCGTCGGCTACAATTACGGCACCTATTCTTATTTGCGTTATTGCCTCAACGTTGGCAACGTAATCACCCCTGGTACTTACAAGGGTGCCGTGAATGGTTATAATTACTCTCCTACTTCCTGCTATTTCGACACTCTGATGTGTCCGCTTCAGTATTACTACTACGGAAGTTCGGCAACCACTACAACGGGTAAGAGAACCTCGGCCCTCACCGATGGCACTTTCAACCCGAGTTCGACTTATTTCACTGCAACGCCAGGTCTCTATCCGCGTCCAACGGCCATAGCAAATGATCCTATAGCAATACTGGCAGCAACTCCGGTATTCCTCGACGAAACCAACCCGACCAACCATATTGAAAACGTAAACAACTGCTTCACGGTAGGTACGGGCAACAACGTATCTTGGACTTCCGATGACCCGACAATCGCCATTGTTTCCGGCTCCGGCGGTACTCCGGTGGCACAGGGCAATGTCTTGCTCACTGCCACTAAAGACAGCTTGACAAAGGAAGTTGAACTGAGCATCGTTTCATCTCCGCTCCCCACGACAACTACTTACTCTGCAGACATATATAATGTAGTGGCCAGACCTATCACCCCGATAACTCCGACGGTGAGCGGCTGTAGCTATTCCTCTACCGACTTGCCCGAAGGTTTGTCCATCAATCCGACAACGGGTGAGATAACCGGCGCCATATACGATACCATAACCAATGGTTCGTTTACAGTTCTGGCTGTATGCACCGGATGCGACCTTAAGTTGGCAACCATCCACTACACCATAGTCCCCGACACCGTTTGTGCCGGAACTACGGTAACTTTGCCCGCAGGCAAGTCTTGGTACTACGATAAGGAATACACCCGCCCCATCGTTTCCCCGACAGTCGTTGTGGATTCCTCCACGGTGTTCTATGCCCGTCCCGAAAATGTCGGTGCTGGCATCGTTACCGACTTCCAGTACACGGGTACAACACAGCAATATCGTGTTCCTGCCGATGTCGACAGTCTCGTGTTTGAAGTTTGGGGCGCCCAAGGCGGTTACCGCTCTTATCCGGTGGCAGGTGGCAAAGGCGGTTACTCTGTTGGCAGACTTGAAAATCTTTCAGGAATCACGAATTTGTACGTCAATGTAGGCGGGTTCGGCGGTTCCAACACTTCCAGTACAGGCACCTCCGTTGTCGGAGGCTGGAACGGCGGTGGTTACCGTTACGGCTATCCCGGTGGTGGCGGTGCAACCGATATCGCCCTTCAGGGAACTTTAGCCTCCACTTCGTGGAACACTTCGGCTCACCTCTATTCCCGAATCATCGTGGCTGGCGGTGGCGGATCTTGTGGCGGCAACAGTAGTACAAGCTACTTAGGTATGCAAGGTGGTGGTCAGTCTGGTGGTCTGGCAAGCAGCGGTTGCGGTACAAACCAAGGTGGCGGCAATCAGTCATATTCCGGAACATCTGTCTCAACGACTGCCTCTACTCAGATTACAAGTGGTATGAGCACAAGTACGACAAGTTATACCTATGGCGGCTTCGGCTTCGGCGGTGCAGGACTCTATTATATGTCCGGTTATGGTGGAGCCGGTGGCGGCGGCTGGTACGGCGGCTGCGGAACTCTCCCCGATGGCTCCGGTGACGATGATAGGGGTGGTTCCGGCGGTTCCGGTTACGTGTGGACTGCAGCAACGGCTTCCAACGCTCCAAGTGGATACACTGTCTCCCCAAATTATTACCTCACCAATGCCCAGACAATAGATGGCGCATCTCCTTTCCCAGCTCCCGATGGTACAACAGAAATCGGTCACGAAGGCAACGGCTTCGCACGCATCACTGCCTATATTGGCAAAAATGATGTTTACATCGTCAATACGCTTCCTCTCGCTTCTGCAACAATATCTGGTGATACTACCATCTGTGGTACTGGTGCAACGGCTCGCCTGAAAATAGATTTCACGGGAGTGGCTCCTTACACTTACCGCATATCCGGCGACGTTTCCGACAGAACCTCTTCGACAAGTCCGGCATACGTAAGCGTAAGTCCTTCACAACCCACAACATACGTGGTTACTTCCATGTCCGATGCCAACAACTGTCAGGCTTTGCCGCAGAATCTCACCGGCAGAGCTGTGGTTCAGCTTTGCGGCAACTATGTGAGCTGCTCGGGTGATACAGTGGATTTGGGTGCCGGTACTTGGTACTACAACTCCGGCCTTTCCAACCCTGTCGGCTCAAGCCTCGTGGCTCCCGTATCAACTACTACATATTACAAACAAGGCGGTCAGGCTACTGTCAATGTCTCGACACGTCCTACTGCAACTATGACAACCGGTTCCGACAGCATCTGCATCGGTCAGGGCGTGGATCTGATACTCTCTTTCACCGGTGTAGGTCCTTTCCGTTACCGCGTAACCGGTGACCAGACCGACCGTGCCTGTGCAACAGGCAGAGATACCATTACGATTTATCCTACCGGCAGCATGATTTACAAGATTACTTATCTTGAAGATGTGTATTGCACGGGCGTTCCTGCTGGAATGACAGGCAGTTATACTGTCAACTACTGCGGCTACCCCAATATATGTGTCGGTGATACTGTAAAACTGCCTGTTGGTGACTGGTATTACGATCCGGAATATACCGATCCCGTTGATGGTGAATATGTATCTCCTTCTGTAACGACAACTTATTACAAAAAACCGCCAGATCCGGTTGATTTTGATTTCACAGGTAGTGTGCAGACATACATCGTTCCAATTACCGCTTCAACTTTTATGCTTGAAGTCTGGGGCGCAGAAGGCGGAAAAGGATGCAATTCTACTGGGTCATTCTCCGATGGCGGAAAGGGTGGCTACTCAAGAGGCGTTTTGTCTGCACATGCAGGCGATACACTCTATGTATATGTAGGCGAAAAGGGTGAAGATGCCAAAGAATCAAGCTCTATTTACACATACTCTCCGTCGTTCAACGGTGGTGGTGCAGCAGGTATGCATAACTACTCATCGTACTATTATAATGGAGGTTCCGGTGGTGGAGCTACCGATATCCGTGTCAATTCTAATTCGTTGTTTGCAAGAGCTATCGTTGCCGGTGGTGGCGGTGGGGGCGGATATTCCACGTCATATTTCGGCGGTTACGGTGGTGGTGTTGTTGCCGGTAGCGGTTACAACCAAACGGCTGACGCTGCCAACTATGGTCAGGGCGGTACTCAGACTGCCGGTGGTACCGGTGCTACTGGTTCTTATCCTGCACAAGCTGGTTCGTTCGGCTTGGGAGGACAGGGTGGCCCTTATAGCGGTACATATACCGTGACCGGTGGCGGTGGCGGCGGCGGCGGCTGGTACGGCGGCGGCGGCGGCAAGTCCGGCAATTCTTCATCCGCTTATCCCGGTGGTGGCGGTTCTGGATATGTTTACACTGCTACAACTGCGGCGAACTATCCTTCAGGATGTCTCCTTAACAGCAGCATGTACCTGCAGAATGCATCTACCATGGCAGGAAACCAGTCTTTCACGGCTCCTGCAGGTGGCAATGAAACAGGTCATGAAGGTAACGGTTATGCTCGTATCACTCCTATAGTACCCGCAGGTGCGACCTCAATGTTTACCGTTACCGTAAATCCTTCCCCGTCTGTAAGAGTGGTTGATACTGCAATAAACATCTGCGGTGCACAAACTGTAGAAGTCAAAATAGTATTCAACGGTACTGCTCCGTTCACTTACCGTCTTACTGGTGATCAGACCGACCGCGTAACTTATAACACAGTGGAGGTTGTTCAGGTTAGTCCTACTGTAAGTACTTCTTATGTAGTTACCTATATGAGAGACTTCTATTGTGAGGCAAGTTCAATCAGTGGCTTCACCGACGTCATCGTATGCAACCAGCCTCTCATCTGTAGCGGTGACACTGCAACTTTGCCGACCGGCACTTGGTACTACGACCAGAGCAAGACTCAGCAGGTAAGCGGTTCCAAGGTTGCTCCTGCACAGACTACAACTTACTATGGTGCAAACGGTACGTTTACGGTTTCTGTATATCCTGTAGCAACAGCTCGCATCAACAGCGATACGATAAATACCTGCAACAACGGTCCGGTAACTCTTACAATACATTTCACGGGAACGACTCCTTACACTTACCGTGTAACTGGCGATTTCCGCGACAGAGTTTCGAATTCTGCTACAACGCAGATTACTGTAACTCCGAATACGACAAGACAGTACAGCGTTACATCGTTCTACGACGCACACGGCTGCGAAGGCATTATCGACGTAACTCACACCACTGTCATTGTCTGCGACGAACCTATAATCTGTGCCGGCGATTATGTGGAACTGCCCGCAGGTTCGTGGTTCTATGATGCTAACCTTACCAACCGGGTAACCGATAGACTCGTAGCTCCTTCCGTAACTACGATTTATCATCTCTATGCTCTCGATACCTTGGATTTCGACTACACGGGAAGCGAAGTCGGATTTGAAGTTCCTTATGGCGTTGATTCTGTAACTATACAGGTATGGGGTGCAGAAGGCGGTGCCGGCAGGGGTTCATCTTCCACGACTGTAGGAGGTGCAGGTGGTTTGGGCGGTTACGCCACAGGAAAACTTCCTGTACAGTTTGGAGATTCACTATATATATATGTAGGTCAGAAAGGTGAAGATGCCCCAGGCTCGTCTTCAATTTATACATACACCCCAAGCTTCAACGGTGGCGGTGCGGCAGGTATGCATAATTACACTTCATACTATTACAACGGTGGTTCCGGTGGTGGTGCAACCGATGTCCGTGTCAACTCCAACTCATTGTATGCAAGAGTTATCGTTGCCGGTGGTGGCGGTGGTGGCAGCTACTCCACTTCGTACTATGGCGGTTACGGTGGTGGTACAACCGGTGGTCACGGCTACAATAGTACCGGTGCCGATTATGGTCAGGGTGGTACGCAGTCCGCTGGAGGCAGGGGAGCGACGAGCACCTACGCAGGCGAATCCGGCTCATTTGGTGTCGGTGGTCAAGGCGGTCCTTATAACGGTACATATAGCGTAACCGGCGGCGGTGGCGGCGGCGGCGGCTGGTACGGCGGCGGCGGCGGTAAGTCTGGAAATTCTTCATCTGCTTATCCCGGTGGTGGTGGTTCCGGATATGTTTACACTGCCTCTACTGCAACAAACTATCCTACAGGCTGTCTGCTCACAAGCGGCTACTATTTGGATAATGCCCAAGTTGTGGCTGGAAACACTTCCTTCCCATCGGTAAGCGGTTCCAACGAAACCGGACATAAGGGTGACGGTCATGCAAGATTAATCTACAAACGTTCCGGTACTTTCACGGTTTACGTAAATCCTGCCGCTACGGCTTCTATCAAGGATACCGTCATCAATATCTGCGGCAATGAGACCGCACAGCTTGAACTCAGCTTCACCGGTACAGCTCCGTTCGTTTACCGTATCACCGGTGACCAGACCGACAGGGTAACGAGCAATAATACCGAATACATTACTGTTAATCCTGCAACAAGCCAGAATTACCAGATAACGATGATGTCCGATGCATTCTGCGACGGTACAGTTTCAAATACGTTTGCGACTGTTATTGTCTGCGACCAGCCTATAATCTGTGCCGGCGATACTGTTGTATTGCCTTCGGCTTACACATGGTTCAGCGATGCAGCACTGACTGCTCAGCTTCCAGACAGCATCGTGGCTCCGCAGACAACAACTACATACTACCGCAACGGCGGTACTTATACGGTAACCGTAAATCCTGTGGCAACGGCAACCCTTACCGTTGATACACTGAATATTTGCAATAGTGAATACGCAACAGCACATATCGACTTCACGGGAACGGCTCCTTTCATTTACCGTATTACTGGCGATACGAGCGATCGTATTAGCAATAATATGTCAGTTGATTTGCCGTTGCGTCCGACTTCTTCGACAATGTACGAGATTACTTCGTTCAGAGACGCCTACTGCGACGGAAACGTGCCTCTGGCCTTCCTGACGGTAATCGTATGCGATAACCCGATAATCTGTAAGGGAGATTCGGCAACTTTGCCTTCAGGGGTTTGGTTCTACGATGTTGCACGTACAATGCCTCTTGGATCCACAAAAGTTGCTCCGACTGTAAATACAACGTACTATTCCGGATTTGATACCATCATCGAATTCCCCTACACGGGAACAGTACAGCAGTTCGTTGTTCCAGTAGGAGTAGATTCCGTGATCATGCAGGTTTGGGGTGCACAAGGTGGTAACTGTATAGGTGCCAATTCATCTGTTGTTGAAACTGGAGGTAAAGGTGGGTACTCTGAAGGAAAAATGCATGTCAATTCTGGCGATGTGCTTAATGTTTATGTGGGCGGAAGAGGTCCATCCAATATTACGGATGGCGTTGGTGTAGGAGGTTATAATGGAGGCGGTTATGGCGCCTCGACATATTCCAATGGAGGATCTTCATATACTGCTGGTTCTGGTGGTGGAGCAACAGATATCCGTGTTAATTCCACATCGCTCTACGCAAGGGCTATCGTTGCCGGTGGCGGCGGTGGTACAGCCAATGGCGGTAGTCAGCAGGGCCGTAATCCTGGTTGGGGCGGTGGTATAGCAGGTGGCGCAGCGTCATTGACATATACATATAGTGGTGATTATCAACATGCAATTGGTGCTACTCAAACAGCAGGAGGTGTATGGGGTGGCTATGGAAGTGGCTATACCGCGGCAGGTGCCACATATAATGGCTCTTTCGGCCAAGGAGGTAATCCTGTGAACTATGCTAGCAGCTCCAGCATGGCCTATGGTGGTGGTGGCGGTGGCTGGTATGGCGGAGCCGCAGCTGCTTGGGGACCTGGCTCCGGTGGTTCGGGATATGTTTATACCTCGGCTACAGCTGCTAACTATCCAAGCGGTTGTCTGCTTACACCTGCATATTATCTCAGCAATGCACAAACCATTGCAGGAAATACAAGTTTCATTGCTCCGGACAGTACAATGGAAACAGGTCACAGCGGTAACGGCTATGCAAGAATAACAATCAAATGTTCCAGAGGAATTACCGTTCAAGTACTTCCGACATACAGAGACACTATTTACGATACCGTATGTGCTGGCGCTGCCTACAGCCTCAACGATTCTACATACACGGAAGAAGGCATATACACCCAGTATCTGCAGACGAGAAAAGGCTGTGACAGTACTTTGGTAATCAACCTGCATGTGAACGATACCATCCGCGATACCATCAACCCGGTAATCTGTGCGGGAGCTTCGTTCGATACCAACGGCGTACAGTACTTCTATCAGGGTCAGTACACGCAGCACCTGAGAGACAGCGTTTCGGGCTGCTTCAACAACCTTGTGATCAACCTCACGGTGAACGATACCATCCGCGACACCATCGACAGAGTTGTCTGTGCGGGAGCTTCGTTCGATACCAACGGTGTACAGTACTTCTATCAGGGTCAGTACACGCAGCACCTGAGAGACAGCGTTTCAGGCTGCTTCAACAACCTTGTAATCAACCTCACGGTGAACGATACCATCCGCGACACAATCGATCCTTTCATCTGTACAGGTGTAACCTTCGATACCAACGGTTATTCGTACTATCTGCAGGGTCAGTATACCCAGCATCTGAGAGATCCGGAAAGCGGCTGCTTCCACAATCTGGTCATCAACCTGAGCGTGGCAGACACAATCCGCGATACCTTGAGACATACGATATGCCCCAGCGGTCAGTTTACTCTGAATAATGTAACCTACACAGAAGCAGGTACTTTCCGTCAGCATTTGCGTACGACAGAGGGTTGCGACAGCATTCTGGCTGTAGTAATCGATGTCTCGGATACTTTGCGTGAAACCATCCACAAAGACTTGTGCCAGAACGGTTACATAATCGTGAACGGTGAACAGATCAGCAGTGATGGTACTTACAAGCAGTTGCTGCATACCGCGGCAGGTTGCGACAGTATCCTCACCATTGTGGTCAACTATGCTGATACCTTGAGAGACACGATACATCCGATAATCTGTTTAGGTGACACATTCTACCAGAGAGATGTTGACGGCACTATTCGTGCTCTTACAACTTCGGGCATTTACAGAATGCAACCTGCTTCAACACTTCAGGGTTGCGACAGCGTATTCTATGTAGATTTGACGGTAAGAGATTCTCTGCACGGACTTCACGAAGTCACAATCTGTGCCGGCGGCTCTCACGTGGTGGATGGAGTTACCTACAATGCGGCAGGTACTTACAATCAGGTAGTGGAAGCTTCGTGCCATTGCGACAGCTCGCTGACGGTAGTTATCCATGTGAGCGATACAATCCGTGATACTATCTACAGGACGGTATGTGCAGGAGCTTCGTTCGATACCTTGGGCCACCGGTACTTCTTCCAAGGTGTGTTCACCGAACATCTGAGAGACAATGTCTCGGGTTGCTTCAACAACCTTGTTATCGACTTGACGGTAAACGACACAATCCGCGATACGATTTACGATACAATCTGTGCCGGTACCGTTTACACATTCAACAACGAGACATACTACCTGACAGGTCAGTATATACAGTATCTCCGTGATATGCCTAGCGGTTGTTTCCGCGATGTCGTAATTAATCTCCATGTCAACGACACAATCCGCGATACGCTGATTTTCGACATCTGTGCAGGTTCAACCCAGACGGTAAACAATGAAACCTACTATTTGGACGGCTGGTATCGTCAGGACTTCAAGACGGCAAGCGGTTGCGACAGCATACTGCACATCAGACTGAATGTGGCAGATACTATCCGCGATACGATGGAATACTATCTGTGTGCTGGTACATCGCAGACGGTGAACAACGAAACTTACTATCTGGACGGCTGGTACCGTCAGAAATTCAGGACACCAGACGGCTGCGACAGCGTGCTTCACATCCACATCAATGTGGCAGACACTTTGCGTGACACCATTTACGAATCGTTCTGCACAAGTGGCATGTATGTCCACGATTACGGCAACAGAATCTTCAGATTCTACACCGAACCGGGAACATACAACTACACGATAAAGAACAGTGCGGGCTGCGACAGCATAGTAACCCTTGTACTTACAAGAAACGACACTATCCGCGATACTGTTGAACAGACAATCTGTGCAGGTTCGCACTACTCTCACAACAATATCGACTACTACAATCCGGGCTGGTATCGTCAGCACCTGCATACAGTGGACGGCTGCGACAGTCTCATCCATATCCATATCATGGTTACCGATACTCTTCGTGGTCATGTTTACGACACTATCTGTAATCTTGAATCGTATGTGTTCAACAACAGTACTTACACTAGACCGGGTGTATACCGCTACAAGACACGTACGTATGGAGGCTGCGACAGTATTGCGATACTCCACTTGTTTGTACGTGATACGATAATGACGCATGTTTATGACACTGTCTGTGTAAACCAGTCGTATAACTTCTACGGCAGAGATTGTGATTCTACCGGAACTTACTACAAATTGTTGCAACGCAGAAATACAGGCTGTGACAGTACGGTAGTACTCCACTTGTTTGTCCGTGATTCGATAAAGGGACATGTTTACGACACTATCTGTATCGGAGGCTCGTACCGCTTCGGAACACAGACCTACACCTCTACGGGAGTTTACACCAAACTGGCTCACAGCGTACTTACCGGTTGCGACAGTATAGTGTTCCTCCACTTGAAAGTCCTTGAAAAACCGAGACTCACTCTGATTGATTCCGGTGCATTCTGTCAGGGCGGATACGCTACAATTAAGGCTAATACCGAAGGAAACTATATTACTTGGACATCGTATCCGGTTGACAATACTCTCCGCGGTCAGGAACACAACATGACAATCCATGTCTCCCCGCAGGTATTCACCCGCTACGATGCTACTGTAGATATCCAACCGTACCGTTGTATGTCTTCGGATACAATTTCAGTCGGACAGCCTGAACGTCTGAAAGCCCAGATTGCAATCAATCCGGAAGAGATTACGGCTGAAAATCTGCAAATCAGATTTACTGACGCAAGTATCGGAACCATAGTTTACCGTCAGTGGCTCTTCCCAGATATCATCAGGGAATACGACTCGCTGACATACTATACGGCTTCCATAGAAGATGATACCTTGCCGGTAACTCTGATAGTAAGCAACGTTGACGGATGCTTCGATACGGTAACCAACGTTTACCCGATTTACAAGGGCGATGTCTGGGCACCGAGCGCATTCACACCGGGCCGTCAGGGTGCCAACAGACTGTTCAAGGTCGGCGTTTACAATCTGGCAGAATACGAAATATACATCTACACCAGAGCAGGTCTCCTCGTTTACCACTCGACCGATCCGGATATGGGTTGGGATGGAAAATATGAGGCAATGGACTGCCCGATGGCATCGTATGTTTACGTAATCCGTTACAGAACGAAGTCTCGTCCGAGTGAAACCTTCGAAAAGAAGGGTAGTGTAATGCTCGTAAGATAGGACAAAACACTGAATGTTATGAAAGCGGAAGTTGAAAAACTTCCGCTTTTTTTGTGAAACATTTTTGCCTTTCAGAAAAAAGATGTAACTTTGCATGCGGATAAGATTGACTGTAGTTTGTTAAAATACTGCAATACAATTGTTTGTGAGAGAAGTGCCGGTGATAAATACAAATATTATGCAAAAAAGATTCGATATAATAGTAATAGGTGGCGGAGCGGCAGGAATGATGTCTGCCATTTCGGCTTCAGATGGAAAAAACAAAATATTGCTTGTTGAAAAAATGGAGCAGGCAGGGCGTAAATTGCGCATTACTGGCAAAGGACGCTGCAACCTGACAAATACAGCTTCCATACGCGATTTTATAGCTCATGTAGGCTCCGACGGGAGATTTCTTCGAAATGCTTTTTCTGTGTTTTTTAACCATGAACTTATGGATTTTTTCGAAAAACATGACGTGTCCCTCGTTGAGGAACGCGGCGGACGTGTGTTCCCTAAAAGCGGAAAATCGCTTGATGTGTTTTTGGGGCTGATGAAGACAATTGAAAAAGACCGCAACATTACGGTGATGAAAAAAAACGGAGTACGCAAGATAGTTACTTTTGAGGATAGAGTATCGGGAGTTCAGCTTGACAACGGCGACCTGATAAATGCTACAAATGTGATTCTGGCTACGGGTGGAAAATCGTACCCCGCGACAGGCTCAACCGGAGACGGATTGCGGTTTGCCATGGAACTCGGGCATACTGTCGAAACACCGTATCCTTCGTTGGTTCCACTGGTTTGCATGGAGCAGATACCGGCGGAACTTGACGGCTTTGCACTCAAAAACGTCGGCCTGAAAGTCATGGAAGAAAGTGGTAAGAAAATCTGCGATTTCTTTGGCGAAATGTCTTTTACCAATGATGGTATCTCCGGACCGATTGTCTTGTCGGCCAGTAGATTATGTACACGCTTCCTGAATGAAGGGAAGCCCCTGAAGGTTTCTATAGACTTGAAACCTGCACTTTCGGAAGAAACGCTTGACCGGAAATTGCTTCGCGACTTTGATGAAAATGGGACACGGGTTCTCAAAGATGCTCTGCGGCTCTGGTTGCCCGCAGAAATTATCGGTTTGTTTTTGAGTGACCTGAAAATTGAACACTACAAGCGGCTGAACCAGATAAATTCCGCTGAACGGAAAAAGATACTTCATCATTTGAAAGGTCTGCCGCTGACACTTGTGGCAACACGTGGCTTTGAAGAGGCTATAGTTACGCAGGGCGGTGTGTCGTTGAAAGAGGTGAACCCCAAAACCATGGAGTCGAAAATAGTGCGTAACCTGTTTGTGGTAGGGGAGTTGCTCGACCTTGACGCCGACACGGGAGGATACAATCTGCAGATTGCCTTTTCAACGGGTTATGTGGCAGGAAAAGCATGTGTCCGATAAGCAAAAGTCTCTCTCCTTTCGGGAGAGAGACTTGAAAAATGAAAAATCTGAACCATTCTATAAGAAATATTCTACACCGCTTTCGAAAATCTGCTGGTCCTGATTGCCGTAGATGTTGATGGCAACGCCGTTGTCGCGACGTTCGGAGTGGGCCATCTTGCCCAAAATTCTTCCGTCGGGACTGGTGATGCCTTCGATTGCGAGGTAAGAGCCGTTCATGTTGAAATCTTCATTCATGGTTGTGCGGCCTTCCAAATCAACGTATTGCGTTGCAACCTGTCCGTTGGCAAAGAGTCTGTTGAGCCATTCCTTCGGAGCGACAAAGCGGCCTTCGCCATGCGAGATTGGTACCGTATAGTCGTTGCCCAACACGGCTTTTCTGAGCCACGGAGATTTGTTTGAAACGACTTTCGTATAAGCCATCTTCGACTGGTGGCGTCCTATGGTGTTCATGGTGAGTGTAGGAGAATCGGCACTCTGAGGACGTATTTCGCCATAAGGTACGAGTCCCAGCTTTACAAGGGCTTGGAAGCCGTTGCAGATGCCGAGCATGAGCCCGTCGCGGTCGTTGAGCAGAGACATGACCTCTTCGGATATTTTCCCGTTGCGGAATACCGAAGTTATGAATTTGGCACTGCCTTCCGGTTCGTCGCCGGCCGAGAAACCTCCCGGTATCATTATTATTTGGGACTGTCTGATGGTATTTGCGAATTTATCTACAGATTCACGGATTGCATTGGCGTTGAGATTCTTGAATACAATTGTCTCAACATCGGCACCGGCACGTGCAAAAGCACGGGTGGAGTCGTATTCGCAGTTGGTTCCCGGAAATACAGGTATGAATACTTTGGGTCGGGCAACCTTGTGCTTGCAGATATAAATGTCGTTTGTGTCGAAAAGTTTTGTGTCTACTTTCGTTTTTGCACGTTTTGTGGAAGTGGGGAAAACGTTTTCGAGTGTGCACGTCCAAGCTTCGAGAGCTTCGTCCATCGAAATTTTCGTGCAGCCGTATTCGAAACATTTTTCAGCAATGGTTTTTCCGATGACCGTATTGCGGAATGGCAGACCGTCGGTATCTCCGACCTCAACGATTATGCTGCCGTAGTCTTTGCGGAGAAGGTCTTTCCCGTCGATGGATTCGCAAATGCTTACACCTATCCGGTTGCCGAAGGCCATTTTGCTTACGGCTTCGATGATGCCGCCGAATCCGATGGCATAAGCAGAAAGAACTTTCCCCTGACTTATTGCATGGTACAATCCTGCATACTGTTTCAGTACATCGCTGTATACAGGTATGTCGTATTCGTCTTTCTCGATGTCGAGTCTTACCAGAACGGAGCCGGCTTTTTTCAGTTCAGGACTGATGATGTGGCCTTGCTTTTCGACATTTACTGCAAAAGAAACCAAAGTTGGAGGTACGTCAATGTCGTTGAATGTTCCGGACATGCTGTCTTTTCCTCCGATAGCAGGAAGAGAAAGTCCCATTTGTGCATTGTATGCCCCCAAAATGGCTGAGAAAGGTTGTCCCCAACGGTACGGGTCGGTTCCGAGTTTCTTGAAATATTCCTGGAAGGTGAGGCGTATTTTCGAAGCGTCGCCGCCTGCGGCTGCAACGCGTGCGGCCGATGTAACGACTGCATAGATGGCTCCGTGGTACGGACTCCAGCTCGACAGATACGGGTCGAATCCGTAGCTCATAATGGTTACTGCATCGCTGTTCCCATTCAGAACCGGTATTTTTGCTACCATGCTCTGTGTGGGTGTCATTTGAGTCTTCCCACCGAACGGCATAAGCACAGAACCTGCACCGATGGAGCTGTCGAACATTTCTACAAGACCTTTTTGCGAACATACGTTGAGGTCGCTCAATGTTGAGAGCCATGTGCTTTTTATGTCTGTAACTTCCTTAATGTCATTGAAATAATTCTGTTTCTCGCAAGGCAGTGCAACTTTTATGTCGGTTTCCTGATGAGCACCATTGGTGTCGATGAAGGCACGAGAGAGGTTTACTATCTGTTTTCCGCGCCAAGTAAGAATCATGCGTGGATTTTTGGTCACTTCGGCCACGACTACAGCTTCGAGGTTTTCTTCTTCGGCAAAGGCGAGCATTTTGTCGACGTCTTTCGGGTCAACCACGATAGCCATGCGTTCCTGCGATTCGGAAATAGCAAGTTCGGTTCCGTCGAGCCCTGCGTATTTTTTAGGTACTTTGTCGAGGTTTATAAGCAGTCCGTCGGCAAGTTCTCCTATGGCTACCGAAACTCCGCCTGCACCGAAATCGTTGCATTTCTTGATGAGAGAAGCAACTTCTTTGCGGCGGAACATGCGTTGCAGTTTGCGTTCGGTAGGAGCGTTGCCTTTCTGTACTTCGGCACCGCAGGTAGTAAGAGAGGCGGTGTTGTGAGCTTTTGAAGAACCTGTGGCTCCTCCACATCCGTCACGTCCAGTACGGCCGCCGAGCAATATTATTACGTCTCCCGGATCGGAAGTCATGCGTTTTACCTGATTGCGAGGGGCAGCAGCTATTACGGCACCAATTTCCATACGTTTTGCGACGTAGTTGGGGTGATAGATTTCATTGACCATGCCGGTGGCAAGGCCTATCTGATTCCCGTACGAACTGTATCCGCGTGCGGCAGTCGTAACAATCTTCCGTTGCGGCAGTTTGCCGGAGAGAGTTTCTTCCATCGGTTTCGTCGGGTCGGCGGCCCCTGTAACGCGCATGGCCTGATAAACGTATGTTCTTCCCGAAAGGGGGTCGCGTATGGCTCCGCCAAGACATGTGGCAGCCCCTCCGAAAGGTTCGATTTCGGTCGGGTGGTTGTGCGTTTCGTTTTTGAAATTCACAAGCCATTCTTCTTCCTTTCCGTCTATGGTGATGGGCACGACAATGCTGCAGGCGTTTATTTCGTCGGAAATTTCCTGATCGTCAAGTTTGCCGGCCTTGCGGATCCGTTTGGCTGCAAGGGTGCCGATATCCATGAGGCAGACAAATTTGTCGTTGCGTCCCGTATATTGTTCTTTGTGGTCGGCAAGATACTGGTGAAAGGCGTTCTCGATAAGCGGACGGTAGAAGCCTTCGTCAAAGGTGATGTTTTTTAGTTCTGTGGCGAATGTGGTATGGCGGCAGTGGTCGCTCCAGTATGTGTCGAGGACACGGATTTCGGTCATCGAAGGGTCGCGATGCTCTTCGTTGAGAAAATATTTCTGTATGTGCAGGAAGTCTTTGAAAGTCATGGCTAACCCCAAGGATTTGTAAAGTTCTTCGAGTTTGTCCTGTGGCATGTCTTTGAATCCGTTGAAAACGTGTACATCGGCAGGTTCGTCGAATTCAGTGACGAGAGTTTCCGGCTTTTCGTCATCGGCAAGTCGCGAATCGACAGGGTTTATGCAGTGTTTTATAATCGCCTGCCGTTGGGTTTCGTTGAGTTGTCCGGATATGACATATGTGGTGGCCGATTTTATGATGGGGTCTTCGTTTTCGTTGAGGAGTTTTACGCATTGTTCTGCCGAATCGGCTCTCTGGTCGAACTGACCGGGCAAAAATTCAACGGAAAAGCAGAAATCGGTTTCTCCTTTCGGAAAAGTTTCTTCGAAAACGTCATCTACCGGTGGTTCTGAAAAAACAGTCACTTTCGATTTCCGGTACGTTTCGTCCGATATGTTTTCGATGTCGTAGCGGATAAGAACGCGAACTTTTTCGGCTTTCACGCCAAGGTAACTGCTCATTTCTTCAAAAAGCTCGTGTGCTTTAACTGCAAAATCGGCTTTTTTCTCAACATAAATACGTCTTACACTCATTGGTAAATCTTTATATTAAACTTATAATTAACAAGTTAAAACTTCAAAATGAAAATTTGAGAGTATTAATTGATATTACAAATATACGAAAAAAAATCCTTTTTTTGAAGGATTTTCTGACCAAATTTGCAGATGTGTGCTTTTTGCTAAAATCTTATTTGGAAAGCGACTCCAGTAGTTACTCTGCTGAAGTCGTTGCTGTATGGGAGCAGGTCGATTTTGGGGGCAATCCGCATGCTGATGTCGTCGTTTATTTCGAAATCGAACAGATGTCCGTAAACGTAGGCGTCTATCAGGTTCAGAATGTAAACGAGACCTCCGCAGATGATTGAAAGCTGGAAGTTTCTGTTGTACGACTGGTATATGCTGTAAATGTTTGCATCGGGGTAACTGGCATAGTTCGGCAGAAGGTCTCCGGTATTGCCGTTCATGCGGTTGCGGTATTCGGTTTCAAACTTTACCTTGCCTTGGTAATTGGTTATGGCGAAGTAAGTTACGACTCCAGCTCCGACATAGATTATCGGTATTTTCCAAGCCTGCCTATTGTATGTCTGTCCCAAGCCCGGCAGTATGGCCGAATATATGAACGCCCGTTTGGGAGAATGCTGTTTTATTACCGATACTGCCGTATCGGTACCGGTTCCGGCATTGCTGTTCTGAATAGGCGTGCTTTTAGGTGTGGGGGTGATGTCTGAATGTTGCAGTTTGAGGGCTTTTTTTGCCTTTGACGTGTTTTTTACGGCACTCGCTTTCGAAGTGACAGCTTTTAGGGTGTCCTGTGCCGAAACACTGACAGAACAAAGCATTACAACACAAAGAGCACCAATCAGCATCGGCACTCTCCAAGGTCTGTTAGGCTTTATTCCGGTCATGAATTTACTTGCCCTGAATTATATTTAATATTCGCTGGAAGTCAGAGTCGTTGTTGAAGTGTATCGTCAACGTGCCTTTGCCTTTGCGTGACCGCTTGATGTCGATTTCGGACTGTATGTAATTCTTGAGTTCGGCTTTGCATTGCGTGTGTAGTTCCGGAAGAGCATCGGCGGCATTCTTGCGTATTATGGTTTTCTTTGCGGAGGTCAGGTCTTTTGCTATTTTTTCAGTCTGGCGTACCGAAAGGTCTTTTTCTTCAATTTTATGGAGAATGCTCAACTGTGTTGCCGAATCTTCGATGCTGATGAGGCAACGAGCGTGAGCCATACTTATCTTGTTGGAAATTAGGGCTATCTGTATTTCTGCCGGAAGTTTGAGAAGTCTCAGATAGTTGGTTATGGTTGAGCGGCTCTTGCCTACACGGGTACTGAGTTCTTCTTGAGTGAGCTTGCATTCGTCGATAAGTGCCGAGTACGATAGAGCAACTTCGAGAGAATTCAGGTCTTCGCGCTGGATGTTTTCCACGAGGGCCATTTCCATGGCTTGCTGGTCGGTTGCTACGCGTATGTATGCCGGAATTTTTGTGAGTTTAGCTATTTTTGCGGCTCTCAAGCGGCGTTCACCGGCTATGAGCTGGTATTTCCCGTTTTCAATCTTGCGGACGGTTATTGGTGTTATAACCCCCTGATGTTTGATGGACTCGGCGAGTTCTGCGAGAGATTCTCCATCGAACTCCTTACGGGGCTGATACGGGTTCGCTTCAATGTCAGAAATGTCGATGCTGGCAATGCTTGCAGCTATTGAGACAGAAGGACTGCCCGGACTATTGATGTTTTTCAGGTCGGAGTTTTTCAATAGGGAATCCAAGCCTTTCCCCAATGCTGCAGTTTTCTTTTGTGCCATGGTTTATTGTTGGTTTTTTGTTATGACTTCTTGGGCTAAATTAAGATAATTGAGTGAACCTGTGCAACTAGCATCATACATGATGATGGTTTCTCCGTGGCTTGGGGCTTCGCTCAGTTTTGTGTTGCGGTAAATAAGCGTGTCGAAAACCATTCCTTGGAAGTGTGTGCGGACATCTTCCACGACCTGACGTGCCAGTCGCAGGCGGGAATCGAACATGGTTATGACGATGCCTTCTATTGAAAGACCGGTGTTTATGTGAGTCTGTACTATGGTAATAGTGTTCAGTAATTTGCCAAGACCTTCGAGAGCGAAGTATTCGCTCTGAACTGGTATTATTACGGAGTTGGCTGCAGCCAGAGCGTTTACCGTAATTATTCCCAGCGACGGAGAGCAGTCTATGATGATGTAGTCGTACTGGTCTACAACCGATGCCAAAGCGTTTTTCATGTAGTATTCACGCTGCAGCTGTTCCACGAGTTCCACTTCGGCACCTACGAGGTCGATGCTTGTTGGCAGAAGATAGAGGTTCGGTGTGTTGGTCTCCACTATGCAGTCGGTTGCAGGCACTTCTCCCATCAGGCATTTGTAGGTACCTCTTTCCTGAGCCGATTCGGGATTGAAACCTATTCCCGATGTGGCATTGGCTTGCGGATCTGCGTCAACAAGCAATACCTTGTTCTCCAATACGGCAAGGGCCGCTCCCAAATTGATAGCCGTGGTTGTTTTTCCCACTCCACCTTTCTGATTTGCTATTGCTATTATTTTTCCCATAGGACTATCTGTTTCTGTATGTTGAAGATTCTTTTTCTGAGTATTTTTTAAAAATCAAGGTTTATCGAGGAGATTTCGTTGTCGATGATGTCCCCGGCAGAGTCTCCGCTTTCCGTTTCGGAGGTTTGTTCCGGTCTTTCAGGAACTTCGCCGGTGTCCACGAATCTGAGAACTGTGTTCAGCCCGTTGGCGAATTTTTCGAAATCTTCCGGGTAAAGAAACATCTTGCTTTTTTCGTAATAGAAACGTCCTGTGTTGTCGTCGAAAATCTTGCGGCTCTCGGTTATGGTAACGAATTTGTCACCGCCGCGTGTTTCCTTTACATCAAAGAAATAGGTGCGTTTCCCCGCTTTCACTACTTCGCTGAACAATTCTTCTTTTCTGTTGTTGTTCGATTCCATCTCTGTTTTTTTCTTTTGTTTTGTCGTAATTGTTTATCTGTTAGCTATTTGTCTTTTCTACAATGTTGTTTATTCGTCATTATCTCAAGTATCATTTCATCGGTTTCGTTCATGGCGTATTTGCCGAGTTTGCCGAGGTTCGAAATGGTCCTATCTATGTCTTGCTCCGAAAGTCCGTCGGTTTCATCAACGACTTTGGTGTGCATTGCCAGTTTTGAGGCAACGAAAGCTGAATATACTCCTGTGGCAACTTTCAGGGCACAGCTGGGCTTAGCTCCGTCACAGACCATGCCAGTAAGGGTGTTTATCAGGTTTTTGAGCGCAAATGTTACCTGTTCGTAGCTTCCACCTTGCATGTATGTGAGCCCCGAAGTTACTCCCAGCGAAGCGTTTACTATCCCGCACAGTGCCGAAAGCCTGCCTATGCCACGTTTTATGTATATCGACATAAGGTGGCTCATAATCAGGCCGCGGGTAATGGTCTCGTGGGAATATTTGTTCAATGTGCCGAATTCGTACACGGGGATGGTACATGTGATGCCTTGGTTGCCACTTCCCGAGTTGCTGAAAACCGGATTGCTGCAGCCTGCCATACGTGCGTCGGATGCTGCCACTGTCTTGCTGACCGTTCTATGGACAATGTCTTCGCCGGCTTGTTCCATGAGGACTTTGCCTGTGGTAAGTCCGTAATTTTCGGACAATCCCGCATCGGAGACTGCCATGTCGTATTTCACCGTTTCGTTTATGAATTCCAACTCTTCAAGAGGTGACGTTGTTGCAAATTCGAAAACCTTCCTTGCCGAAAGCTGTATGCCGTCGATAGCATTGTCTGTCTGAGTGTCAGCTCCTGTTTGACTGTTTTCCAGAAGTACACGGCCGTTTTTTTCTATATGCACGAAATTGGTGTGTTTCTGTGCAATTATGGCTGTGGCGGAGTCGCTGCCTTTGCGGCAGACGCATTCAATGTAAAGCTTTTCGGTGGTGTTCTTGACATGAATATTGATGCGTCCGCTGTTTTGCTCAAGCCAAAATTTTGCATTCTCCACCTGCTGGGGAAGAACGCTCAGAACTTCGAGGTCGCGGTCGGAAGCGCCTTCGGTTATCCCTATGGCAACAGCTATGGGAAGCCCTATCATTCCTGTTCCCGGAATGCCGACTCCCATGGCATTTTTGAACACGTTCTTGCTGAGAAAAACTTCGATGCTGTCGGGCATTTTCCCAAGCGTTTCACGCGATTTCGTTGCAGCCAATGCCACAGCAACCGGTTCGGTGCAACCGGTTGCAAGCACTATCTCGTGCAGCATCAGCGATCGTATGCTTTGTCGTTCAGATGTTTCCACCTTATAGTTGTGTATTGTTATTTCTGATAGATTTTCTGCCAGTTTTTGTATTCGCGGTTAGCCCAGTCGCCGTTGTGATAAACGTATGAGGCAATCAGCGGTATCACAGTGGTTCCTTCTGCATATACCATCTGCTGGA
Source organism: Bacteroidales bacterium (assembly GCA_045601425.1). Lineage (GTDB taxonomy): Bacteria > Bacteroidota > Bacteroidia > Bacteroidales > P3 > UBA1219. Next base: position 73,802 of record JAZRZP010000043.1, read on the forward strand.
GTTTTTCACTTACTTTGCCCCATGAACCGGCTTCCAGAAGAGTGGAAGAAGAACAAGCTCCGTCTCTTACGTCGGCAACGGTAATTTGTATGGCGTATTTGTGCATCGGTACTTCGTGGCCGAGGATTTCGGCACATACCACGGTGTCTTGGGCAAAGTTCTTGGGTGTGCCTCCGCCAACCATGAAAAGTCCGGTTTCGGGTGCTGCCATTTTTATCTCGGTAAGTTCGATGAAGTCGCGAACCGAGTCGATGGACAGGTATTTCTCGTTTTTGTGAGTGCGTTCCCATTGGTGTTTGCCAATGCCGAAACCTGCCGAAGAATCGCTGAATGCTGGGCAGAAAATCGGCACACCGCATTCGTAGCAGGTCTGTATCAGACTGTCCTTCTTTACGGCACGGCCTTCGTGCAGCCATTTTCCGAGTTCGTAGATGAATTCGCGGGAAGAATACGGACGGGCTTCGAGTTTGTTGGCGAGTTCGTAAGTCGCATTGTCGCATGCCTGAAGTTCTTCTTCGTCAATGTAGGTGTCGTATATGCGGTCGATGTAGAGTTCACGCAAAGTGGTGTCAGGAATCACGTTTTCCTTTTCACCGATGTAGTGCTTGAACCCGAGTGCTTCGAAAAGGTCCATATCTATGATTGATGCTCCGGTGGAAACGACAACGTCAATCATTTTGTTCCGTACCATATCAACGTAAACCTGCATGCAGCCTGCTGCCGATGTTGAACCTGCAATGGTAAGTATGTTGGTGCAGCTTTTTTCGTTGCACATTTGCATGAGAATGTCGGTTGCACGTGCCGTGTCGCGCGATGTGAACGACATGTTGCGCATTGCGTCTATAAGTTGTGTCGAATCATAGCTCTTTATGTCTATGTGTTTTACTACATCTTTGAGTAACTCTCTCTTTTCCATTATGTTATATTTTTTTTGCTTTAAATTTATTTTGTGCAAAGATATGAAAAAAAAATCACTTTTCAAAAGTTTTTTTTCTGCAGTGATTCCGTTCGGTCGGTATGAATGTGATTTTTAGTGATTTGCAAAAAAAACATGCCGGACATTTCCCATGTACAGACTGAATTTTCAGAAAAAGCTGTATTTTATGCGTAAAATCTTGTTTGTTTGAGAAAAAATGTGTAATTTTGCAATTCGAAAATATTACGGCAGACCGAGTGGGATAGGGGTCCAGCCCGTGAGGAAAGTCAAGGTGTTATTTGTTGGACCCGTCATGTTTTGTATGAAGAGATTGTTTTCTTGTGTGCTGCTGTTCTGTGCGGCCGTTTTGTCGATGGAATCTTGTCATGCCCAGCCGTCATATTCTCCCGAGGACATGAAGCTGCGGGAGGAAATAGCACAGATGCTTCTGGTCGGATTCCGTGGAACTGCCGTTACTGAAGATAGCCACATATACCGCGACATCGTGGATTACAAGATAGGAGGAGTGATACTTTTCGAATTCGATGCACCGTCGCACAAGCGACCCCGCAACATAACGTCGCGTACGCAGCTGAAGAAACTTACTTCCGACCTTCAGAAACTCAGCAGCGAAACATTGTTCATTTCCATAGATCAGGAAGGTGGAATGGTGTCGCGTCTGAGACCGAAATACGGTTTTCCGAGATTTGCATCGGCAAAGGAAATGGCACGGACAGACAGTACAAGTTACTGGGGAAAGCTCACCGCCCGTACACTGAGTTCCGTGGGAATAAACCTCAATTTCGCACCCTGCGTCGATGTCGATGTCAATCCTGAATGCCCTGTCATAGGCAAACTGAAACGCAGTTTTTCGGACAATCCCGATTCGGTGGCCATTCATGCCGAAGCATGGATAAGGTCGCACCGGAATATGAAAATACTGACTTCCCTGAAACATTTTCCCGGACACGGAAGTTCACAGGACGACACTCATCTCGGCATTGCCGACGTTACGGAAACTTGGACAGACAAGGAACTCACGCCTTACCGGAAACTCATCAGGGACGGGAACGTCGATATGATAATGACTTCGCATGTGTTCAATGCAAAACTGGACTCTCTTTATCCGGCATCGTTGTCTCAGAACATCACCACCGGTATGCTGCGCAAAGGCTTGAACTATGACGGCGTCATAATTACCGATGACCTTGTGATGGGTGCCATAGCCAACGAATACGAGCTGGACGAAGTCCTTGAGCTCGCTGTCATGGCTGGCGCCGATATCCTCTGCCTGTCTAACAATGGGCATGATTACGATCCCAATGTGGTACCAACTGCAGTCGATATAATTTACGATAAGGTGAAGACCGGTGTGATACCAAGAGAACGAATACATGAATCGTATGAAAGAATAATGAAACTAAAGCGTTTTGTATCAAGATGATGTTTTTTTTCTTTCAAACGTATCATAATTGGGGTGTAAATGGTCTATGTTTAAGAAAAAGTGCGTACATTTGCATTTTAAAACTGAATTGATTGGCAACAGAAAATTTGAAAGATATGGTATACGGCAAATTATTGAAGAAAGTCTCTCTCGTTGTGGTAGCAATGCTTTTTGCATTTGGTGTGAGCAACGGGCTTCTTGCACAGAATGCTCCGACGGGATGTCCTTCGATTTACCCGGCGGGAACAGTTAGCGGCCTCGATACGACAATACAATGCGGAGGTTGCCTCTGGCTTCATGCCGATGTGGTTGCAACTGCCACTACGGCAAACGATTACACAGTCTCGTCCATTTTGTACAATCCGCCGTTCTCGTTCTCGGCTGGGACGCAACTCACGGGTTTCACCGATGACCATTACATACAGGTCATGAACCTGCCGTTCAATTTCTGCTTCTACGGCAGTACGTATTCTCAGATCTGCGTGGGCTCCAACGGAATAATATCCTTCAATCCGGCAAACGCCAACGGATACTGCACCTATTCGTTCTATGGCGGCCTCCCAATACCCAATGCAGGCTTCTCCAGCGATGCAAAGAACGCGATTTATGGAGTTTATGAAGACATTTACCCTAATTACAGCGGCAACAACTCCGGTCAGATTTTTACAGGGGTGATGGGACAGTATCCATGCCGTACGGCATGCGTGAGTTATTACCGATGCCCGCTTTTCGGTAACTATTCGGTGACTAACACCTATCAGATCGTGCTTTACGAAGGTACGAACATAATTGATGTGTACATACAGAACCGGAGCTGCTGCTCTTCGACCAACAACGGAGAAGGCCTTGTCGGCGTGCAGGATGCCACGGGAACGAGGGCAGTGTCTCCTCAGGGCAGAAATGGCGGCACATGGACAACTCAATACGAGGCATGGCGCTTCACTCCGACCGGAACACCGCACTATGTGGTCACATGGTACGACGGTCTCGACACCAATCAGGCCACCGCAACCATACTCGGACACGACACCATCAACAGCGACACGGCAGTCTCCCGCATATATGTCTGCCCTACGGGTGTCAATCATTACACGGCACGGCTCCGCTACATAGCCTGCAACGGAGAGCATTTCGACATTATAAACACCACGACCATAACCAGCAACGAACCTGTCTATACCGACACCACGCTGTGTTCCAACACGCCCTACACCTTTTACGGAAGAACATACAGCCGCACCGGACATTACGGCGACACAATCCGCAACTCGGCCGGCTGCGACAGCGTAATACACCGCCTTTATCTGAAAATGGGCTCAACCTACACCGACAACGAGACGGCATGCGACAGCTATACTTGGATTGACGGCAATACATACACTCATTCGACAAACACTCCGGTGTTCCATACCACCAACTATTTGGGTTGCGACAGCACCGTTACACTCAACCTCATCGTGGAAAATGTTACCATACGCGAAATATTCGACACCATCTGCGGAAATCGCACGTATCGCTTTGCAGGAAGAGTTCTGAACCAGACAGGAACATATTACGACAGCTGCCAGACGGCTCACGGCTGCGACAGCGTAACGATACTGCATCTCGTACAGAAAAACGCTCCCACGCCACAGTTCAAGGCAACACCGAACCCCATTGAACTTTGCAAGATGACATCGGTGTCAATTACTGACCAAAATCCAGAATCCCAATCCAACAGGAATACATGGAATTGGGGCGACGGACAGGTGCTGTCGCAGAACGGAGGAACGGTTTCGCATACTTACACGGATTTGGGGAACTTTACAATCAATTGTTACATCGAAGCTCAAAACGGGTGCCTTGATACTGTCTCCTTCCCAGTAAAGGTTTATGATTTTACAAAGGCGGATTTTACTTGGGATCCTCAGCTCATAAGTGCACTGTCTCCGATAGTGAACTTGCACAATATAAGCTCGGTTCATTATCCGCAGAACACATACGACTGGAAAATCTGGCCTGACACATCAACGTCAGTACCTCCAATCATGGAAAATGATTTTGAACTGGTGCCGTATACATGGCCAGTTACAGGTGGAGAAATTGTCGGCAACCATCTGGTAAGACTCATCGCCAACACAAACATCACTACACCGAGTGGAAACATGCTTGTGTGCAAGGATAGTACGGAATCCTACATCAGTGTCATCAATGACTTGCTGCAATTTCCCAACACGGTGACAGCCAATGGAGACGGAATCAATGACATATTCGAGATTAAGAATCTTCTCGACGGACGTGGCTACACGGATAACGAACTTTACATCTACAACAGTTGGGGAAGAATGGTTTACCACGTTCAGAACATAAGCAAGCGGGAAGATTTCTGGGATCCGTATTCCGACGCCTCGCCGAGCGGAGTCTATTACTACAGGTTTTCGGCAAAAGGTTATATGGGAAATATCCAGAGAAACGGAATAGTTCAAGTAATACGCTAAAATGTCCGAAAAAGTAGCAAAATATTGCTGTCCGGTGTCTTTTATGGCAAGACATGTACTTTGAAATCCTTGCCGTTGAAACGGATGATGTAAAGGTTTTTTCTGCGGTTAATGTGCTTGGAATCAATTATATATGGTCTTTGTGTTGATAAATGATAAAATAAAAAGATGAAATTTCAAAGAAAAAAACGTATCTTTGCAGTTTCATTTCAAGGAAATGATAAAACAATAAAACAGATTGCTTTATGAAATTAAAGATGAGAAAAACGGTTAAAGTGCTGCTGACGATTGCGGTTTTGCAGTTTGCAGGCATGCAGGTTTTTGCACAGGGCGGCGGTGTTACCTTTCAGTCAGGTTGCCCTGGTGTTGCTGTATCGGGAACCATGAACGGATTGGGCGATACTTCCGTGGATTGCGGCAATTGTGTAACATTGAAGGCCTATGCTCAGGCTACTGCTCCTACGGCATCGGACTACATCATGACACAGATACCCTTCCATCCGCCGTTCGCATTCAATGCAGGTACTGAGCTTACAGGCTTTACCGACGACTACTACATATCAATACTGAGTCTTCCATTCAGATTCTGTTTCTACGACAGCATCTACAGGCAGGTCTGCGTTGGCTCGAACGGTATAATCTCGTTCGATGCGGCCAACAGCGGTCAGTATTGTCCATATAGTTTCTATACGGGTTTGCCGATTCCCAACACGGCTTTTTCGAGTCAGGCCATGAACGCGGTTTATGGAGTTTATGAAGATATTTACCCATGGTACAACAGCGACAGCACTAACGGACGCGTGTTTCAGGGGGTTTTGGGAGAATATCCCTGCCGTAAGGCATGCTTCAACTATTTTCATTGTGCGGCATTCGGCAACTATACGGTGAAGAATACATCTCAGATTGTGTTATACGAAGGAACAAACGTTATCGACATATACATAAGGGAACACTGCTATCCCGCCAGTGGTGGATATCCGTTGACCAACAACGGAGAAGCCCTTGTGGGCATACAGAACGCCAACGGAACAAAGGGTATGGCTCCGCCAAACCGCAACGGCGGTCAGTGGTCGACAAGGCAGGAGGCATGGCGATTCACGCCAACCGGAAGTTCCTCATACACCGTAAGATGGTATGAAGGTGCAGGTAGAGTGGGACTGCCTATTTCAACCCAAGTTATAAACAGCGATACGGCAATCTCCCGTCAGCTGGTGTGCCCCATGGAACCGACATGGTATACTGCCGTTCTGGAATACACTGCCTGCAACGGTGACCATTTCGAACTCATGGATTCGGTACTCATCGGTGCCGACCCAATCCTGAGAACGAGAGATACCGTATGCACGAATGTACCTTATATGTTCGGTGGAATACTCAGAGATTCGACCGGAATTTACAGTGATACCATTCGTAAGGTCAATATCCCTGACTGCGACAGCGTTTACAAAGTGCTGGATCTCCGTTTCGGAACCTATGCCACCGATACGATATACAGTTGCGACCGGTATGTGTGGAGAGACGGCCGGACTTATACCCGCAGCACGGACCTGCCTCGCGATACACTTACCAATATACTCGGTTGTGACAGTGTAATAGCACTGCATCTGGTAATGGACTACACCAGCCGTGATACTATCTGGGATACGATCTGCGATGACCAGAACTCCTATATGTTCGGAACGGCATACTCTCGTCCCGGAACATATGTAGATACGATGCCCACGGTGATGAATGGCTGCGACAGCATAAAGGTACTGTATCTTACCGTGATACCGAAACCCAGTGTAGTTCTGAACAATGCCGGTTACGACTGCGACCTGCAGGCTTTCACCCTGATAGCAGAAACGGAGAGGGATTCCTCGTTTTATTGGTATTCGTCACCTTACGACCTGTCGCTCGAAGGGCAGGAATCTGACAGCGTTATATACATAAGCCCACGTGTAAGTACTACATATTCAGCTGTTGTGTCAAGCGGAATACCGGGTGTGTCCTGTGCCGATACGGCATCTATATTCGTGCAGTATGTGCCCAAACTCAAGGCTACAATTCAGGCAGATCCTCCTGTGGTGCACCACGAAAGAGACCAGATAAGACTCACGGACATCACTTTAGGCAATACCTATGACAGAGTATGGACATGCGAAGGCCTTGACAGAAGCGATTCCGCACGTGTTACCTACTACAATTTTCCGAAAAATCAGGATTCGGCGTGGGTAAGCCTGAAAGTCAGAAACGAGTACTACTGCTACGACAGCACGACTTTGGTAATACCAATCGAACGTGAAGAAATCTGGATCCCGAATGCCATTACTCCCGACTTGCCGACAAACAAATGCTTCGAGGTGAAAGGAACAGGAATATTGGAATATGTTATAACGATTTATGATCGGGAAGGATTGGCGGTATTCACTTCCAACGATATATATGAAAAATGGAACGCAACGAGTCCTGACGGAAGGCCTTGTGCTACAGGTGTATATACATATGTCTTGAGGTACAAAGGCATTACAGACCCGTCAAAATACAATACCAGAACCGGAAGCCTGCTGATAGTAAGATAGCAAGTTCCAAAAAAAACGAAAATGCAGAGACTTCTTTGATAGCTGTAAAGTTTATTGAAGAAGTCCTTGTAGCTGAAAAGAAACAGTAATAGTAAAAGAGATAAAGAATAATAATTAAAACAGAAAAAATGACGAAGTATGTTTACACTTTCGGCGGAAAGAAAGCCGAAGGAACCGCAGAAATGAAAAACCTGTTGGGAGGTAAAGGTGCAAATCTTGCAGAAATGTGCTTGCTTGGACTCCCTGTACCTGCAGGATTGACTATCACAACAGAATGTTGTACTGATTATTACGCCAATAACTGCCAATTGCCGGCATCACTTATGGAAGAAGTATGGAACGGTATGAAAAATATCGAATCCCTGATGGGTATGAAGTATGATGATGCAGAAAATCCACTTCTGGTTTCATGTCGTTCGGGCGCCCGCAGTTCAATGCCGGGAATGATGGATACCGTTCTCAATATCGGACTCAGTTCCAAAACCCTTCCGGGTTTGATAAAAAAGACCAACAACCCCCGTTTCGTTTATGATTCTTACCGACGCCTGATAATGATGTATGCCGATGTCGTTATGGAAAAATCGGAAGGCATAGAACCTGCAGACGGAAAAGGAATACGCAAGCAGCTCGACGATATGCTCGATGAATTCAAGGCACAGCGCGGTTACAAATCGGATACGGAAATTACGGCAGACGAACTTCTTGCCCTCGCCAATGCGTTCAAGGCAAAGGTAAAAGAAGTCCTTGGTGTTGATTTTCCCGATGACGCAAAGGCTCAACTTGAAGGCGGTATCAAAGCCGTGTTCAAATCTTGGAACGGCCGTAAGGCAATTTCCTACCGTCGTATCGAAGGTATTCCCGATGACTGGGGGACAGCAGTAAACGTTCAAGCAATGGTATTCGGCAACATGGGAGACAACTCGGCAACAGGTGTTGCCTTTACACGTAATCCGGCAACAGGCGACAATCAGTTCTACGGAGAATGGCTCATCAATGCACAGGGTGAGGACGTTGTGGCAGGTATACGTACTCCAAACCCTCTGAACGACGATACAAAAAACGAACAGAACAAACACATGCAGTCGATGCAGGAACTCATGCCTGCTACATATAAGGAACTCTGCGACATCCGCGAAATTCTGGAAAAGAATTTCCACGATATGCTCGATATCGAGTTCACGATTCAGGACGGAAAACTTTACATGCTTCAGTGCCGTGTCGGAAAACGTACGGGCGTGGCTGCTCTCACAATGGCAACCGACATGCTGAAAGAAGGTCTGATTGACGACAAAGAAGTTGTATTGAGAATATCACCGGCACAGTTGGATGAACTTCTTCACCCGATATTGGATGCTGCCGACGAAAAGAAACACCCAGTAATAGCCAAGGGCTTGCCGGCAGGTCCCGGAGGAGCAGTCGGTCTGATAGCTCTTACAAGTGAAAAAGCACGCGAATATCAGAAAGCAGGTATCAAGAATATTCTCGTACGTGAGGAAACCAACCCCGAAGACGTAGAGGGTATGCGCGCTGCCGACGGTATCCTTACAGCCCGTGGAGGTATGACATCGCATGCTGCACTGGTTGCACGCGGTTGGGGAAAATGTTGTATCGTAGGTTGCGATGCCTTGAAAATTGACTTTGAAAACGGAATCGTAAATATTGCAGGAAAGAAATTCAAAGAAGGCGATACCTTGAGTCTGAACGGCACAAAAGGTTGGGTTTACGATGAAACGGTAAAAATGATCAACGCAACAGAAAATCCGTTGTTCAAACAGTTTATGGCAATTGTCGACAAATATCGCAAAATGGGTGTCCGCACCAACGCAGACAACCCCGAAGATGCGCAGAAAGCCATAGATTTCGGAGCAGAAGGCATAGGTCTTTTCCGTATCGAACACATGTTCTACGGCAAAAACAGCCAGAAACCTCTGGAAAAACTCCGCAACATGATTCTTTCGAATACCACCGATGAACGTGTTTCTGCACTGAAAGAACTTGAACCGTACATAAAAGACGCCGTAAAAGGCACGATGATTGTAATGGACGGCAAACCTGTTACTTTCCGTCTTATGGACCCACCGCTGCACGAATTCGTACCTCAAGACGAAGCAAAACAGCGCGAAGCAGCAAAGGAAAGAGGTCTTTCTTTCGAAGAAATCAAAAAACGCATAGACGGCTTGCACGAAGTAAACCCGATGATGGGTCTGCGTGGTGTACGTCTTGGCATCATTTATCCTGAAATCACAGAAACACAGTTCCGTGCGTTGTTCAGCGCAACAGCCGAACTGCTCAAGGAAGGTTACCATCCTATGCTGGAAATCATGGTTCCTCTGACAATCAATGCATTGGAATTGAAACATCAGAAATCCATTGCCGACCGTGTGTTCAAGGAAGTATGCAACACTTACGGAGTTAAGTATGAATACAAGTTCGGTACCATGATAGAAATACCGAGAGCTGCATTGGTTGCCGACAAGATAGCCGAAGTTGCAGAGTTCTTCTCGTTCGGTACCAACGACCTGACCCAGATGACATTCGGATTCTCGCGCGACGATGTGAATGCCATCGTTCACAAATACGTGGAAGACAAAATCATCTCGGCAGACCCGTTCAACACATTCGATCAGGAATGTGTGGGCGAGTTGGTAAAGATAGGCGTTGAACGCGGACGCGGACAAAGAGCCAACCTCAAGTGCGGCGTTTGCGGAGAACATGGCGGAGACCCGACTTCTGCAGAATTCTTCTACAAGACCGGTCTGAATTATGTTTCATGTTCACCGTTCCGTGTACCAGTTGCACGTTTGGCAGCAGCACAAGCAGCCATTAAGGAAATGAAATAAGATTCATTGAATATTTCAAAAGAGGTGCTTCATGGCACCTCTTTTATTTTTTTGTTGCAAAGATGAAAAAGATTCTTTTGGCATTGGCATTAGTTCTGGTTTTTGCTTCGGTCAACCGGAGCTTTGCGCAAAGTGAAAAATTCGAAATCGGAGGAAATTTCGGTTTCAATGTGCAGAACAGGCTCGGAACTCTGGAGTTTTCACCGAAGGTGGGATATCATGTTTTCAAGGATTTTACAGTTTCGGCAGGACTGATAGGAATATATTCGTGGAATCGTCGCGAAAGTTTTTCTGCATGGAGCTACGGCGTTGAATTGGGAGCGAGATATGTTCTGCTCAACATTATTTATGTTGAGGCGTTGTACCAATTCAATCCGTATGTCGTCAAATACAGCGGAATAGAAGAATTCAAGGAACGTGGCGTAGATCAGCGTGCATGGATTGGAGCCGGATACAGACAGAAAATTACATCGAATACCTATTCGTATATAGGTATTCTGTATGATTTGCTTGCACCGGCCGATGCCGACGACAATCCTCGGATAAGTGTCAGTGTAACACACAGTTTTTAAGGTATATGGCAAAGGTATTGCTTTTGGAAACGGCCACACCGGTATGTTCGGTGGTATTGACCGATAACGGAAAAAACATCGCTCATCGCGAGAGTTCGGAACAGAACGCTCATTCGTCGTGCCTTTCGGTATTCATTGATGAAGTGATGAAAGAAGCAGGAGTGGACTTTAGAAGTCTGGATGCGGTCTGCATAAGCAGCGGACCGGGGTCTTACACCGGTTTGAGGATAGGTACATCGACGGCAAAGGGACTTTGTTATGCACTTGGAAAACCCTTGCTGGCTATTGAAACCTTGCAGGCCATGGCAAACTGGTTTTTGCAGAAAAATCCTGATTATCAGGGGGTTGTGTGTCCAATGATTGATGCCAGAAGAATGGAGGTCTATACTGCAATGTTCGACAGCAACGGCAACAGACTGACACCGACTACAGCCGAAATCATTGATGAAAACAGCTTTTCGGATTTTCTGAAGAAGGGTCGCGTTGCATTCATCGGAGACGGTGCCGAAAAGACGAAAACACTGCTTTCTGGCAACGGGAATGCTGTTTACGACATACCTTTCGAAATTTCAGCTGAAGGTTTGTCCTTAGATGCTGAAAAAAAATTACAGTATTCTGAATTTGAGGATGTTGCGTATTTTGAACCGTTTTATTTGAAAGATTTTGTGGCAGCAAAGCCGGTTGTAAAGGGATTAAGATAATTTTATTTTTATTATGAGAAAACATACATTGAAAGAATGGCTTTTGGCGACGCGCCCATGGTCATTCCCAGCATCTACCATGCCAGTAATGGTAGCACTTTCCTATATTTTCGTGAGCAGGTACAGCGACTATTCATCGGTAAATTGGTGGTTGGCTGTTGCTTGTCTGCTTGGAGCACTCATTTTTCATTTCGGTGGGAATCTGGTGAGCGACTATTTTGACTATAAGACAGGTGTCGATCGTCAGGACAATACGGGGCAGCGGTTGCTCGTTGATGGAGTTTTTGAAGCAAAGACAATTCTGGTGTACGGACTCATACTCCTTTGCATAGGATCGGCTTTGGGATTGTTTATTGTTTGGGAATCAAATGTTTATGTATTATATGTCGGACTTGCAGGTTTGGTGCTCACGTTGTTGTATTCCAAATTCAAGTACAACGCTTTCGGTGATTTGGACGTGTTTCTGATATTTGGAGTGTTGGAAGCAGTGGGAACGTCGTTCGCGATGATAGGGGTATTCGATGTCAAGATCTTGCTGAACGTGATACCAGTCGGATTTCTGGTGGTGGCGATCCTGCACTCCAACAATACCCGCGACATGGAATTTGACGCCCGTGCTAAGGTTCGGACTTTTGCAATGAATATCGGATTCAAGGCTTCGAAATACTATTACCTCGGACTTGTTCTCTGTGCCTATCTCATGGTAGCGGTGCTGGTGATAGCCGGTATATGCCCGTGGACATCGGTGGCAGTTTTGCTGTCGTTGCCGGTAGCGGTTAAAAATGTGAAGATGATGCTTTCCAGTAAACGGATTTCCGATATTGCTCCATTGGACGGAATGACAGCTAAACTAGTTCTGGTTTTCTCCCTCTTATTGATAGTTTCCAACGTTCTGTCACCTTTTGTGTCATGAAAAGACTGGCGGTAGCCGTAGTCGTGGCTTTTTTGCTATGGTTTGTCATGTTTTCGCCCCTGACAGGCGGAACGGTGAATTTCTGGTTGGCCATGTCTCTGTCGGCAGTCGTACTGCTGGGCATGGCTTTTTTTGCGGATAAAAAGGGTATCGCTGATTCCATGCATTTTTCATGGAAGGATTTGGCGACAGGTGTGGTTTCGGCAGCTGTATTGTGGGGGATATTCTGGTTGGGAAATTTTCTTTCAACGAAAATGTTCGATTTCGCTTCGGGACAGATAGGCAGCGTATATGCGATGAAAGACGGTTGCAGTCAACCACTTATTGCCGTTTTGCTGCTGCTCCTGATAGGACCGGCCGAAGAGGTTTTCTGGCACGGTTTCGTGCAAAGGAAACTGTCCGAGAAGTATGGTTCTTTTCTTACGGTCGGAGTTACTGTTTTGATATACAGTGCAGTACATGTTCCGTCGCTGAACTTCATGCTTGTAATGGCAGCGTTGGTATGTGGAGCGTTTTGGAGCACAATATATTACTTCAACAGAAATTTGTTTACAGTCATCGTATCGCACTCGCTGTGGGATTATGCCGTATTTGTGGTGTTCCCGATAGTTTGAACCAGTTACTGGTTTTCGTACTGCTGGACTTCATCGTGGAAAAATTCTAGTTCGACGCCAGCCTGCCGGAACATTTCTTCGCTTTCGGCACCGGAGTGATATTTGCGTTCGCAAACGACTCGTTTTATTCCGCAGTTGATGATGAGCATGGCGCAGGTACGGCAAGGTGTCATGCGACAGTAGAGTGTAGAGCCGTCGAGGGCGATGCCCCTTTTTGCGGCCTGACAGATGGCATTCTGCTCGGCATGGACAGTGCGTACACAGTGTGTCGTGATTTCTCCGTTTTCATGAATCATTTTGTGAAAAAGGTGTCCGACTTCATCGCAGTGGGGAAGGCCGGCAGGGGATCCGACATATCCGGTTACCAGAATCTGCTTGTCTTTGACGATGACACAGCCGCTCCGTCCGCGGTCGCAGGTGGCACGTTTGGAAACTGAATTGGCCAGTTCCATGAAATATTCATCCCATGAAGGACGCTTGTATGGTTGTTCTTCCATAAGGTTGTTTTTTCTTGTTGTTACTTGGAAATTTTATGCAATACTTTTTCTACTTCGGAATTGAGTTCATCAATGGTGCCGTTGTTGTTGAAAACGAAATCGGCCTGTTCGATGCAGGCTTTGAGATTCTGTTTGTTGGGGTCGGTTGAAGTCATCTCCCGCTGTTCGTTGCTTGCGAAAGTATCGAAAGATACGTTGTCGGTAGAAGAACCGCGTTGGGTGATGCGTTCATAGCGTGTGCGCTGGTCGGCATCGATGGCGAAGAGATAAAAATCCTCGTTTTTGCGGAGCTGTTCCACTTCTCCGGGAGTTCTTACGCTTTCGATGATGCAGTTCTGTCCGAGTTTTTTTGCTTCAGCGTAAAGCTGGTCGGTGATATAGGACGGGGAGTTGTTTTTCCGCAAGTCATTGCCAACAAGAGTCATGGAGTCGCGGTTTACCGGCAGTCCACGCTTCACGATTTCTTTTGTGATGAAGTCTCGTACCGAGAAGTGTACGAAGTTCTTTTCTTTTACAAGATAATCGACGATGGTGCCTTTCCCGGCGCCCAACGTGCCTGTTATTCCAATGATTACCATATCAGTTGGTTTTGAAGTTGAATTTTATTTCAGCGAGGTCTTTGTTGGCTTTTACAATCTTGTTTTTAAGGCCTTTTTTGTAGTTTGCTACTTTTTCTTTCAGCATACTGTCACCTGTGGCCATAATCTGCATCGCAAGTACTGCAGCATTCAGAGCACCGTTGATGGCTACCGTGGCTACGGGAATTCCCGGAGGCATCTGCATGATGGCGAAAGTGGCATCCAGACCTTCGAGGACACTGCCTTTGATTGGTACACCGATGACCGGCAGTGTGGTTTCGGCGGCAATTACACCGGGCAGTGCGGCTGCCATTCCAGCGGCTGCTATGATTACTTCAATGCCGCGGTTTTGAGCATTCCGTGCAAAGTCGGAAACTTCTGCCGGCGTGCGGTGCGCCGACAATGCGTTCACTTCGAAGGGAATTTCCATTTCGTCGAAAAATTTACATGCGGCTTCCATGACAGGCATGTCGGAAGTGCTTCCCATTATTATACTTACTCTTGGTAACATATCATTGTTTTTTTACTATTGTTTCGAAATCTGTCCGTATGGCTTCGGGTAAAAAGTCGGAGATGTCTTTGCCGAAAGCCAGAAGTTCGCGTACCGCTGATGAACTCAGTATTGAAAGTTCCGGAACCGAGGAGAAAAACACGGTCTCAATTTCGGGAGCAAGATTCCTGTTTATCATGGCAATGTTCTGTTCGTAGATGAAATCTTGCGAGTTGCGGATTCCGCGAATTAAATAGTTGATGTCCATTTGCTTGCAAAAGTCCGTTGTGAGTCCTGAGTAGGTTTCTACGGTTACTTGCGGATATTCTGCGAAAGTTTTTTCAATCCAGAGTTTCCGTTGTCCGATGGAGAAAAATGACTTTTTTTCGGAGTTGGTGCCGATACCGACAATGATTTGGTCGAAAAGTGGCAGGGCACGGAGCAGAATGTTTTCGTGACCTTTGGTGATTGGGTCGAAAGACCCTGCGAACAGAGCAGTTTTGCTGTTTTTCATGGCGTATTATTTACGGTTTCTTGGTTCTTCATCGTTGAAAACCCATATCAGACGGGCAGTAATGGTATTGCTGTAGGCATCTCGGATCCATATTTTGTCCTCTCCGTTCTGCAGAGTTTCATGAAAATTCCAGTCTTTTTTTATTGGTGCCATCGAGTATTGGTATCGGAAGTTGAATTTGAGTCCACGCCATATACGGAAACGGATGTCGGCAATGACAGACCAGTCGTTTTTGGAGTATGCTATATTGAAATCAGGGGAGTATCCGGAACGGCCAGCGGAATAATTTTCCTTCGGGGTTCCAAGCAGACGGCTGTAAGAAAATCCTGCGCCGAAAGTCCAGCCACCTTTGGAGTCTGTGAAATGTGCCAGAATCGGAATTTCGATGTACGGCAGAGTTACTTTGTAGTCGAACAGGTCTCCGGTACGAATGGAGCCTTTGGCTCCGCGTTGGGAAAACATGGCTTCGACGCTCGTGTTCCAGCGTCTTGACTTGTCAAGCGGAATCAGAGCACCTACACTGCCGGTGAAACCGAACTTTTCGAAGCCGTAAACTTCGTCACCGTCTATTTGTGATGCGTTGCAACCGGCTGTTACAAAGGCTTTTATGTTTTGTGCGACGGCAAGGTTTACGGCAACCATTGCCAGCATGGCTAAAAAAAATCTCTTCATAGAGTGCTGTTATTTTCCAAGTAACGTTTTTTTTCAGAAAAAAGTATAAGAAGGTTGCCGTATTGTAAAAAAAACGACCCCGCTTGGAGGTCGTTTTTACGGAATTTTATTTCTTGTAATTTTCAAGTCCCTCGTTCAGAAATTTCAGGAATTTCTGAACATCACGGTCGTATTTGTAGTTTTCCTTGGTGAGGACATTGCCGTCGGCATCGATGAGTACGTAGTAGGGTTGAGCATTCATGTTGAATTGAGTTTTCTGATAGTTGAGGTTTTTCTTGCCGAGTGTTTTCAGTACTTTGCCGTTCTCATCGGTAACCCATTCGTCTTCAGGTAATTCTATGGTGTTTTCGTCAGCGTATAGGGCACACATTACAAATTCGTTCTGAAGTGTTTTGCTGGCTTCTTCGTCAGTCCAAACGTAGTGTTCCATTTCGCGGCAGTTGGCACAAGTCTTGCCTGTAAAGTCGAGGAATATCGGTTTGCCGACTTCCTTGGCATACGCCTTGGCCTCGTTGAGGTCGAAGAAACCGTCGAAACCGGTGGGCAGGTGCAGTTTGTCGGCGTATTTGCGTTGGGGCAGTGCATTCTGCGAAAGGTCGATGGTGTTGCCGTTTCTGGACGATTTGTAAACTATTTCTTCAATGTTGAAGTCTTGGGTTTCCATTGGCGGAATGAATCCGGATATGGCTTTTAGCGGTGCACCCCACATTCCCGGTATCATGTATATCACGAAAGCGAAGTCGAGTATGACCACGAAGAGCCGTATTACGCCGAGTTCCTTTATTTCACCGTCGCCTTTGAAACGCAGTTTTCCGAGGAGGTAGAAACCGAGCATTGCAAAAATGACTATCCAGAGAGCGAGGTACACTTCGCGGTCGAGCAGACGCCAGCCGCAGTACAGGTCGGCCATGGAAAGGAATTTGAGACCGAATGCGAGTTCGAGGAAAGCGAAAGTTACCTTTACCGTGTTGAGCCAATTTCCTGATTTGAGATTTTTCAGTACCGAAGGGAACAAGGCAAGAAGTGTGAAAGGGAGAGCAAAACCGATACCGAATCCCAGCATGGTGAGCAGAGAAACGATGCGAGCCGTAGAGCCGGCCGTGGTGAGTCCTATGAGAGCTGCACCGAGGATGGGACCCGTACAGGAAAATGATACGAGGACTGTTGTCAATGCTATGAAGAATGGTGCGAGGAAACCGCCCTTGTCGGCTTGGGCATCGCTTTTGTTGACCCATTTTTCGGGCATTTTTATTTCAAACAGGCCGAAGAAAGAAAGTGAGAAGACAAGGAAGATGATGAAGAATAGCAGGTTCGGAATCCAATGTGTGCCGATGAAATACAGAGCCTCGGGTCCGAAGCAGAGTGCCAGTACGGCACCGAGAACCGCGAATATGAACACTATGGAGAATCCGAAAATCCATGCCTGACGGCGGTTTTTGCGCTTGTTGTCGCTGCCGTGCATGAAAAAGTTTACGGTCATGGGTATCATGGGGAATACGCATGGGGTAAACATGGTGATTATTCCTCCGCCCAAGGCGATGAGGAATATCATGAGCAGAGACTGCTCTTCTTCAGGTTCCTCGCTGGTGGCAACGCTTTCGGAGAGTTGTTCTTCGGTGGAATCGGCAGATACCACGGTGTCAGTGGTGCTGACAGTGTCTTCGGTGATTTCTTCGGCAACAGTTCCGTCAACTACTTTTGCCCCTTTTACGTTGAACGAAAAATCAACATCGTCGGGGGGGATGCAGGAACCGTCGTTGCAGAGTTGGTATGACATGGTTCCGGTTACTTTGAAATCTTTTTCGGTATTGATTTTGATACGTTGCTTGAAAATGACTTTTCCGCTGAACGAGCGGATGGTGCATTTGAAGAGTTCGTCGTATTCTTCGGTAGGTTTTGGCTCGGTTACATTACCAACGCGGGAATAGTCCTTGCTTTTGGCGAAATTGAAACTGATACCTACGGGACCGTCAGGGTCGGTGTGCTGGGAATAGATGTGCCAGCCGCTTTCCAGATTTGCGGTGAATTGCAGAACAGCCTCGTTGTCGCCGGACTGTTGCGTTACTTTGAAATCCCATTTGACAGGGTTTTGATTTTGTGCGTAACTTGCAGTGAATAAAAATGTTGCAAGCAGTAGAATTGCAAATTTCTTGAGGTTCATGTTGCTATAATTTTTATTTTAAAGGAATTGCAAAGATACGAAAAAAAAACGACTCCGGCAAATTTTTTTGAGAGGGTGCAAAAAAAAAATCCTTCCGCTGATGTGGAAGGATTCTGAAGTATGGAGAATTTCCGTTATTTCTTGCGTATCGGTTCGCAGGTGAGTCCGATGCCGAGTTTCTTGAATATTTTCCTGTCCACTTCGCTGAGCATTACGGTTGTGTGAACCTGACATCCGTCGAGTTGCGGGAGACATTCAAGGGCTTTGCGGCAGTTTTCGTCGTTCAGGCTGAGCATGGAGAGTGCAACGAGGACTTCGTCGGTGTGCAGGCGTGGGTTGTGGCCGTGCAGGAATGAGACTTTGGTTTTCTGTATCGGCTCAATCATGTTCTGAGGTATGAGTTTAACGTCGTGGTCAATGCCGGCGAGATATTTTGTGGCATTGAGTATGAGCGCGGCACTCGGTCCGAGCAGAGGCGATGTCTTTGCAGTGATAATCGTTCCGTCGGAAAGTTCTATCGCAGAAGCCGGTACGTTGCAGAGTTCTTTCTTGTTGCGAGCTTCGACAACGGTTCTGCGGTCTTCGGGTCTGATTTTTGCCTGTTTCATCAGGAGAGAAATCTTGTTGACCTCGTTCTCGGTGCTTTTGCCGTCGGCGAAGTTGCATAGGGCGGTGAAGTAGCGGCGTATGATTTCGTCTTTGGAAGCCTGACAGCAGGTTTCGTCGTCGGAGATGCAGTACCCGGCCATGTTCACTCCCATGTCGGTGGGCGATTTGTACGGGTTTTCACCGTATATGCCTTCGAATATGGCGTTGAGAACCGGAAATATTTCAATGTCGCGGTTGTAGTTCACTGCGGTCTCGCCGTAGGCTTCAAGATGGAACGGGTCAATCATGTTCACGTCGTTGAGGTCGGCAGTGGCGGCTTCGTAAGCTACGTTTACGGGGTGTTTCAGAGGCAGGTTCCAGATGGGGAAGGTTTCGAATTTCGCATACCCGGCTTTCACGCCGCGCATGTTTTCCTGATACAGCTGGCTGAGGCATACGGCCATCTTTCCGCTTCCGGGACCCGGAGCGGTGACGACAACGAGGGGTCGTGTGGTTTCCACATAGTCGTTCTTGCCGAACCCGTCTTCCGAATCGATGAGGTCGACATTGGTTGGATAGCCTTCGATTGTGTGATGGTAGTAAACTTTGATGCCCATCCGTTCGAGACGGTTGCGGTAGGCTACAGCGCTGGCCTGACCGTTGAAGTGGGTGATGACTACTGAACCGACCATCAGACCGCGGCTGAGAAATTCGTCGCGGAGCCGCAGCACGTCAACATCGTAGGTGATGCCCAAATCGCCGCGGACTTTGTTTTTTTCGATATCGACTGCGCTGATGACGATGACTATTTCGGAATCGTCCTTCAGCTGGAGAAGCATTTTCAGCTTAATGTCGGGTTCGAAACCGGGCAGAACTCTGCTCGCATGGAAATCGTCGAATAGTTTTCCTCCGAATTCAAGGTACAGTTTGTCGCCGAATTTTGAAATCCGGTCCTTGATGTGTTTCGATTGAATTGCCAAGTACTTTTCGCTGTTAAAACCTTTTTTCATAATAGTAAGTGTCAGTAAAATTAAGTTTGCAAAAATACGTTTTTTTTTTGATTTTGAGAAAATTTTTGTAAATTTTTCTTGAGAAGCAATGCTTTACATTTTCTGAAAAACATGGCTGTCGGCAAAAAAAAGCATCCGCGAAACACAATTTTTTCAGACTTATAAAGTTTTACTATCCGAGAATTTCGGGAAGAACGATGAAAATAACTTTTTTAGGTACGGGAACTTCGCAGGGTGTGCCTGTAATTGCCTGCGGCTGTAAAGTGTGCAGGTCATCGGACTTGCACGACAAGCGGCTCAGGACATCAGCGCTTGTCGAAGTCGGAGGTAAAAACATCCTCATCGACATCGGTCCCGATTTCAGGGAACAGATGCTTCGTACCGGTACGTCGCACATCGACGCGATACTCGTCACGCACCCTCACCGCGACCATGTGGCAGGTCTTGACGACATACGTTCTTTCAATCATGTGCAGGGTTGTGCCATGGAGATTTTCGGCCGCCAGAGCACCATCGATGCCTTGATACATGACTACGCCTATGTGTTTGAACCGCACGAGTTCAAGGGCTGGCCGGAGGCAAACCTCAATGTCGTGGGCAAGGATTGTCCGTTTTCTGTTGCCGGAGGCATTGAAGTCGTCCCGATTGCCGCGATGCACAAGGACATGCCGATTTTCGGCTACAGAATAGGTTATTTGACGTACATCACCGATGCCAATTTCATTCCGGAGGAGGAATTTGAAAAACTTGCAGGTACTAAACTGCTGGTGATAAACGCCCTGTGTAAGGAAAAACATTTTTCGCACTATTCTCTCCCCGAAGCTTTGGAAACGATAGCGAAAATCAGTCCGCAAAAGGCATATATAACGCACCTTAGCCACCAGATGGGTTTTTACGAAGAGGTGGAAAAAGAATTGCCCCCGAATGTGCATTTGGCATACGATGGACTTACAGTAATTTTATAATCAGTGCTTTATGACAGAACAACATTTGCATATAGTGGCCTTTGATGTGCCTTATCCAGCTAATTACGGTGGGGTAATCGACATCTATTACAGGATGCTGAATCTTGCGAAAGCCGGTGTCAGGATACATCTCCACTGCTTTGCCTACGGCAGGGGAGAGGCTCCGGAACTGAAGGACATCTGTCACTCGGTGTTCTACTACAGTCGCGACACTTCGCTGAAAAACCTTTTTAAGAAGAAACCGTATATTGTCTGCTCTCGCGACAGCAAAGTATTGAAGGACAGACTTCTGGAAGATGATTATCCGATTCTGCTCGAAGGGCTGCACTGCACTTCGGTTTTGGAAGATCCGCGTTTTGAAGGCAGAAACATCATCGTACGGACGCACAACATCGAGCATGAATATTACGAACAGCTTTCGCAGCAGGAGTACGCTCTTCTAAAAAGGAAATACCTGAAATCGGAGTCCGGGAAATTGAAGAATTACGAGAATATTCTCTCTAAAGCTACATCAATTGCTGCCATAAACAGGAACGATGCTGATTATTTTCTGAAAAAATACCCACAAACGGTGCTGATACCGTCAAACCACAAATACGACAGAGTTTCGTCGTTTTTGGGAATGGGTCGGTACATATTTTACCATGCAAATCTTTCGGTGCCGGAAAATTATGTTGCAGCCGAATGGCTCATAAACAACGTGTTTTCAAAAACCGACTTGCCGGTGAGAATGGCAGGAAAGAACCCTCCGAAACATCTTAAAAATCTTGTTGCCCGTTACGCAAACATCGAACTCCAGCAGAATCCTTCCGATGAGGAAATGGAACTGCTCTTGCAAAACGCTCACATTGTCGTTCTATATACCAATCAGTCTACGGGTCTGAAACTGAAATTGCTCAACACTCTGTTCTCGGCACGGTTCTGCTTGGTGAATGGTAAAATGGTGGCAGGAACCGGTCTTGACTCACTTTGTGAAATAGCTGACACACCCGAAGAAATGTTGAAAAAAATACATTCCTTGAGCAAGGAGGCTTTTACGGAAAGCGAAATCGAAAAACGGGAGCTGAAACTTTCGGACAGCTACTCGAACAGACTCAATGTCAGCCGTTGGATAAGGCTCATTGAAAAATGACAATCTGAGGAATCAGCACAAGGAACACTTCCCTGAAGATGAAAAGAATATCGGCTTTGCAGTAATACCGGTATTTTATCTGGTGAACGGTTTTACCGAAATGTCGGCAAAATCATTGTTCAAATATTTGAAATATCCGGCAATACCCACCATGGCGGCATTGTCGGTGCAGAACTGGAACTTGGGTATGAATACGTCCCAGTGGTGTTTTTGTCCGAGTTGCAGCAGATTGTCCCGCAGGTAAGAATTGGCCGATACGCCTCCGGCAATGGCAACTTGGCGTACTCCGGTCTTGTTCATGGCCTTGGTGAGTTTCTTCAGCAGAAACGAAACGATGGTATGTTGGACAGATGCACAGAGGTCGTTTTTGTTTTCTTCGATGAAATCGGGATTTTCAGCAATTCTGTCGCGGAGGAAATAAAGGAATGAGGTCTTTATTCCGCTGAAACTATAGTTGAACTCCGGTATGTTTGGGGTGGCGAAACTGAAAGCCAGAGGGTTGCCCTCTTTGGCAAGCCTGTCGATGACTGGGCCGCCGGGGTAGCCGAGATCCATGATTTTTGCAGCCTTGTCTATGGCTTCACCGGCCGCATCGTCGATGGTACTGCCGAGTATTTCCATTTCAAAATGGCTTTTAAGCAGAATTATTTGTGTGTGTCCGCCCGAAACCAACAGGCAGATGAACGGGAACTGTGGAATCCGGCTTTCGTCGTTTTCCCTGATGAAATGCGACAGCACGTGGGCTTGCAGGTGGTTTACCTCGATGAGAGGAATGCCGAGTGCCTGTGCAAAGCTTTTCGCAAACGAAACACCGACAAGCAGCGAACCGAGCAGTCCGGGACCGCGGGTGAATGCCACGGCGTCGATTTGGAATTTTTTGATGCCGGCATTTTTTATTGCCGTGTCCACCACGGGAATTATGTTCTGCTGGTGTGCCCGCGATGCGAGTTCGGGAACAACGCCTCCGTATTGCGTGTGTACGGCCTGACTTGCGATTACGTTCGACAGTATACGGTCGTTGTGCAGAACTGCGGCCGAAGTGTCATCGCACGAGGATTCTATTGCTAAAATTATCGACATCTCAAAAAAACTATACAAAAAAGACAGGCATGAAACGCCTGTCTTTTTTTGCAAATGAATCGAAATTTATTTCTTGTTCAATCTGTTGGCAAGTGCATTTGCACCTTCTTTCAAGGCTTTTTCGCCAGCGTCTTTTGCAGCAGCTGTAGCTTTTTCCTTGATACATTTGTTGTATTCGGCTTTCATTTCTTTCTGGAAATCAGTGTCGTTCTGGTAAGCGGCGTAAGTCTGATTCAAGATAGCTTTGAAGCAAGCTTCAACAGAAGCTGCGTCTTTTTTGTAGCAGTTGCATTTTGCCTGACCAGCTTCGCGAGCTTTGCTCAGGATTTCGCTTTTGTCAGCTTTTGCTGCTTCAGGTTCAGCTGTCGTTGCTACAACTTCTTCTTCTGCAACGGGTTCTTCTTCTACAACGGGTTCTTCTACAACGGGAGTTGTGTCTTCAGTGGCTTCAGGGGTGTTGTTACCGCAAGATACAGCCATAAATGCTACAAAGAGAGCACTGCTTAAAAATAAAACGGTTTTTTTCATTTTTTTTTTTAATTTTAAATTGTTTTATATGATTTTCTTTTCGTTTTCGGGGTGCAAAGGTACTAATATTTTTTTAATTTTGATGATAATTTTTGTATTTTTTTTTATATTACTGATTGCCAATGTGTTATTGCTGGCATTTTTGCTATTTCCGGATAAATATTCTGCTGAAAAAAGAGAAAGGACTCCGTTTTTTGGAGTCCTTTCGTTTTCTCTTTTGTGTAATGATTAAAAATCATTATTCAGCGCTGATTGCACCAGTCGGGCAAACGTCGGCACAAGTACCGCATTCTGCACATTTTTCTGGGTCAATTTTGTAGATGTCGCCTTCAGAAATTGCTCCAACGGGGCATTCTCCGATGCAAGTTCCACAAGCTGCACAATCGTCAGAAATTTTGTAAGCCATAATGTTCTTTTTTTATTGGTTAATAATTATCTTGCAAAGATAGTATTTTTTTTCGGTTTGCGGATAAAAAAAAGTATTTTTTTTTTGCGTTGTTGCTAATTTTGTGAAAATCACATTTTTGTGACAGTGTTTTTTTTCGGAGGCCGGACAGTAAAAGGTGTTTTTGAACGGCTGCCTTTGATGTTTGTACGCAAAAAACAACGATTATTTCAGGTTTTCGACCAGTTTTTTCATTACCCGTCGGGGCGTGCCGTTGTTGTACAGTATTTCGTGGATGGTCTCAACTATGGGCATGCTTATGCCGTATTGCTGGCGAATTTTCTCGATTGATTTCGTGGCATAATAGCCTTCGGCCACCATGTTCATTTCGAGTTGGGCGCCACGCACCGAATATCCTAGGCCTATCATGGATCCGAAACGGCGGTTGCGGCTGTGCTGCGAATAAGCAGTTACCAGCAGGTCACCGAGGTATGGAAACTTTTCCAGTTGTCGGCAGTCCATTGGGTGGAGGTGGTTCAGAAATTCGTCCATTTCCTGCATGGCGTTCGATATGAGGACAGCCAAGAGGTTGTCGCCGTAGCCGAGGCCTTTGCATACTCCGGCGGCGAGGGCATAGATGTTTTTCAGTACGGTGGCATATTCGATGCCCTGAATGTCTTCTGAAACTGTGGTGCGTACGAAACGGCAGCTGATGGATTTCGAGATTTCCTGTGCCAGAGCATTGTTCTTCGATGCAACGGTGAGGTAGGTGAGTTTCTGTTGTGCGGCCTCTTCGGCGTGCGACGGCCCGCTGATTACCGTCATGTCGTCGTAGCTGATTCCGAATTTGTCGTGAAGGTAGTCTGTGGTAATCTGACCCGTTTCAGGAATCAGACCCTTTATGGCCGAGTGTACTTTCTTGCCCTTGAAATCTTCGGGTGTGAGTCCTTCCAGACTGAGGTCGAGAAAGGCCGACGGTATCACGAATATTATGTTGGACGACATCCTTATCACTTCTTTGATGTCTGATGAGAGGTGTATTCTGTCTGTGTCGAATTCTATTTCGCTAAGATACAACGGATTGCGTTGGTTTTCGAGCAGCCCCTCGATAATGTCTTCTTCTCGAATCCACCAGTTTATCGACAAATCTTCGTGCTCGAGCACGATGCTGGCCACTGCCGAAGCCCAACTTCCACTACCTAATACTGCTATCATGTTTTTCCTTTTTTATCATGCTTTTTGTTATCTGCATTTGCTTGTACCGTCGAAGCAGTGTGTGCAAACCTGTTCCGGAGGAAGGTTGACGGCGTTGCATATTGTACTTAATGTATTGAATTTCAGGGTGTCAACACCGAGGTGCTTTCGTAGTATTTCCACCATGTTGGCATATTCTTTCGTGTTTTCGTCGCAATAGAGAGGAATGTTCTTGGTGCTGTCGCCTTCAAGTTCTTTTACAACGCGGCGTGTTATGAGTTCCATTTCGGTTTTAGATGTCGAGAAGTTCAGGAAGTCGCAGCCATAGAGAAGGGGAGGACAGCTTATGCGTATGTGTATTTCTTTGGCACCGTATTCGTACAGCATTTTCACGTTGTCGCGGAGTTGTGTGCCGCGCACTATGGAGTCGTCGCAGAACACGATTCTTTTCCCGGTGAGTATCTGGCGGTTGGGTATGAGTTTCATTTTGGCCACGTGTTCGCGTTGTTCTTGCGAAATGGGCATGAAACTGCGAGACCATGTCGGGGTGTACTTGGTTACGCCGCGCCGGTAGGGTATTTTCTTGCCGTTGGAGTAGCCGAGGGCCATGCCTATTCCCGAGTCGGGTATTGCCGAAACGAAATCGACGTCGATGTTGTCGGTTTTGCCCATTTCGTATCCGATTTTGTAACGGAAGTCTTCGGTGTTTATTCCTTCGTATTCGGAACACGGGTAGCCGTAATAAATCCAGAGGAACGAGCATATCTGCATTTTTTCGCTTGGGGCGAGGAGTTGGGTTATGCCGAAGGGCGACACTTTTACTATTTCGCCGGGTCCCACAAAGTATTCGGTGCTGTAGTCGAGGTTTATGTAGCTGTGGCTTTCGGAGGCTACGGCGAAACCGTCGCTGTTTCTGCCTATTACGATTGGGGTGCGGCCGTAGAGGTCGCGGGCAGCGATGATGCCGTCTTCGCTGAGTATGAGTATGGAGCAGGAGCCGTTTATTTTACGGTGAACGTTCTGTATGCCGTCGACGAAGTCCTTGCCCTGAGTTATGAGCAGGGCTATGAGTTCTGTCGGGTTTGTCTTTCCGGAACTGAGTTCGGTGAACTGCTGGTTGCGGGCGAGGCATTCGTTTTCGAGTTCGGTGATGTTGTTTATGCGGCCGACGGTAACGATGGCGAATCGTCCGAGATGAGAGTTGACGACGATGGGCTGGGCGTCGGTGTCGCTGATGACGCCTATGCCGCAGTTGCCTTTGAATTTATCGAGTTCATCGCAGAATTTGGTGCGGAAATAGGAATTGTCTATGGTGTGAATGGAACGGTGGAATATGCCGTTCTCGATGGTGGCGAGACCACCGCGTTTGGTACCGAGATGTGAGTGGTAGTCGGTGCCGTAAAACAAATCGTTGATGCACGATTTTTTAGAAACTACTCCAAAAAAACCTCCCATAAGTTACTGTCTTTTAGTTGTTTTGTGCTATGTTGCCGTTTTTGGTTCAAAACTGCAAATTTACAATTTTAGGATTGGATTTACAAATTTTTTCGCACTTAAATTAAAAAAGGTTTTGTGTGTTCTGATAATCAGTAGGTTGCGTTTTTTTTGTTTTTTCCGGAAAAAAGGTGTATCTTTGCAAACCGAAATCTACATGTTTAAGTATTAAAAAACGTTTACGTCATGATACAGCGCATACAATCATTTTATCTGGTGCTTGCCTTTGTGGGTGTGGTACTGATGTTTCTGTTTCCCACGGCTACTTTCGAACTGTCGCAGGGTGGTTTTAAAACAACTTCGGAACTGGGTCTTTTGCCCGGAGGAGAGAATGTAATCGACGAGGCGAACAGTACTGCGTTTATACCGCAACATTCTGTTCTGCTGATGATTATGGCTATCGTTCTGGGAGTAGGGATACTGGTTGGGATTTTTATGTACAAGAACCGCGTAAGGCAGATGAGATTCGTTTCAATGCTGGCATTACTGAACATAGTGTATGTGGGGATCATGTTTCTGGCAAGTATTCCCGACAGCGAATCGGTGATAGCCAACAGCGAGGTGCATACCACATATTCCGTGGGTACGTTCGTGCCGCTGGTAACTCTGATTCTGACAGTGTTGGCACAGCGTGCCATCCGCCGCGACGAGATGAAAGTGCGTGCCGCCGACAGACTGCGGTAGGAAGGGGAAAACAATCCTTCAGTAGAATCGGGAATGGTATGGAATATTCCGATCAGGTTTTTCACTGTCTGAAAAATTTTTGAAAAGATGCGATGCTTTTTTGTTTTTCGGAGAAAGTTTTGTAACTTTGCAGAAACTTTGGAACACTTGAAAGATTGTGGATAAAGTTGTAATATAAAGAAAATAAGGTTTTTAAACTGAAAAAGGTATTAGGAAAAATAGGAAAAAAGTAGGAAAAAAGTAAAAAAAAGCAATTCCGCTTTTCTTTGTAAGTCGAAATCTGGTAAATTTCAAGAACTTAATGCACAGGAAAAGAGAAGTGCTTGCGGTAACGCCGCGAGCTTTCTTGTTTGCATTAAGGTATACCAGAACCTCGACTTAAGACAATAAAGTTCGCGGTTCTTTTTTTTTGTAAAAAAATGAACAAAATGCAAAAAGATTGCACATTGAGATTGTAATTTTGCAAACGTAGAGGATTGAAAAATAAAAACTCTGAAGAAAAATATTGGTGCTATAGATGATGACGAATGCTATTTTACCAAGTTGGCTTGATAATCTTATTTTCGAAGAAATGGGGGCGAAATATTGTCCGTCCTATGCGGATATGACCAATATCCACGATGATAGAGAAGCTACACTTAAATATCTTGGAACATATTTTCCCAGAAGTTATGTAGAAGCTTATTCTATTTTTTCTGATTATTTCAATAAGTATTCTTCCGAATGGCAGAATCGCGAAGAAATTTCAATCTTTGATTTTGGCTGCGGTACAGGCGGCGAAATTGTTGGATTACTGACTGTTTTGAATAATAAATTCAATAATCTAAAGAAAGTAAAAATTGTTGCTTTGGATGGCAACCAGAATGCGTTGCGCATTTATGAAAAAGTACTTGCCGAATTTCAAAAACAAACAAATCTACCAATAGAAAATCATTCCGCACCAATTTTTATTGAGGATTTTTACGATTTAAACATTCTTGATAATGTTTTGAGGAAAAATTTCGATATAATTCTATCATTCAAAGCGATTTGTGAATTTGTTACCAAAGATCAATTTGAGAAACAAAATGCATACGAACATATTGCAAAGTTTCTTCTCCCAAAACTAAGCGAAGACGGAACAATGCTTTTAGAAGATGTAACTACGTACAATCACACCTCTCAAGAGTGGCTGCCGAAGATGATGGACAAAGGATTGAAAGAAGCTAATTGCAAAGTTGTTATGCAAAATGAAGGATATAATCAAATGTATTTAATAACACATTCTCACAAGTCAAATGATAAAAGCAAAGTGGCTTGGAGGATGATAAAACGATAAAATAATATGCGACTTCAAAATTGGTTTATCAGGAATCTTGACGACATTCAACGTGAAGTTATCATTGAAAGTATTGACAAAAGTATTATTGTGCAAGGAATGGCGGGAAGCGGAAAGACAAACCTTGCTATACATCGTGCATTACAAGCCAAAGGAAAAGGAAGTTATGCCATTGTGATTATGACAGTTGCTCTCAGACGTATGATTGCGTATGGTATGAAATCGTTAGGGTTAGATAGCGAACGCATTGCTTATGAGTGGGCTTGGTTAAACAGAGGATTCGATTTAGAAGGTGATGTGTATTGTTTGGTTCATAAACAATTTGATGGAACTATTGTTGTTGATAAATCTAAACTTTATCTTGTAAAAGGAAATAACGTGCAAAAATTCGAGTTGGCTTTTCAAGAACGTCAGACCCTCAAGCCGTCTCCTAAAATCAAAGGCCATTTTGGCATTGATTATGCTACTTGGGTTGATTACAAGTTTTACAAAGCATGGGATAGAAGATATAGTTGGTTTAAAGAAGTTCCTATTGACTCCGATTTCAGTGTCTCAAAAACTGATAAGTATTGTTTGGTGCCAAGCGGGACATTATACAAGCCTGTAGAATCTACAATAGATTATCTTATTGTGGATGAAGCCCAAGATTTTAATGTGAACGATTATAAAACTCATTTTATTCCAAAAGCAAACAAGAGCATATCGCTTTTGGGAGATTCTAACCAAAAGATGATAAGCACGGGAAGTTCCATGCAACAATTACAAGCATCATTCCCTGCTTTCAAGAATTTTACTTTGAAATATAATTATCGTTTGCCTAAGGCTATAGCAAAAGTTGCTCAAAAGATTGCAGGAACAGATATTGATTTGTTGTCGGATAATCTTAAAGCTGGAGGCAATAGCGATTTCCCCAATTTTCCAAAACCAATTGTTAAAAAATGCAATTCGAGAGAAGATGAAATAAAATGGATCGCCAATTTGATAAATAACGAAGGTCTTGATGATGTAGCCATTCTCGTACAAAATAAAAATGATGTTCAAGAAGTTGTGAAATTGTTGGTTGAAAATGGAATAAACGAAGTACAAACTCATTACAGAACAGGTCAAGATGTGCCTTTCTACACTATTAATACCCTCGATTTTTCAAACAACGATTTACCCTGCATTTTGGATTATTACGCAGCAAAGGGGTCAGAATTTGACCACGTATTTGTCCCTTTTGCGAATGAAGGAAAAGTAGGTAAACGCAACGATTTCTTTGTCGCTTGCACTCGTTCGTCAAATAGCTTATATATAAGTTATTCTGGAATAAAAACATCGTTTTTGCGACAAGTAAATAGTAATGATATTGTTGAAATAAATTAATTAGATATGAAAAAATACTATATTGAAATTAGTTCTTGGAATCTTTTGGAATCGTTTGTCACCGAAAGCATATCTCCATTTTCGTTCTATCAAGAACGCAACTTTGGCAATAATCTAAGCCGTTATTTAAGTGGAGAAAAAGAAAGAAGCTACCATTTAATTCTTTCAACAAATGATTTAGGAAGTGACTACTCAATATGTGTTGATGAAGAACTTATCGACATCAATTTACTTTCTCCTGTTAAGGGTTTGAAAACGGTTTTTACATATCCGAAAACTATTTACTATCGTAATGGATCTGTGCATTTTAGATTCAGCACTCCTGAATTAAGAGATTCTTTGATAGCAGAATCTCAAATTTTGCTTGAGGTGAAATGTCTCGAAAAATATTTGCCTGCATTTTATATAGGTAAGAGTAAAAGCAAAGAATTTAAAAGTCTTGCCAAATTAGGAAATAAAATTTCTTTTGACTTTTCTTCATACGTAAATTTCGATAATAGACTCAATAGGATTAAAGGAGCAATTGTCGGTTATGTTCGAGGACTTTACATATCTTCTGATGAATCCAATCAATCTTTGCAAAATGAATTGAGGTCATTGAAAAATAGTTTTGGTGGATATAACACTCAAATAATGATGAGTGATACTTTTGATAAAAAAGAAGATTTAGTATCTTGTATAAACAAAGGCAAGATGTTATACTTCAATCAAATAGAACAAACAGATTATTTTGAAGTGCTTATTGCTCAATTGCACGAAATTGAAAATCTCGCAACTATGCGAGCCAATGAAATAAAAATGCTGAATAGTGATGTGAGAAAAAAACAAAAGGAAGTATTACTTGAAGAAAAAACTGCTATTGAGAACAAACGTGCGGAAATTGAAAAATTGTACAGTATTTATGAAGTTAGACTTGAACTTAACGATATAAAAGCACAAGAAAAAGCTAATGGTGAGGCAAATGGCAAAACAAGGCAATATTTTAAAAAAGGAAGTGCTGAATACGAACGTAAGAAACAATTGAAATCTAAAATTGAGGATTTTGAAAAAAATAATTCCGAGTACAAAAATTTGAATGAGCGTCTTCAGACAATAGAGCAAGAACTAAATGTAAATGCTAACATGTACGACTCCACTATATCGGCTTTATTTATTCGTGTTAGTGATATTCTCAACGAACTGATTAAAAAGGCATCTTCTGTGACAAACAATGATGAGATAATTCTTTCAAATGTACTTATTGACACTGAAAATGTGTCAATAAGTAATCCGTCGGATAATCCCGAACTATGTTACTTCAATATTTTGTTGGATTTGATTCTCAATAGAAATTCAGAAACTCTAATATCAGAACACGCAGTACTAGAATTGCTGGTAAATTCAGCAAACACCTTTAAGGAAAATCCTCTATCTAAAAGTATAAAAGGAGAGAAAATTCTGAATTGCTTGCGTACATATTGGCAATACAAGAATCAAAAGACCGACAATTTAATTATTCCAGAACAAGATATGCCCATTTTTCAATCAATATTCTCTTTCTTTATTAAGCCTTTGGGGTTCGAGCAAATGGAGAGATATATGCTATTGAAAAAATTTCCGCAAAAAGCTTTTGCTTTTATGCTTTGGGGAGCCTGGATTGGTTTTGCCGATATACCTAAAACATTTACGAATGTATTGTATCAAAATGAAAAAGTTTCAAAATTAGTTGAAGATAAACTTAAAGAATTATATCTTGTAAAATAAAATATTATGGAAAATCAAGAATTAGAATTTTTAACCAAATTAGCCGAAGCTTTAGAAACAAAACAAATAAATTATGAAAAGAGGTAATATAATTGCTTTAGCATTTGTCGCTTACTTAGTGGCAATGATTGCTATGTTCTTTGGTGTAAATTCGTATATCACATCAAAAGACAATAGATTAAGAGGAGAAATCTATGAAGCCATTTCAAATGCTTTTGAGGGCAGAGATGAGGTTATAGGTTTGACATATTCTGGCTATAGAGTAGAATATGACAAAATGAATATACCTTTAAGACCAGCTCCACTTACTAATGAAGTTATATCAGAACTAACACAGATGCCAGACTCCTTGAAACATCTTGAAAGCACCAGCAAACTTTACCTAAAATCTATTGCTGATGAGCAAGAGAGAGAGTGGAAAGAAGACTATGGAGATTTGTATAAGATGTACCAGCTACGCTGGAAAGACGATATTAGGAAAGAGGACGGGTGGCGTATGTCAGTCTGCAAACAAGAGATGATAGATGTAGTATCTATGTCTTATATATTCCCATACGCTGTAGGTTATAAAAAACAAGAATGGAGTGACTTTTATAGTTATGCACCTAGTGTACAGGATGCTGTAGATGAAGCGTTTGATTTCTTTACAAACAATGACAAATCACAATATTACGGAATATACGAAAAAAATAGTGTGCATGATTTGTGGAGCAAACTTAATGATGCATCAAATGAGTACTATTTTCTCGCAAAAGATGAAACACCTAGGATGTGGGTAGGTTTTAGTAGCACACGAATAGACCCAGAGATAAAGGACAAGAATGGTAGAGAGGTATGCCCTTATAAAAATGGCTCAATGCATAATGGATATTATAGAGTGTTTATTGGGCGAACACAGCCAACCACATACTCTATAAAAAAGTATGGTTGGAATCCTGATGAGCAAGATAGAAAAGATTTGTGGCTGTATTGGTCTATAGGTCTTACTGTGTTACTCTTGCTGGTAGTAATACCTCTTTGGGTAATAGATGCAAAGCATCAGAAAGTTAAAGATGAGTCTTTATATGACAAGCTCAAGCGTATGTGTAATCCTACAAACTTTATGAATAGTGCTAACTATGATAAAGAAAAAGTAGACAAGGCTAATGCTATCTACAAAAGACTACTTGAGATTAATGGAGATGATGTAGAGGCTCTCAATGAATTGCAGCAGCAAGCTGTAGCAGAATTAGGTATTAACCTTATTGATGCTGAAAAGCTGGCTGATCTGAAAGAAAAAGTAAATCCAAAGAATTATATGACCCCTTACAATCCTGATAAGGTTACTCTGGCTAATGAACTGTATGCAATACTTAGCAAGGAGGGATTAACATATAATGAAATGGCTGAGGTTGAAGAAAAGTCTAAACAATTATAAACCAAGTATTATGTTTTGGAATAAGAAAAAGAAATACAAAGTTCTTCCCGACAAAGGTCTTTCTTACGTGATGGACGAGAATCGCGAACCAATGCCGACATACTATCGTCCCAACAGCGGATTGTTCTGCAGCACTCCGCTTTCGGGAAACGATACCGTGTATTTTCTCAATATTCGCCGGCCAGTTGTGATAGACGTTGAAAATGTCGCTCCGATTGTAATCCCCGATGATTTACCCACCGAATGTGACGGCATCATCTTTTTAAATTTCGGTAAATACAAAATCACGGCTTTTTACGTTAAAGATGTCGCGTCACAAAGTATGAGTTTTTAAGATGAATGAGAAAATAAAAATTAAAACTGAATCCGGAGAAAGTGCCGAAGCCATTGCTCCCGTTATCATTTCGGCTTCGCGAAGTACCGATATCCCTGCTTTTTATGCGGAATGGTTTATTAAAAGGTTAAAGGCTGGTTACTGCGTTTGGTACAATCCTTTCAATCGGCAGAAAACTTACGTGTCATTCAAGAACTGCAAAGTGGTGGTTTTTTGGACCAAAAATCCGGCTCCTATCATTCCGCTTCTGCACGAATTGGATGAAAGAGGCATTCATTACTATTTTCAATTCACATTGAATGATTATGAAAAGGAGGGCTTTGAGCCCAATGTACCCAATATCCAACAACGAATAGCCACATTCAAAGAATTATCTTCCAAAATCGGACAAGAAAGAGTCATCTGGCGTTTTGATCCGTTAGTTGTTACTCCCCAATTATCGCCTCGCGATTTACTTATCAAAATTTGGAATGTTGGAAATCAGCTCAAAGGTTTTACCGACAAATTGGTTTTTAGCTTTATCGACATCAATGGTTATCGCAAAGTGCAGAATAATCTGGTGAAAGAAACCAATATGTTCAGCAAGGATTCCATTGAAGAAGCCGAATTTTCCTCAAGTCAAATGAATGAAATTGCTGATGGCCTTGTAAAGTGTCGCGAAAGATGGGCTTTAGAAGGCTGGAGTCTTTCACTCGCCACATGCGGAGAACAAATTGACCTTGAAAAATACCAAATTGAACACAATCGTTGCATTGATTCGGAATTGATGAAGCGGTTGTGGCCTGATGACCAAGAGTTGTTATATTACCTTTATTATGGGAAAATGCCAGAGACAGATTCGCTCTTTGGATTGGATTTCTCACAACCACCATTGTCTGAACAAAAACTTAAAGACAAAGGACAACGCAAGGTGTGTGGTTGCATGATTAGCAAGGATATTGGGATGTATAACACTTGCCGCCACTTGTGTGTGTATTGCTATGCCAATACCAGTAAAGAGTTGGTAATGAATAATAAAGACAAACACTCGGATGATAGTGAAAGTATAATCGGGTAATGTAAAACCAAAATAGAATATTGAAGATCAGGAAGTTCAGTCTGCTTTAACTATAAATAAACGTGTCAGTTTTTTTACGTCTTACCTTTTCAATATTTGTGTCAGATATCTTGTACTACTGACGGGAAGAGCATAACTATAGCAAGTGTATTTACGATTGGATTAGTATCTGGTTTCAAGGATTTGTTCTGTTCCCGGCTGAGGATATCTATTTCATGCGATGTTTATTAGGAATAATATTGATAATTTAATGTCGATGACATTGATATGGTTGTCGATATGTTTGCTGCGAGTGGTGTGCTTGTTGTCGATACCGGCCTCCCTTGAGAGAAATTCTCGATAAATGCTATTCCATGGAAAGATGTCGCTTTCGCAAATTTATATCTCATATACGATGCTCAATGAACTCATTTTTATTGTTATCTGTATGCTTCTCACTGTCAAGGAAGCCGTTTTTTTTAAGGAAGTACCTCATTCGAAAGGGTGAAAAAATCCGCTGATGTTTTATCTTTCTGATTTTCAGTTGTTCATGCGTCATTAACCTGCAGAGTGTTAAAAAAAACGTTTTTTTTCTCCGGTGTTCCGAAAAAAATGAGTATATTTGCAATTTGTTTCTAAAAAAGATAAAAACATATCATTATGACAAATTTTATTGTTTCAGCAGTTGTGGTATTGGGCGTTACAGGCCTGATATTCGCACTTGTGTTGTACATTGTAGCTCAGAAATTCAAGGTCGAAGAAGACCCCCGTATCGACCAGATTAACGAAGTCTTGCCTGGGGCCAACTGCGGCGGATGCGGCAAGGCAGGCTGCCGAGCCATGGCCGAAAGTTTCGTGAAACAAGGCAATATGGAAGGACTCCGCTGTCCCGCCGGTGGCGATGCAGTAGCCGAAAAAGTTGCTGCCATACTCGGCATCACAGCTGAAAAATCCGACCCTCAGGTAGCAGTGATACGCTGTGCGGCAAGCTGTTCCAACGCCCCCCAAAAATCAAACTTCGAAGGCATGAACAACTGTGCGTTCGTAAATTCTGTATATGCAGGTCAGACAGGCTGCACCTACGGATGTCTCGGCTTCGGCGACTGTGAGAAAGTCTGCCAGTTCGGAGCCATCACCACCGATCCGCTATCGGGCTATCCCACCGTTGATGAGGAAAAATGCGTCGGCTGCGGAGCCTGTGCAAAGGCTTGTCCGCGAGGAGTCATAGAACTTCGCAACAAGGGACTTAAAAACCGCCGCATGGTGGTGCTCTGCGTGAACTCCGAAAAGGGCGGTGTTGCCCGCAAGACCTGTGCCAATGCCTGCATCGGTTGCGGAAAATGTGAGAAGACTTGCCCGTTCGATGCCGTGCACGTACAGAACAACCTCGCCTACATCGATTACAACAAGTGCAAACTTTGCCGCAAGTGCGAGGCCGAATGCCCCACGGGTGCCATCGTCGCGGTGAATTTTCCTCCGAGAAAACCAGCTGCAGAAGCACCAGCTGCAGAAATCAAAAAAGAAAATCCTCAACAATCATAAACAACTGTAATATATGAAAACATTCCGATTGGGAGGTGTACATCCCGAAGAAAACAAAATCTCGACCGATGCGAAGATAGAAGTCTTCCCTTTGCCGAAACAGGCCGTCGTGCTGCTCAACCAGCATCTCGGTGCACCGGCAACCCCCATTGTCGAAAAAGGAGATCAGGTGAAAACCGGTCAGCTCATAGCCCGTGCCGAAGCCTTCATGTGTGCCAATATACATTCCCCCGTTACGGGAACGGTGGCAAAGATAGATATGGTGAAAGACATGTTTGGCCTCAACAAGAAAGCCATCTTCATCGACCGTGCCGAAAACGAAGAATGGGCAGATGGTATCGATACAACTCCCGACATAGTACGCGAAATAACGCTTTCCCCCAAGGAAATAGTAGAAAGACTGAAGAACAACGGTGTTGTCGGACTCGGCGGCGCCACGTTCCCTGCACACATAAAATATTCCATTCCTGAAGGCAAGAAAGCCGAATACCTGCTCATCAATTCGGCCGAATGTGAACCCTATCTTACTTCCGACCACCGCGTAGCTCTTGAACACACGGAGGAAATAATGATTGGCATCAGTGCCTTGCGCAAGGCAATCGGCGTGCCCAAAGCCTATATCGGCATAGAAAACAACAAGCCCGAACCCATAGCAAAACTCACCGAGATGGCTAAGAAATTCGAAGGCATCGAAGTAGTTCCGCTTAAAGTGAAATATCCGCAGGGCGCTGAAAAACAGCTTATCAATGCCATTACGGGACGCAACGTGCCGAGCGGCAAGCTCCCGATAGATGTCGGCTGTGTGGTAAGCAACATAGGTACGGCATATTCCGTTTACGAAGCAGTTCAGAAAAACAAACCTCTCATAGAGAACATCATGACCATAACTGGTAAGTCGCTGCCCGTTCAGCACAACTACCTCGTAAGAATCGGAACGCCGTACAGCGATTTCGTGGAAGCCATAGGCGGTATACCCGAAGACACCGGCAAGATCATCAGCGGCGGAACCATGATGGGAAAGGCCATGGTGAATATCGACGGTCCCGTTGTGAAAGGCGGCTCAAGCATGCTCTTCATGCGTGAGGAAGAATCGCACCGCGGCGAAGAGAAAAACTGCATACGTTGCGGAAAATGCATGGAAGCCTGCCCCATGGGTCTCGAACCCTACCTGCTGTCGAACCTCATCGAGAGCGACAGAATACAAGAAGCTGCCGACAACCACCTCATGGACTGCATGGAGTGCGGGTCGTGCCTGTTCTCCTGTCCGGCCAACCGTCCTCTTACCGACGAGATACGTTATGCCAAAGGCAAACTCCGTCAAATGATGCAAAAAAAGTAAGTAATTAACACATAACATTCAAACGATGAAATTACTCAATGTTTCCGGTTCACCGCACGTTCACAGCGGTACATCCATAAAACGGATAATGTGGGACGTTAACATCGCCATGATACCGATGTTTTTGGTATCCATCCTGTTTTTCGGCCTCGACGCATTGTTCGTAAGTTTAGTATCGGTAGGCTGTTGCCTCCTTTTCCAGTGGCTTATCGAAAAATTCATCCTCAAAGTTCCCACCCAGATATCCGACGGCTCGGCAGTGATAACAGGGCTTCTTCTGGCATTCAACCTGCCGTCGAGCCTGCCTCTGTGGATTGTGGTCGTAGGGGCTTTCGTGGCTATAGGAGTAGGAAAGATGACTTTCGGCGGACTCGGCAAGAATCCGTTCAATCCGGCACTGGTGGGACGAGTGTTCCTGCTCATATCCTTCCCAGTACAGATGACCAGTTTTCCAAAGCCTGAAGGAATATTCGGACTTTTCAGAAATACGGTCGGCCTCGATGCTACCACAGGAGCCACACCGCTTGCCCTCATAAAGGAACATGTAAAGAACGGTCACAGCCTTACCGACGCCATCAACGGAATCCCCGACCTCGGAGACCTTTTCTTGGGGCAGATAGGCGGTTCTCTCGGTGAAATATCGGCCATTGCCATCATCATTGGCGGAATATACATGCTTTGCCGCAAGGTCATCTCATGGCATATCCCCGTTGCATTCATTGGTACGGCTTTCGTGTTCCAACTCATACTCTGGGGCGTAAATCCTGCCTGCTACATCAATCCGGTTTATGCAATACTCACCGGCGGTCTTATGCTGGGAGCCGTATTCATGGCAACAGATATGGTGACTTCGCCGATGTCGGCATGGGGCAAGATCATATTCGGTGTCGGCTGCGGTCTGCTGACCATAATTATCCGAAACTGGGGATCCTATCCTGAAGGCGTTTCGTTCGCCATTTTGCTCATGAATGCCTGTGTTCCGCTGATTGACAAGGCTTTCAAACCCAAACGCTATTCAAAATAAAGGAGGACTGAGACATGGCAAAAAAAGCAAAATCTACATTATTGAACATGCTGCTCTCGCTTACCGTGATAGCAGTGGTTGCCGCAGCAGCACTGGCAGCGGTAAACAACGCTACAAAAGACACCATAAAGCAGGCACAGGACAAAAAAACTGAAGAAGCCATAAAGAAAGTGCTTCCCGAATTCGCAGAATTGCAGGAATCCGAGATAAGCCTTGACGGCGAAAGCGAGTCCCTTGTCTGCAACAAGGCTCTCGATGCCGAAGGCAATTTTGTCGGCATGGCAGTAAAATCCTTCACCGACAAGGGCTTCAACGGTCATATAGATGTTATGGTCGGTTTTGATGCCGAAGGTAATGTGTTTGGTTATCAGATACTTAAAACTGGCGAAACCCCCGGTCTCGGTTCCAAAGCCCAAGACTGGTTCCAGAAGGACGGAAAAGGCAGTATCATAGGCAAGACTCCCGGTGACAACGGCTTCACTGTAAGCAAGGACGGCGGCGAAGTCGATGCCATTACGGCGGCAACAATAAGTTCAAGAGCGTTCTGCGACGCAATAAACCGTGCCTACAAGGCTTTCCAGAAAGGAGGAATTGAATAATGAACGTATTTTCGAAAATAGGCGAAATAGCCAAAAATGGTATCATAAAAGAAAACCCGACCTTCGTTCTGGTCTTGGGTATGTGTCCTACAATCGGCGTTACCACTTCTGCCGTCAACGGTATGGGTATGGGGCTGGCAACGACTTTCGTGCTGATGATGTCGAACCTTTTCATATCGTGCTGCAAAAGCGTGATCCCCGACAAGGTGCGCATTCCGGCATTCATAGTAATCATCGCTACCTTCGTTACCATAATGCAGATGGCTATGCAGGCCTATCTGCCTGACCTGTACGAGACATTGGGCCTCTTCATCCCGCTTATCGTGGTAAACTGCATCGTGCTGGCACGTGCCGAATCCTTTGCTTCGAAAAACAACCCGTTCTACTCGCTCTGCGATGGTCTGTTCATGGGCTTGGGGTTCACTATAGCCCTTACCTTGCTCGGCCTCATACGCGAAGTGCTGGGAACAGGTGCCGTTCTTGCCGGTACCGCTTTGGAATGCAAGTTCATCGCTCCAGATGCCGACGGAATACTCCTTTTCGTTCTCGCTCCCGGCGGTTTCATAGTGCTCGGATTCGTAATGGCTCTGGTAAACAGACTGAGAAGAAAGTAAGGCCAGACGGCTTTTCGATACGGACAAAAAAATCCCTTCCTTTCCGGAAGGGATTTCTTGTTTTTTCAGGTGTTTTTATTTTTTGCAGAATTCTTTTGCTGCTTCAACGATAGCCTGCCGGTCGATGCCGCATTCGCGGTGCAGTTCGCGCAGGGTGCCGTGTGCGATGAACCTGTCGGGAATTCCGAGCCGTTTTACGGGTGTGCCGATGCCGTTGTCGGCAAAATATTCCACCACCGCCGAACCGAAACCGCCTTTCAGAACGCCGTCTTCAACGGTAATGACCTTGGAATGTTTTTCGGAAATTTCCTTCAGAAGCCGTGTGTCAAGCGGTTTTACGAACCGCATGTCGTAAACGCTTACTTCCGTTCCGTAGGCCGAGAGCTCTTCTGCGGCACTCATCGCGGCGTTTCCTATGTGCCCGACTGAAAGTATGGCAATGTCGTGCCCTTCGTGCAGGCACCGGCCTTTGCCGATTTCGATTTCTTCGAACTGTTTCTGCCAGTCTTCGTTCACCGATTTTCCGCGGGGGTATCGTATCACGAACGGACCCTTGTTGGGAAGCTGAGCGGTGTACATCATGTTGCGCAGTTCGTTTTCGTTCATGGGTGCCGCTATGGTGAGGTTGGGAATAGGCCGGAAGTAGGCATAATCGAATACGCCGTGGTGTGTGGCACCGTCTTCGCCGACGAGTCCGCCGCGGTCGAGACACATCACCACATTGAGGTTCTGCAGTGCCACATCGTGTATCACCTGATCGTAGGCACGCTGCATGAACGAAGAATATATGTTGCAGAAGGGCAGAAGTCCCTGCGAGGCAAGACCGGCCGAAAAAGTCACTGCGTGCTGTTCTGCAATGCCCACATCGAAAACCCGTTCGGGAAAGGCTTTCATCATGATGTTCAGCGAACATCCGGTAGGCATGGCAGGAGTTATTCCCACGATGGTCGGATTCTTTTCGGCCAGTTCCACAATGGTATGACCGAAAATGTCCTGATATCTCAGCGGCTGGTGTATGTTGTCGCTTTTTATCTGTTTTCCGGTTTCGGCGTCGTATTCGCCGGGAGCGTGGTATGTGACCGGATTTTTTACTGCCGCTTCGAGTCCGCGGCCTTTTTGTGTCACAATGTGCAGGAGTTTTGGCCCTTTTATCATGCTCAGACGTTGCAGAATCCGCACGAGATTGTCCAGATCGTGGCCGTCGATGGGGCCGAAGTATCTGAAATTCAGGGCTTCAAACATGTTGCTCTGTTTTATGAAAACAGATTTCACATTCCGCAGGAATTTGTTGAAGAACCGCCGTATTTTCTGTCCGCGGGCATCATCGCCCGACATGTTCCAGATGTGAGTTTTGAATTTGTTGTAGGTCTTAGAGGCAGTGATTTTCGTGAGGTAGTTGCTCAAGGCACCGACGCTTTTGTCGATGGCAATGCCGTTGTCGTTGAGTATGACAAGGAGGTTGGCTCCTGAATCGCCGGCGTTGTTCAGGGCTTCGAAGGCTATTCCTCCGGTCATGGAACCGTCGCCTATTACGGCAATGTGCCGGCGTGTGTCGTTGCCCTGAAGCAGCGATGCTGTGGCCATTCCGAGAGCGGCCGAGACGGATGTTGACGAGTGTCCGGTGCCGAAAGAGTCGTATTCGCTTTCCGAAATTTTAGGGAAACCGCTGATTCCGTTGTATGTACGGATGCTTTCGAACTGCTTCTTGCGTCCGGTGAGTATCTTGTGCGGGTAGGCCTGATGTCCTACGTCCCAGATGAGTTTGTCGTCGGGAGTGTTGAAAACATAATGCAGGGCAACGGTGAGTTCCACTACGCCAAGTCCCGAAGCCAAGTGCCCGGGGTGGGTGGATAGTACCTTCACGATATAACAGCGGAGGTCGTTGCACAACTGCTTCAGTTCATCGGACGAAAGTTTCCGGATGTCTTCGGGTGTTTCTATCTTGTCTAAAACGGGGTAGTTCACAATTTCGATTTTGCGGGTAAGCATTCCTGTAAAAGCGGATAACCCTTGACATTCAAGGATTATCCGCAATAAATAGCCATGTGCTTAATTTTTCATCAGGAAGTTTATGTCGTCTTCCAGACCGTATTCTTTGGTATTGGCGAGACTTGCCTTGAAAACCTTCATTTTGTTCGGACGGCCGATAAGCGACAGCTTGCCGTTTTCGAGCAGGAGCGAAGTTGCTTCGCGGATGCCGGCGACATACATGTCGGGGTGAAGCATGATGTATTCCTTCAGACGGTCGTCGCGGGTTTCGCCGCCATGTTTCGGGTCGAAGAAATCGGTGTAGTGCGGGTTGATTTGGAAAGGAACGAGGTTCATGCAGTCGAAGCTTTCCGGCTCAACAATAGGCATGTCGTTTGTGGTGCAGAGTGTGGGTCCGGCGACATTTGATCCGGCGCTCCAGCCCATGTAAGGCATGCCGTTCATGGCACGTTCGCTGATGGCTTTCATGAGTCCCTGACGGTGAAGTTCCTTTACCAGATGGAAGGTGTTGCCGCCTCCTACAGCCACGCATTCGGCGTTCTGCACTGCAGCGATGGGAGCTTTTTCGTGGTGTATGCTGTAAAGTTTTACGCCGAGTTCGGCATAAACTTTCTGCACTTTGGCTTCGTAGGCGTTGTAGGAGGCTTCGAGGCCGCCTTCGGCCAGACTTACGCCTGCAAATGGTATGAAAAGTACCGATTTTACGTTGTGGCGTGCCAAGAAGTCACTGATTTGCTGTTTGGGCCATTCCAGATAGTTTTCGCCACGGTTCGTTGAATTGCTTATCAATAAAAGTTTTCTGTTCATGTTATGTCGTTTTTATTTTAATATCTGTTGTTGTAACGTTCCATTTCGCGACGGTTGTCTTTTTCCTTTATGGACTCCCGTTTGTCGTAGAATTTCTTGCCTTTGGCCAGTGCTATTTCGAGTTTCGCAAGACCCTTCGGATTTACGAAAAGCATGGTGGGGATTATGGTAAAGCCCTTTTCCTTGACTTTGTTGGCGAGCTTGTGAAGTTCCCGCTTGGTGAGCAGCAGTTTGCGGTCGCGTTTCGCAGGGTGGTTGAGGTATGAGCCGAAACGGTATTCAGAAATGTGCATCTCGTTGACAAACAGTTCGTTGTCGCGAAATGTGCAGTACGCGTCGTTCAGGTTGGCTTTACCGTCGCGGATGGATTTTATTTCCGTCCCAGTAAGTACCAGACCTGCCGTGTATGAGTCGATCAGAAAGTATTCGAAAGTCGCTCGCTTGTTCCGGATTTCTATGGCGTTTTTTTCTTTCATAAACTGCAAAGATACGATTTTTTTGCCGTAAAACAAATTTTTTTAGTTATCTGATTGATATTAAAATATTTGTGTTCTGTCTTTTTATGCCTGATCCGACTTAGCACTGCACAATTGCAGGAAGAAAAACGAGAAGAACAGTGCAAAAAAGAATATGCCGCTCTGTACTTCAAAAACAGATTCGAAGAGTGCATTGAATGCAAAGATGAAAAGAAATGCGAGGAACACAATGTCGCATTTCCTGTCGCGGAAGAACATGACAGCCGGCACGATGAAGAACGACAGAAGCAGCAGAAGTCCGGCAACACCGGTGCTTGTGATTGTGTCGATGTACTGGTTGTGAGAGTTGTAGTGGCGTTCGCTGGCGATGTCGTTGCCGTCTTCAGCGTACTGTTGCAAGTAAGAGTCGCTGCGGTCTCCGACCCCGACTCCGGTGAGCCAGTTTTCGCGTGCAACTTTTACTGTCGAACTCAGGATAATTACTCTTGTGTCGGTTCTCTGTTCTGTGGAAGTTACTGATTTTACGGTGGTTACGATACGATTGGTGGCCTGAGGCAGTGCAAGGAGCAGTACTGCAATCCCGACTGCGGCGATACCTGCAATGGACAGACCGAGTTTGTATTTCTTTCTTGAAAATATGAGCCATGCCAAAAGTATCACGTACAAGACAATCATGCAAAGAATACCGGCTCTTGACGAAAGAAGTACGACAAAAACGCTGAAACATATTATCATAATAGCGTTTGCGAGATTCCTGCACCGGGTTCCGGTGCCGTCGAACAGCTCTTTGAAACAGAATGCGATACCTGTACAGAAATACATCGAGATGTAGGCGTGGTGCTGTGCAGAGAGGTTGCAATCAAAAAAGCGCGAAGTGCCGGCGTTGTGTACAACTGCGTCGAAGGTCGCCGTTGCCATATCGTAGCAAAATATTGAAGACAATGATGCCGCAAATGTGTAAAGCAGTATCCTGAACCGTTGGCCATCGAGATGAGAAAAGTCGCAGAAGGCGAACATGATCGGAAGAATGAGAAAACTGAGTTTCTTCTCCAAGCAGGACAGCCCTTCGGATACGTTCCGTGTGTAAAGCATGCTTGCACAATAGACGGCAAAAAATGCGGCAAAAAGCAGAAAGAATTTCTTCCGTCCGGTGAAATTTGCCTTAACGACATGCTTCCGCTCCGCGAACATTCGCACAATCACGCAAAGAATCCACAAAAGCAGTATCTTCGTGGCCAGTTTCCAACTTATCGGTGTAACAAAGGTCAGAATTGCAACTATTATAAATTCAATCTTTTGAAAAAGCGTGCATTCT
Organism: Bacteroidales bacterium; assembly: GCA_045601425.1. Taxonomy (GTDB): domain Bacteria; phylum Bacteroidota; class Bacteroidia; order Bacteroidales; family P3; genus UBA1219. The sequence goes on from JAZRZP010000043.1 coordinate 117,730, forward strand.
GCAAAAGCATTTCGGATGTATTCTGTGGATTTTGCCATTTCGGAATAAAAAAACAACATGCAATAACTTTCAAAACCTTCAAATATTGTGGAAAAGCATTGAAAATTTGACTTTCTGCGACAATGTAATGCACATAAATCAAAAATCTTTCGGAAAACGGATTTTTTTTCGTATATTTGCACTCTTAATTCTGTAGGAAATATGATAAAACTTCGTGCCATAGAACCAGAGGATATAGACTCGATTTATACTTGGGAGAATGATCCGGACATTTGGGAATCGGGGAGTACCCACACTCATTTTTCGCGACATGTGCTTACCCAGTATATTCTGGAATCGATGAACAGCGATGTCTTTTCGAGCCGGCAGCTGCGTCTGATGGTGGAAAATGCAGAAAAAATTGCGGTGGGCTGCATTGATATGTTCAATTTCGATAATTTTAACCACAGGGCGGAGGTCGGAATTCTGGTGGATGAGAAATTCCGGAGAAAAGGCTATGCAAGTGCCGCGGTTTCCGCTTTTTGCAATTATGCGAAGAACAGACTGCAATTGCATCAGCTTTCGGCAGAAGTGGCAACTTCGAACACGGGTTCTCTCCGGCTTTTCGAAAAATGCGGTTTCGTGCAGTCTGGATTGAAAAAAGACTGGATTTACAGAAACGGAGGCTACGAAGATGTCGCGGTGTTGCAGAAAATTTTATGATGTCAGTTTTTTAGATAACAGAAAAAGATATAATAGTATGAGTTTCAATATAGTGACATTGGTGAAACAGGTTCCCGACACGCAGAATGTCGGTAAGGATGCAATGCGTGAAGACGGGACAGTGAACCGTTCGGCCTTGTCGGTGATTGTGAATCCGGAGGATTTGAAGTCGCTCGAGATGGCTGTCCGCGTTAAAGAAAGCGTTCCGGATTCAGTTCTTACAGTGATAAGCATGGGACCGCCGAGGGCAGCCGATGTCCTTCGCGAAGCACTTTACCGTGGCGCCGACAGATGCATTCTTCTGAGCGACGCGAAATTTGCTGGTTCCGACACGTTGGCTACTTCGTATGCCATAAGTTTGGCAATAAAGAAACTTGGTCAGGTGGATATTGTTTTCGCAGGCCGTCAGGCCATCGACGGCGACACTGCACAGGTGGGGCCTCAGATTGCGGAAAAACTCGGAATCCCGCAAATAACATACGCGGAAGAAATTGTTTCGGTATCGGAAGGAAAAATTGTCGTGAAACGCCGTCTGGAACGTGGCGTGGAAATAGTCGGAAGTCCTCTGCCGGTGCTTGTTACGGTGCACGGCTCGGCTCCGGACTGCCGCTATCGCAATGCAGCACGTATTCTGAAATACAATAAGGCATGCACTCCGGAAGAACGCAGCGACGCTTCTGCTTTCTTCGGAAAATATCCGTATCTTGAAATAAAACACTGGTCGGCCGAAGATCTCGAACCGGACTTCAACCGTTTGGGAATCACCGGCTCGCCGACAAAGGTGAAGAATATGGAAAACGTGGTGCTTTCACAAAAAGAAAGTTTTACCGTTGCGGACAACGAAACCGAAATATCCGCTATGATCGGAAATCTGATAAATTCGCATATTATTGACTAAATTGTTGCAGAATTTTTATGGGAAATGTTTTTGTATATTGTGAAATTGCCGAAGACGGCCGTCTTGCCGATGTGAGTCTTGAACTGTGCTCAAAAGCACGCCGTCTTGCCGATGTTCTGCATTCGGAAGTGGAGGCTGTGGTACTTGGAAAGGATTTGAACGGCATAGAGGAACAACTGTTCCGATACGGAGCCGATGTGGTGAACGTTGCCGATGATGTACGATTGTCGCCTTACCGTACCCTGACTCATTTCTCCATTGTAAGTGCTTTGATGTCAGAGTCTTGCCCGGATATTGCACTTTTCGGGGCAACGGCAGTGGGAAGGGACCTCGCTCCACGGTTGGCCTCGCATCTCAAATGCGGTCTTACTGCCGACTGTACGAATCTCGAAATCGGAGACTACACCGATGCCAAGACTGGAAAATCATACAGTAATCTGCTTTATCAGATACGTCCTGCATTTGGTGGAAACATAATAGCTACCATCGTGAATCCAGAGACACGTCCTCAGATGGCTACCGTCCGCGAAGGCGTGATGAAAAAAAATGCTGTTACCGGAAAAATAAGAGGTGTCTTGAAAAGGGTTGATGTTTCGAAATATTTGAAAAACAGTGACTTGTGTGTTGAGATAATCAGCAGGGCAATTGAGGAAAAGAAAATCGATATTAAAAATTCGCCCGTGATAGTGGCTGGTGGCTACGGAGTCGGTTCAAAGGAAAATTTCGGTCTTCTGCACGAACTTGCCGAACTTCTGGGTGGTGAAGTGGGGGCTACCCGTGCCGCCGTGGATGCGGGTTTTGTCGAACCTGAACGTCAGATAGGGCAGACGGGTGTGACGGTTCGTCCGAAACTCTACATCGCCTGTGGAATTTCCGGAGCGGTACAGCACCGGGCAGGAATGGACCAGTCTTCGACTGTGATTTCCATAAATACCGACCCGAATGCACCGATATCGCAAATCGCCGATTACAACATAACCGGAGATTTCAAATCCGTATTGCCTAAAATAATCAAGGCTTATAGGGAAAACAAGAGATGACGGTATCAACGAAACAGTAAATGAAAAAGTTATGAACAATTTCTATAATGACAACGAGTCCTTGAAATTTTATCTCCACCATCCGTTGATGGAAAAAATTATAACACTGAAGGAGAACGGTTTTGCAGAAAAGGACGATTATGACACGGCTCCTGCCAATACGGAAGACGCTGTTTCGGGTTACGAGAAGGTGATGGAACTTGTGGGAGAGATTTCTGCCGGAACCATTGCTGAAAATGCCGACAGCGTTGATGCACAGGGTCCTTCGCTTGTGAATAATGAAATACTGTATGCGGAAGGAACTCGGAAAAATCACCGCATTGTCACCGAGTCGGGACTTTACGGCATCTCCCTGCCGCGGAAATACAACGGATTGAATCTGCCAAGGACATGCTATGTGATGGCTGTTGAACAGATTGCCCGTGCCGATGCAAGTTTCGCGAGTCTGTGGGGATTGCAGGACTGTGCCGAAACCATAGACCTCTTTGCCGATGAAGAAACAAAAAGACAGTATCTCCCGCTTATAAGCAAAGGCTGCACTTGCTCAATGGACCTCACCGAACCCGATGCCGGCAGCGATTTGCAGGCAGTCCGTCTGAGAGCCGATTTTGACGAAGAGTGCAACTGCTGGAGACTGAACGGAGTGAAACGCTTCATTACCAACGGCGATGCCGACATAAAACTCGTTCTCGCACGTTCGGAAGAGGGTACCACCGACGGACGCGGTCTTTCGTATTTTCTCTACGATCGCAGGGATAAGGCTGTTACAATCAGACGAATAGAAAACAAACTGGGAATAAAGGGCTCCCCAACAGCCGAACTTTTTTTCAACAATGCACCCGCCCGACTTGTTGGAGAACGTAAGCTGGGACTTATAAAATATGTAATGTCGCTTATGAACGGTGCCCGTCTGGTAGTCGGTGCCCAGTCGGTAGGACTTTCGGAAGCCGCCAGTAGGGAGGCCTTCGCTTATGCCGCTCAACGTGAACAGTTCGGTAAACCGATTGCAGAACTTCCGCAAGTCGCTGAAATACTGGTAAACATGCGCACAAAGACCGATGCGGTACGTTCGCTCCTTTACGAAACGGCTCGGTTCGTTGACATATACACATCTTACGAGAAAATTGCAAAGACACGGCCTCTGCTCCCCGACGAACGCTCGGAATGCAAGACGGCACAGCGTTATGCCGACATATTCACCCCGCTTCTGAAATTCTTTTCCAGCGAATATGCCAACCGCAATGCTTACGACTGCATTCAAGTTCATGGCGGTTCGGGATACATGAAGGAATATGTCTGCGAACGGCTTTACCGTGATGCCCGTATCCTGTCGATATACGAAGGAACCTCGCAGCTTCAGGTGATAGCTGCCGTCAAGGGCGTGGCAAACGGAAGTTTCCTGAAACGTATGGTAGAACTCGACGGAATGCCGGTGGCTCCTGCCCTCGAAACAGTAAGAGAGAAACTTGCTGTTTTGACTGATGTATACAAGGAATCGGTGGGTTTGGCCTCGGCAGAAACGCAGAAACAAGGAACGTACGACTTTATGGCCCGCAAGCTGGTGGAATCGGCAGGATACATCATAATGGGCTATCTGCTGTTGCAGGACGCTTCAAGAGATGGAAGATTTGAAAAATCCTGCAGGGTGTTCGTGAATCTTGCAAGTGCCGAGATTGCCGGAAACATTGACTTTATAAGGAATTTCGATGAAATTTATCTTCAGGAACAGCATTGAAATGCCCCGTGTTTGTGAAAAGGTAAAAACACTCATCATACCGTCTTTGATTCCGTTAGTTTGGACAAGCTTGTACAGAAACTGCGGCGGACGTTTGAAGAAAATATTCCAGTTCGGGTCTCCGACAGTATGGAAAATTATTTTACTATGTTCAGTATCTCGTTGATTTTCGGGGTGAGTATTATTTCGGTACGGCGGTTCTTGGCGCGGTTTTCTGCCGAATTGTTGGCAACTTTCGGCGAGTGTTCGCCACGACCGGAAGCCACGATGCGTGTCGGTGAAATCTTGCCGGCTTTGAGTATCTCTTTCACTATGGAAGTGGCTCTCATCACGCTTAAGTCCCAATTGTCTTTCACGTCGTTGCGTCCCTTGTATGCCACGTTGTCGGTATGACCTTCAACCGAAATGTTGAGGTCTATGTTTTCTTCCAGTATCTTGGACAGTTTTTTGATGGCGACGAGTCCTTCTTTCGACACAGCCCAGCTGCCCGAGGCAAACATCAGCTTGTCTTCCATCGATACGTATACCTTGCCGTCTTTCATTGATACTTGCAGACCTTTGTTTTCGAATCCTACGAGTGCGTCGGAAATTTTCGTCTTTATCGATTCTACTTCTTTTTCTTTTGCGGCGAGAGCCTTGTTCACCTCTTCGAGACGTTCGTTTTTCTCTTCATATTCCTTTTGCAGGATTTCAAGGTGCTTTTCCTTTTCATCAAGCTGGAGCTCACGCTGTTTCAGAAGATTGTTGGCGTTGGTAAGGGCTCTGTTCTTGCCGCCTATCTGCTGCAGATAGTTCTCCATTGTGGTGTCGTATCGGAGTTTCATGTTCTCCAACTCTTGCTGTTTCTCTAGAAGCTGCTGCTTGATGTTCGATTTTTCCTTGTTCAGTTCCACTATTTCGTTCCTCAGACCTTGGTTTTCTGACAGAAGGTTGTTCTTTTCGTCTTTCAGTCCTTCAAGTTCCGAAATGGCTACGGCATGTTCTTTTTTAAGTTTGCTGTTTCTTGTTTCGAGAGCGTTGTATTTCTTTGTGCTTACGCAGGAAACTGATATGAGGCAGAGTATTGCTGCTGCGATTGTTACTTGTCTTTTCATGAATTTGTTTTCTGTTTTTTTTCAATTGTTTATTTTATTTCGGTCATCATGGGGCAATGGTCGGAGTGCTTGGCGTCTGGCATGATTACAGAGCGGACGAGCCGTTCGCGCAATGGTTCGGTTACCATTATGTAGTCGATGCGCCAGCCGCGGTTGTTGGCACGGGCATTGGCACGGTAGCTCCACCATGTGTACTGTTCCGGCATGTCGTTGAAACATCTGAAACTGTCCACAAAGCCGGCATCCACGAAGCGGTCGAACCATTCGCGCTCTTCGGGCAGAAATCCTGAAACGTCTTCGTGCGTTTTGGGACTGTGTATGTCGATGGGCTTGTGGCAGATGTTGTAATCGCCGCAGATGACGAGGTTCGGACGTGTCTTGCGAAGTTCAACGACATAACCGAGGAAGTATTCGAGCCACTGCATCTTGAAGTCCTGACGCACATCGCCGCTGGTTCCCGACGGATGGTAAACGCTAATGACGCTCGTGTTTCCGAAATCGGCACGGAGAAAACGTCCTTCGGCGTCATACAACGGATTGCTTATGCCGCTGACAACATTGTCGGGAGTCTGTTTGGTGAGTATGGCAACTCCGCTGTAGCCCTTTTTCTGTGCAGAGAAGCAATAGGTTTCGTAGCCTATGGCCGAAAATTCCAGCGAAGGAATCTGCTCTGGCTGAGCTTTCGTTTCCTGAATGCAGATGACGTCGGGCTGTGTCGCCGAAAGCCACTGTCCGAAGCCTTTGCTCATTGCCGAACGAATTCCGTTCACGTTGTATGTCGCTATTTTCATAATGAGTTTCTCCTGTTTTTAATAAGGTATGTCGTCGTCGGGCTGCATCATGCTCCCCGTATCGTTGTTCATCCTCGATTCGAGTACATATTCGTCGTGGGCATCCGGCGGGTTGTCGAAACTGTTGTTTGCGGAAAGAATGTATCCGTCAGCGGAGGAAGAAATGATTGAACGGTTTTCGAATTTTACGAAATCTTTTCTGAAGTTGAGGTATATCTCGCCGGTGCTGCCGCTGCGGTGTTTAGCAATGATGATGTCTGCCCTGTTGGCAACGGAACCATTTTCGTCGTCGGGTAGATTGTAGTATTCGGGGCGGAATATGAACATGACTATGTCGGCATCCTGTTCAATGGCACCGGATTCACGTAAGTCGGAGAGTTGGGGTTTTTTGGAACCGGAGTTGTTGCGGTTTTCGGCGTTGCGGCTCAGCTGCGAAAGTGCCATGATTGGTATGTGAAGTTCTTTCGACAGGGATTTCAGCTGTCGCGATATGTAGCTGACTTCCTGCTCTCGGTTGGTATTTCTGCCGTCGGTGTTGCCCTGCATCAGTTGCAGATAATCGATGAAAACCATTTCTATGTTGAACCTTTCTTTCAGACGCCGGCATTTTGCACGGAGTTCGAAAATGGAAAGCTGCGAAGTGTCGTCTATGTAAATGGGAGCCTGCTCAAGCTTTACGGTATTCTGCTTCACCATTTCCAGATCGCCTTGCTTCAGGTTGCCGCGTTTCAGGTCTGATCCGGAAACTTCTGCTTCTGTGGATATGAGACGCATGGCCAGTTCCGAAGCTGGCATTTCGAGCGAGAAAAATGCAATGGCTTTGCCGTTTTCGACGGCAATGTTGCGGGCAATGTTGAGGGCAAAAGCCGTTTTACCCATTGCAGGGCGAGCTGCCAGAATGATCAGTGTGCCGGGCTGGAATCCTGAAGTGTATCTGTCGAGGTCGGAGAACCCTGACGGAACTCCGGTTATGCCGCCGCAGGTGTCCCTGTTTTCTTCGGCTTTTCTGAATTGGTCGAAAGCGTCTCTGTAAACATCGCTCATGTTCTGGTAGTCGCTGCGGAAGTTGCGGTCGTTGATGTCCATGAGCTTCTGTTCGGTTTTGTCGAGCAGAGAAACGACATCGGTGGTCTCATCGTAGGCTTCGGTAATGGCCTCGGTGGAAAGACGGATGATTTCGCGTTGTATGAATTTTTCGGAAAGCAGACGGGCATGGTATTCAGCATGTGCACCGGAAACCACTCTGTCGGTAAGCTGGGAAATGTAGAATGAGCCGCCGGCATTGTCAAGATTGCCCTCCAAGCGCAGCTGTTCCACCACGGTGAGAATGTCAACCGGACTCGCTTTCTCGACGAGAGCGCGTATGGCATTGAAAATATACTGGTGCTCCGGCTTGTAGAAAAAGTCGGTATGAAGGATTTCGATGGTGTTTACAATGGCGGTTTCGTCAAGCATCAGCGCTCCGAGAACGGCTCTCTCTATTTCCAACGATTGTGGTGGAGTCTTGCCATTCAATGCAAACGCTTGGTCGTAAGTCATTGTCTTTGACTTTTTTATTTTGTTTTGCTGGTCTGTATTCATGTTTGCAAAAGTAAAAAGTTTTTTTCGTTTTTTTGTCATTGTTGATAAAAAAACTCCCGATAGAAGATGCAAGAGTAAGGTGTTTTGTGTTTAAATGTTTGATTTGCAATGATTTACTTCTGGATTGAAATAAAAAAATGAATATGTCGAAAAAAAAACGTATCTTTGCAGTTATTTTAAGTACAATATGCAATTCAAGGATATCATTGGTCAGAGGTTTCTCATAAACCAGTTCACCAAGGCTGTTGACAGTGGCAGGATCAGTCATGCCCAGCTTTTTCTCGGCAAGATGGGCTACGGCACGTTGGCACTGGCGGTGGCGTATTCGCAATACCTGCTCTGTCAGAACAGGCACCACTACGAAATCGGCGACGAACATGCCGAACTTGTAGCCGACTCGTGTGGAGAATGTCCGAATTGCAGGAAAATACAGCAGCTCGTGCACAGCGACATGTATTTTGTGTTCCCCAATACTGCCCGCAACACAAATCACAAGAACCCACGGGCAGCGGATTTCATCGAAGATTTCCGCAACTATATGGCCGAAAGCAAGTTTTACTCCACTCTTGACGGATTCTACAGGCATCTCTCCCTTGAGGCCAAAAGCAGTCTCATAAACGTTCGAGATAGTGCCTACGTGGTGGAAAAACTTTCCATGAAATCCTACGAGGGCGGATACAAGATTCTCATAATCTGGATACCGGAGAAAATGAACACTGAAGCTGCCAACAAACTGCTGAAAACCCTTGAAGAACCACCGGAGAAAACTCTGATAATGCTCGTCGCCGAACGGCAGGATTCTATTCTCCCAACCATACTCTCGCGGACACAGAAGGTAACCATCCCCAAAATTGATGTCCCGAGTCTCGAACAGCAGATGTCGAAAGACAAACCTTCGCTGGAACCAGCTGAGCTGGAACAGATTGCACAGATATCGGAAGGCGATTACCTGATGGTCAGAGACATACTCGACAAATCTGAACAGAACAGGCTTTTTACTGAACTCTTTGTCGACTGGATGAGGAAACTTTTCAAATTGGACGTAAGCACTCTTTCGAAAGCAATCGAGAATATCTGCAAACTCAGCCGTGAACAGCAAAAACAGTTTCTGGATTATGTACAGGAATCCTTCAGGGCATGTTTCCTGAAAAATGTGGCAGAGATAAGTTACGGATACCATTTGGATTTCGGCGACGCGAAATTCAATGACGTATTCCCGACGATGATTACAACACGGAATATTGAAAAAATAGAGAAAAGCGTTACTGAAGCACAATACAACATTCTGCGAAACGCATACGCAAAGATAATTTTTATGGACTTGTCGTTTACTATTAGTAAAATGTTAAAAAACAGATGATTATGCAAGACGAAAATATAAAAAACGATGAAAATGAAGTTCAGAGCCAAGCAATGGAACCTGCTATGGATAATAAGTCGGCCGCTACGCTGGATTACAATGACGAAGAGGATGAAGTTCCTTCGCACGAAGAAATTGAAGCCACAATCCGTGAACGGCGTACCCAGAAACAGCATCAGCAGGTAAAGACGGAAGAGGAAGACAAACTTCCCATGCCTGCCGACAACCTCGTGAACCCTTATCTGGAAGAAGATCCCACCATCTACAAAATACCATATCAGGAACCGGTATTCCTTACACGCGGTTGCCACAATTGCCCCGACTCCTACAAGGCTGTGCCGGAACAGGAACTCAACAGTTGCTGCAAACTGAACTCCAAGAACTGGATGGCAAAAATAAAGAAACCGTTCAACGAAAACAATTTCGATGTTGTTGAAGTGCGTTTCAAAAACAACCGCAAGGATTATTTCCGCCTGCCCGACGGACTGGAAGTGGTAGAAGGCGACGTTGTCGCTGTCGAGGGCGTTCCGGGTCACGATGTCGGAATAGTAAGCCTTACAGGTGAACTCTGCCGTATCCAGATGAAACGCCGCAGAATCGACCCGAATTCGGAAAGCATAAAACGCCTCTTCCGCCGTGCCAAGAAAAGCGACATCGACAAATGGGCAGAAAGCATTCAGGAAGAAAAGGCTACACTGATACGTACACGTCAGATAAGCGAAGAACAGAACCTCGTTATGAAAATCAACGATGTCGAAATACAGAGCGACTGCACCAAGGCGATTTTCTACTACACCGCCGACGAACGTGTGGATTTCCGCAACCTGATAAAGGTGCTGGCCGAGGAATTCAAAGTCCGTGTGGAAATGAAACAGATAGGCGTGCGTCAGGAAGCCGGCAAGGTCGGCGGCATCGGCACTTGCGGAAGGGAACTCTGCTGCAGCACGTGGCTCACGAATTTTCAGTCGGTAACAACCAGCGTGGCAAAAGCACAGCAGATATTGCCCAATCCCCAGAAACTTGCCGGACAGTGCGGCAAACTCAAATGCTGTCTCAATTTCGAATACGATGTCTATGTCGATGCCCTCAAGGAATTTCCACCGGCAAACACCCCCGTGCGTACAAAAAAAGGTCTTGCCCTTTACAAGAAAACCGATGTCCTTCGCGGTGTCATGTGGTATGCCTACGAAGGAGAAAATGAGCTCATGGCAATTCCCGCAAAATCGGTGAAGGAAATTATAGAAATGAACAACAGACAGGAATATCCGGAAAAGCTGGAAGATTTTCAGGTTGTGATGGCTTCCGGTACCGCCATGATCGACACCGCAGCCAACACCGCTGAATTTGAAAGGGAACTGAAATTGCTTGCCGACAACGGATCCGATTCCGCCGGCGAACAGTCCAAAGACACCCAGCAGCGTCAGCGGGGCGATAACCGCCGCAACGGTCGTCAGCAGAACCAGAACGGAGAACGCAAGAACGGAAACCGCCAGCAGAAACAGAACGGCGACAATCCGCAGTCACGTCAGCAGAAACAGAACGGCGGCAACAATAAAAAGCGGAACCACTCCAACAAAGACCAACACCAGAAAAACAACAATGCTCCCAAAAATGAAAATTAAGAACTTTATAATATCCCTTTCCGTAATTGCATGTCTCATGTCCGCCTGCGACAGGAATGTATATTTCTCCGATCATCAGAGCGTGAATGCCGAAGGGTGGAACATGAACAGCGATGTGTTTTTTAACGTGGATGTGGACAATACTCACAGCCCGTTCAATTTTTTCGTTGAATTGAGAAACACTCAGGATTATCCCTACGACAAGACTTTCCTGTTCATTAAAACCCTGTTTCCCGATGGCGGTGTGGCTCTCGATACCATGGAGTGCCCTCTTGCCGATGTCGACGGAAGGTGGTACGGAAAGGTTTCGGGCAAATATGTCGATAACCGCTACTTCTTGAGAAGAAACGTCAAATTTCCGCAGAAGGGACTTTACCAGTTCCGTATTTCGCAGGCCACCCGCGACACCAATCTGATTGGTATCAAGGATGTTGGGTTGCGTATAGAATATGTGGAGTAGTGATTACTTGTGCGTTACGAGAATGATGATGCGATCTTTCTGCAGTTCCTCGATGGTGTTGTAGAAGATCTCCGTTGATTTCTTGTCCATCCAGCTCGTCGGTTCGTCAAGTACGAGAATGGGAGCCTTGGAGTAGAACGCCCTTGCAAGGGCTATCCGTTGCCATTGTCCCATGCTCAGATCTTCGCTTTCGGCAAAATACCGGCCAAGATTAGTGTCGTAGCCTTTCGGAAATTTCTCGATGAAATCGGCCGCAGTACTCATTCCAGCTGCCTTCGACACTTCCGCCTCCGTGCAACGGCGGTCAATGTCACCGAAAGATATGTTTTCCTTCACCGAAAGGTTGTATTGCATGAAATCCTGCAATACTGCCGAAATGTTTGAACGTAACTCTTTGAGATCGAACTCTTTGATGTTGGTACCGTCGATGAGGATTTCTCCCTCGTCACAATCGTACAGCCTGAAAAGAAGTTTTATAAGAGTGGTCTTGCCGAAACCGTTTTCGCCTTCCAGATGTGTTATTATGCCCGGTTTTGCCGAAAGGCTGAAATCTTTCAGAACCTGTTTGTAACTGTCGGGATATGAAAATGATACGTTCCTGAATTCAATGCCGCTGGTGATTTTTTCAGGGAAAGAAACGGGCTTCTCCGGTGAAAATATCTTCGGCGTGAGTTTGAGAAATTCGAATAGATTCCTGAGAAAGAGCTTGTTGTCGTAAAGTCCTGTTATTCCGCCTATTGCACTTTCTACATAAGACTGTCCTTTCCGGAATGCCTCGAAAAGCATCACGAAACCGCCTATGGTTATGGCTCCGGCTATTGTGCCGTTTATGAGCATGAGCACGATGAAAAACAGTGCGGTGGCTTCGAAAATGACAGCTGTCACGTCAAGCACCGTCAGACGCATGTTTATTTTTATTATCTGCTGGCGTATTTCTTTACGCAGACCGTTGAATTTGCCGCGCAGGTGGTCGGCAAGGCTGAAAATCCGTATTTCCTTGGCCGAATTGCGGTTCGTGAGCAGGGCCGAAGTGTAGTTGGCCATTCTGAAAAGTTCGGTATGGTCTTTGTTCCAAGTGTATATTTTTCGCGATTTGTACAGCCTTACAAGGAAATCGGGCAGGCAGGCGAACAGCATTATTATGATTACTGCCCACGAAAACGATGACAGTATTACAACCGTTCCTGCAAGAGATATGAAACTGCCGGTGATTGACGTGAAGCAATTCAGAATCTGAATCGGCCTGAACGAGGCTTCCTGCTGGGCACGGTGGAATGTGTCATGGTAGGCCGAATTGTCGTAGTACGACAGGTCAAGTTCAGCAGATTTCATGTGCAGAGCATTGCTGATGTGGTCGCTGAGTTTCTGGGTGAAAAAAGTGTTTACAAGTCTGGCACACAGCGACATGAGCCGCGTGAACAGGAATATTCCGCAGAAGAACAGCACGTATCTTACAACTCCTGCAACCTGCAGCTCGCCTGCACCGATGCTGGCAGTGACGAAATCAATGAGAAGTTTCAAAACGTAGAGGCTCATGAGCGGCAGCACACTCTGTACAACGGTAATGAGCATTTTCGAAATGAAAAGTGCTCTGTCGCAGTGATACATCATCACTATCGAGTCGCGGATGTTGGCAAAATCGCCCCTCATGTTCTGTAAACGTTGCTTTTTCACGGTGAGTTTTGTCTTTGTTTTTTTCGTGAAGTGTTTTGCAAAATTACGAGTTTATTTTCGATTGTGCAAGAAAATGTTTCGAAAAGTCGCTTCCATCATTGCGAAGACTTCCGGTTCTTTCCCACGGCTATGATAATTACAGCCGAAAGGATAAGCACGATGCCGATGCCGAGTTGTATGCTGAAAAGCTCGTCAAAGACAAGAATGCCTATCAATACTGCGGTGAGAGGCTCCAGAGCTCCGAGTATCGCCGTCGGTGTGGCACCGACGTATTTCGATGCGTAAACCATGAGCACCAGCGAAAGGGTAGCGGGAACCACTGCAAGCCAGCATACGTAAAACCATGCTGTCCCCGTGTGCGGAACAATGATGGGAGAACCTGAAATTAGACCGAAGGTCACCATGCCAAGGGCACAGTACAAAATTACGTAGAAATTTATCTTGAACGACGACATCTGAAGCGGACAGCGGTTCACTACGATTATGTATATGGCGTAGGTGAGTGCCGAAACCAGAACCAGAATCACGCCTGCGGTGTTCAACGTGCCTTCGAGGTCGCTCCAGTAGAGGAGCAGAACGCCTGCCAGCGACAGCACGATGGATATTGCCGTGTTTGCTCCGACACGTTCCTTGAACAGCAATGCCATTATAACGGCCGTCATCACGGGATACGTGAACAGAATGGTGGACGCTACACCGGCTGCCATGTAGTGAAAACTGAGGTACAGAGTCAGCGACGAGGCGGTGAAGAGCAACCCCAATGCGGTAAGGGTGCAGAATTCCTTTTTCGTGACCTTCGGATTTTCATGCCTTAAAAGCATTATGGCGGCAACGATGATCCATGCCAGACCGAAACGGAACAGTAGCACCGAGTTGGTGTTCATGCCCTCTCCATAGAGTTTCAGTGCGCCCAAAGGGTTGGTGCCGTAGAATATGGCGGCCAGAATGCCGCATATTGTCCCGAAAAATCGTCTGTTTTTCACTGCCTGTATCTTTTTTATCTCGTTGACGTATAGTGATATATGCCGAAATGCGTTCTCCGTTTCAGACTGCAAAGATACGTTTTTTTTGAAAATAAGCAGCATGGCCGGTAATGAAACCGTGCGTCAGGACAAATTGTCGTAATGAGGTTCCGTTTCTCGGCAGGCATTGGCAAATTCCTCGCTTTTGCAATGAGAAAATACGGAGAATCGAGTTCCCTGTGCAGTGATGAGGTGTTTTGTCCGATTCTGAAATTTAATTGTTTGATTTTCATTGCTATAAATGCTTTTGTACGGGTGAATCGTGATTTGTGAACCACAATTCGGAAAAAATTAGTATCTTTGCAAAGTTAAATTTCCGGACATTGGTGTATCCCGGAAACTCTTGGACGTTTTGTCAGATTTCGCATTTTGACAATGAACAGAACATTGATGATAAGAAAGATATTTGCGTGGCTTCTGTTCCCGCTTACGATATGGTATCCTGTTGGAACTTCCATTCGCAACCTTCTTTTTGATTGGGGGCTGAAAAAGGAAAAGTCGCACGGAGTTACCACAATAGGAGTGGGAAATCTCAGCACCGGCGGCACCGGCAAGACACCTCATGTGGAATATCTTCTCGGACTTTTGAAAGACAGGTATTCCGTTGCAATGCTCAGCCGCGGTTACAAGCGCAGGACAAAGGGTTTTGTGGAGGCAACGGAAAACAGCACCGCCTGCGATGTCGGTGACGAGCCTCTCCAGATTGCAAGGAAATTTCCCAACGTGAGGGTCGCTGTCTGTGAAAAACGCAACGACGGCGTCGTAAAACTCATGGATTCCGCCAATCCTCCTCAGGTCATAATCCTCGACGACGTCTTTCAGCACCGCTACATCAAACCTGCCATAAACATTCTGCTCACGGAGTTCGGGAACCCTTTTTTTCGCGACATGACACTCCCTTTCGGAAATTTGCGGGAGCCGCGTAGGGGCAGCTGCAGAGCCGATGTGGTCATCGTTACCAAGGTCCCGCCGGAAACGAGTCCTGCCGAAATCAGGAGTTTTGCGGATAGAATGAAGGTAAAAAACAGCCCGAAAATATTCTTTTCAGGCTTCGAGTATGGTACTCCAATTGCCCTTAATGAACGGGATTCTGCCTTTGATTTTTCCGGAATTACAGATGTACTGCTGTTTACGGGGATTGCCAATCCCCAGCCGTTGTTTGAGCATTTGTCCTCCCGTTCAAACACCAGACTACTGCAGTTCCCCGACCATCACGATTTTACACGCCTCGACGTGGAACTCATTGAAAAAGAGTTCGCTGGTCTGAAGTCCGTGTCAAAAGTCATATTCACCACCGAGAAAGATGCTGCACGTCTGCTCGGCAATCCACTGTATGCCGGAATCTCCCACCTGCCGGTGTTCTACCTGCCGGTTACGGTGAAAATATTTTCCCCCGACCGTGCCGATTTCGATGAACTTGTAAAGCAGAAAGTCCTCGAAAATATGAAATACTTGGCAGACAACATTGGAAAATCAAGAAAAAATTAGTATCTTTGCCGATGGCTTCTTGAAAGCTTTGATTTGATAAGTAATTTATAATCAGATAACTAAAAATGTAAGAGATAATGAACTACGATGTAATAGTAATAGGTAGCGGTCCCGGAGGATATGTAGCTGCCATAAAATCAGCCCAATTGGGTATGAAAACAGCCGTTGTAGAACGTGAAAACCTTGGCGGGATATGCCTCAACTGGGGCTGTATTCCCACAAAGGCCCTTCTGAAAAGTGCTCAGGTTTTCAATTACATAAACCATGCCGCCAACTACGGCGTTGCCGCACAACCTGTCGAAGCCGACCTTCCGGCAATGGTGGAACGCAGCCGCGGCGTGGCCGAGACAATGAGCAAGGGAGTTCAGTTCCTTCTCAAGAAAAACAATGTTGACGTGCTTGTAGGCACCGGCAAGGTAAAACCCGGCAAAAAGGTCGAAGTTACCAATGCCGAAGGTGAAGTGGCAACATACGAAGCTAACCACATAATCATTGCCACCGGTGCACGTTCACGCAACCTGCCGAACCTTCCGCAGGACGGCAAGAAAATAATCGGCTACCGCGAAGCAATGACTTTGCCACAGAAACCGCAGAGAATGGTTGTCGTGGGCTCCGGTGCCATCGGCAGCGAATTCGCATTTTTCTATCAGTCGATAGGCGTGCAGGTGACATTGGTTGAATTCATGCCGAACATCGTTCCGAACGAAGACGAAGACGTGTCTGCACAGATCAGCCGTTCGTTCCGCAAAATGGGCATGAAAGTCATGACATCTGCTTCGGTAGAAAAAGTCGATATCGACGGCGATGAGTGTCACGTTACCATTCAGACCAAAAAAGGTACCGAAGTCGTTGACTGCGACGTGGTTCTTTCTGCTGTCGGCGTTATCACGAACTTGGAAAACATCGGTCTGGAAGAAGTAGGAATCACTGTCGAACGCACGAAAATCGTTGTCGATGACTACTACAAGACCAATGTTGACGGATATTATGCAATCGGTGACGTGGTTCACGGTCCGGCCTTGGCACACGTTGCTTCAGCAGAAGCTCTCGTATGTGTTGAAAAAATATCCGGTGGCAATCCTCAGCCCGTAAATTACAGCAATATCCCCGGCTGTACATATACCACTCCGGAAGTGGCCTCTGTCGGCATGTCCGAAAAGAAAGCTCGCGAAGCCGGTTACGAAGTCCTCGTGGGAAAATTCCCGTACACAGCTTCGGGAAAGGCCACGGCTGCCGGAAACCGTGATGGTTTCATCAAGATTGTCATTGATGCCAAGACCGACCAGATTCTCGGTGCACATTTCTGCGGCGACAACGTTACCGAAATGATTGCCGGAATAGTTACCGCCCGTCAGAACGGACTTACGGCAAAACAGGTGGTTTCTTCAATACATCCGCACCCGACAATGTCGGAAGCCGTCATGGAAGCCATCGAACAGGCCTACGGCAAAGCCGTTCATCTGTAAGATTACAGTCGGTGAAAATATGAAAAAAGGAGGATTGCGGTCCTCCTTTTTTTGGCGTAAAAAAAAACGGGAATCAGAGGACTCCCGTTTTTCTGTTATCTCACGTGACAGTTTCAGTCAATGATGGTGTTCCAGTTGTGAGTGTCTTCGTATTCGCCGAGTTGGATAGCACGGAGTCTTTCGTAAAGTTTCTTTGACCAAGGACCCGGTTCTTTGCCGAATTCGTAAGATTTGCCGGCTTCGGGATCGTCAACGCGTTCTATCGGGCTGATAACGGCTGCTGTGCCGCAAGCACCTGCTTCTTCAAATTCAGCAAGTTCTTCAACGGGAATGGGACGGCGTTCCACTTTCATGCCCATGTCTTCTGCAAGCTGCATGAGGCTCTTGTTGGTGATTGAAGGAAGAATGGATGTCGAAAGAGGAGTGATGTATGTGTTTTTCTTGATGCCGAAGAAGTTGGCAGCGCCGGCTTCGTCGATGAATTTCTTTTCTTTTGCATCAAGGTAGAATTCGCAGGCGTATTTGCCGCCGGTGCAGGCTTCGGTGTGTGCACGGAGGCTGGCTGCGTAGTTTCCGCCGACTTTGTAGATACCCGTTCCGAGAGGAGCAGAACGGTCATATTTGCGTGTGATTACGTACGGGTTTGCCATGAAACCGCCTTTGAAATACGGTCCAACCGGAGTTACGAAAATAACGAACAGGTATTCGTTGGCAGGCTTAACACCAACCTGTGCGCCTGTGCCTATCAGAAGGGGACGCAGGTACAGCGAAGCACCTTCTCCGTAGGGAGGAAGGAAGCGTTCGTTCATTTTTACCACCTTGATACACATTTCGCGGAAAAGTTCTGTCGGAAGTTCCGGCATCATGATACCGCGGCAAGTGCTCTGCAGACGTGCAGCATTTTCTTCCAGACGGAAAATGCGTATCTTTCCGTCCTTGCAGCGGAAGGCTTTCAGACCTTCGAATGCTTCTTGTCCATAGTGCAAGCATGTTGCAGCCATGTGTATTGAAATTTCTTCGGAAGACGATAATTCTACGGCTCCCCATTGTCCGTTACGATTGTAACAACGTACGTTGTAATCGGTTTTCATGTAGCCAAATGGCAGGTTTTTCCAATCTATATTGTTCATAATGAATGATTTATGTTTATTTTTGTTTTTTTTGGAATTACAAAGTTACAACTTTTTTTTAGAATAAAAAAATTTATTTTTTTTTGCCGCACTTTGCTGGCACGTAAACGGGGAAAGTGTTTTGTTTGCGGAAAAATCCGTTGGGTGCATGGCGTTTTGTAAATGGCTTGTTTTTAGAGTGTTGTGCTTTCCGGTATTTTCAACTCTATCCGGAAAGGCAGTTTCTGCCCGCGATTTTTTTTGCAAATATTTTTTTGCACACCGTATCATGTGAAAAAATAAGGTGAAAAAGCTTTGCAGACTCAAAAATAATATGTATCTTTGTACTCTCAAAAAAAAAGAGAAAATTTTTATAATACATTAAAACACAAATAGTTAGTAATATGGCAGATAAAAAATTTATGACATGCGACGGTAACTGTGCAGCAGCACACGTTGCGTACATGTTCAGCGAAGTTGCCGCTATTTACCCTATCACTCCTTCGAGCCCTATGGCAGAATACATTGACGAATGGAGCGCAGGCGGCCGTAAAAACATTTTTGGTGAAAACGTCAGAGTTGTTGAAATGCAGAGTGAAGCCGGTGCAGCCGGTGCAGTTCACGGTTCATTGCAGGCAGGTGCTTTGACAACAACCTACACAGCATCGCAGGGTTTGTTGCTTATGATACCTAACATGTACAAAATAGCCGGCGAATTGCTTCCCGGTGTATTCCACGTATCGGCACGTGCTTTGGCAGCACAGGCTTTGTCAATCTTCGGTGACCACGCCGACGTTATGAGTGCCCGTCAGACAGGTTTCGCCATGCTGGCAACCGGTTCCGTACAGGAAATCATGGACCTTGCTCCCGTAGCTCACCTCGCTGCAATCGAAGGCCGTGTTCCTTTCGTACACTTCTTTGACGGTTTCCGTACTTCTCACGAAATACAGAAAGTGGAAGCAACTAATCAGGAAGATGTTGCAAAACTCATCGACTGGAAAGCTCTGAAAGAATATCGCGAAAGATCTCTGAATCCGGAACATCCCGTAACACGCGGTACTGCACAGAACCCCGACATCTATTTCCAGACTCGCGAACTGCAGAACCAGTACTACGACGCTCTTCCCGACATCGTAGCAAAATATATGAAGGAAATGAGCAAAATCACAGGCCGTGAATACGCTCCTTTCACATATTACGGTGCAAAAGACGCTACCGACGTTATCGTAGCCATGGGCTCAATCAATGACGTTATCAAAACCGTCATCGACAGAGAAAATGCAGCCGGCAAGAAACTCGGTCTCATCAGCGTTCACCTCTACCGTCCGTTCTCGGTAAAATATCTGTGCGAAGTGTTCCCGACTTCTGCAAAACGCATCTGCGTTCTCGACAGAACAAAAGAACCCGGTGCAAACGGAGATCCTCTGTACCTCGACATAGTAGAAGCTTTCAAGGATTGTCCCAACAAGCCCATGATCATTGGCGGCCGTTACGGTCTGTCTTCAAAAGACACTACTCCGGCACACATCCTTGCAGTTTACGAAAACCTCGCTTCTGCAAAACCGATGAACCAGTTCACGGTAGGCATCAACGACGATGTTACTTTCAAATCACTGAAAGTCGGTCAGGAAATTTCGATTCTTCCCAAAGGAACTTTCGAAGCCAAATTCTACGGCTTGGGTGCTGATGGTACTGTAGGTGCAAACAAAAACTCCATCAAAATCATTGGCGACAACACCGACAAATACAGCCAAGCTTACTTTGACTACGACTCCAAGAAATCAGGCGGATACACCTGCTCGCACCTCCGTTTCGGCGACCAGCCTATCTTGGCTCCTTACCTCGTTGGTACTCCCGATTTCGTGGCAGTTCACGTTCCTTCTTATCTGAGAAAATATGACTGTCTGCGCGGTCTGAAAGATAACGGTACTTTCCTCTACAACTCTCCGTGGAGCGTTGAAGAAACCAAGAAGAACCTTCCCGATTTCGTTAAGAAATATCTAGCATTGCACCACATTACAATGTACATTATCGATGCTACCAAGATTGCTGCAGAAATCGGACTCGGCAACCGTACCAACACTATTCTCCAGTCTGCATTCTTCAAAATATCGGGCGTAATTCCTTACGACCTCGCAGTAGAACAGATGAAGAAATTCATCGTTAAATCTTACGGCAAGAAGGGTGAAGACGTTGTAAACATGAACTACGCAGCCGTTGACCGCGGCGGTGAAATCGTAAAAGTCGAAATTCCGGCAGAATGGGCAACCCTCAGCTGCACGACCGATTTCGAATTCGCACACAATGCAAGCGATCCGGCATTCATCAACAATGTAATGCGTCCGATGGTTGCACAGTGCGGTAACGACCTTCCCGTAAGCGCTTTCAAGGAAATCGTTGACGGTACATTCCCTGCAGGTACTACAGCCTACGAAAAACGTGGCGTTGCTACCGTTGTTCCTGAATGGAACGCTGCAAACTGTATCCAGTGTAACCAGTGTTCTTTGATTTGTCCTCACGCAGCTATCCGTCCGGTAGTAATGACCGACGATGAAAAGAAAAACGCTCCTG
Organism: Bacteroidales bacterium; assembly: GCA_045601425.1. Classification (GTDB taxonomy): domain Bacteria; phylum Bacteroidota; class Bacteroidia; order Bacteroidales; family P3; genus UBA1219. The sequence continues at coordinate 138,343 of JAZRZP010000043.1, forward strand.
CAGGCATGAACACTGCCGACATCAAGGCTCCGAAGGAACTCGCCGGAATGCATTTCCGCATGCAGGTTTCCGCTTTGGATTGTACAGGCTGCGGCAACTGTGCCGACGTTTGTCCTGCCAAGGAAAAAGCTTTGGTTATGAAACCTCTCGAAACTCAGATGAAAGAAGCCGAAAACTGGGAATACGCTCAGCACAAGGTTACTTACAAAGACAACATGATCGACAAGGCTGCAAGCGTAAAGAACAGCCAGTTCGCACAGCCACTGTTCGAATTCTCGGGTGCTTGTGCAGGTTGCGGCGAAACTCCGTACATCAAATGCATCACCCAGTTGTTCGGTGAACGCATGATCGTTGCCAACGCAACAGGATGTTCTTCAATCTACGGCGGTTCTGCTCCTGCTACTCCTTATTGCAAAAACTATCGTAGCGGTAAGGGTGTTGCTTGGGCAAACAGCTTGTTCGAAGACAACGCTGAATTCGGCCTCGGTATGGCAACGGCTACACGCAAGATGCGCGATCGGGTTGAACGCATCATGAAGGAAGCCATCGCCAACTGCCAGTGCTGCTCAGCTGAACTGAAGGCTATGTTCCAGGAATGGATTGACAACCGCGAATGTGGCGAAACAACAGCAAAACTTGCTCCGCAAATCGTTGAAATGGCAAGCAAATGCAATTGCGACTACTGCAAACAGATCGTTGACCTGAAAGACCACCTCGTTAAGAAATCGCAGTGGATATTCGGCGGTGACGGTTGGGCTTACGATATCGGATTCGGTGGATTGGACCACGTTCTTGCCAGCGGCGAAGACGTAAACGTTCTCGTTCTCGATACCGAAGTTTACTCCAACACTGGCGGACAGTCTCCCAAAGCAACTCCTGCGGGCGCTGTTGCCAAATTCGCAGCTTCCGGTAAGAAAGTTCGCAAGAAAGACCTCGGCATGATTGCCAAATCTTACGGCTACGTTTACGTTGCACAGGTTGCAATGGGTGCAAGTCAGGCTCAGTACTTCAAGGTAATAAAAGAAGCTGAAGCTTATCACGGACCGTCACTCATCATCTGCTACGCTCCTTGTATCAACCACGGTATCAAAGTTGGCATGGGTCGCACTCAGAATGAAGAGAAAATGGCAGTTGAATGCGGTTACTGGCACCTGTGGCACTTCAACCCGGACGAAGAAGAAGCAGGTCAGAACGGATTCCACTTGGACAGCAAAGAACCCGACTGGGCTAAATTCCAGAACTTCATCATGGGCGAAGTACGTTACAACTCGTTGCTCAAGACCTTCCCCGAAGAAGCCAAGGAACTGTTCGCCAAGACCGAACAGTTTGCTAAGCTCCGCTACGAAGGTTACAAGAAACTGAACGAAAACAAGTGATAAATCTTCTCATTCAATACAAAGCCGGGCAGCTCGCAAGGGCTGCCCAGCTTTTAATAATATCATTTATTATGAGAAAAAGTAATCATAAACTTACAAAGATCACAATCAAAGGATTTAAATCAATAGCCTTTGACAAACCGGTAACGCTTGACATTGGCAATATTAACATCTTATTGGGAGCGAACGGGGCTGGGAAAAGCAATATCGTTAGTTTCTTCAAGATGGTTGGCTATATGATGAATGGAAGTTTACAACAGTTTATTGCTAAATCAGGAACTAATCAAAAATTTCTCTATTATGGTGCCAAGAAAACACCTACATTGTGTGCAGAGATACGTTTTGATGGTATTAATTCTTATGATGTTTATAGGTTTTATTTGACCAATGCAGTTCCCAATAGACTTATTGTCAGTTCTGAAGAAATAGAATGGAAAAGCACCAAGGATGAGAATCTCAACAAAAAGCCATTAAAATCAGATTATAATGAATCTGCTTTAGTCAATCCCCAAGGAACGGATAGCAATATTGTATGGGATATTCTTTCTGGTTGCAAAGTATATCAATTTAGTGATTCTTCTTCAGAATCCCCAATGAGGCAAGCTTCTCCCAAGGACTCTGCAAATTATTTGCAGTCAGAGGCTAACAATCTTGCATCCTTCTTATTGTTTCTTAAAAGCAACTATAAGGAATCATATGAGAGAATAGTAAGTTATATTCGAGAAGTTGTCCCTCAATTCAAAGACTTTTATCTAGAACCAGACAACGGATATGTGTCTTTGAAATGGACAGACATCTCTGCGAATGACTATGTGTTGTCCGCTGACCAGTTTTCCGATGGTTCTATCCGATTCATCGCTTTGGCAACATTATTGCTTCAACCAGAAAAAACAATGCCACGAGTAATTATTATTGATGAACCTGAACTTGGTCTACATCCCTATGCCATCGACCAGTTGACCGAAATGTTAAAAGACGCTTCGCTTCATGCACAGATAATTGTGGCGACGCAGTCTCCAGCGTTGATTGATGGTTTCGAAGCGAATGATGTAACAGTTATTGAGCGTGATGAAGAGAACCAATGCACTGTTGCAAGAAAACTGAATGGTCAGGATTATTCCGAATGGTTGGAAGAATACACTCTTAGCGAGTTGTGGAATAAAAATGTGATAGGAGGACGGCCATTATGAACACTACCATTCTCAATATCCTTTGTGAAGGACCGACCGAGGAGAGGTTTATTAAAGAAGTATTAAAGCCATATCTGTTTGGATGTGGTATAGTAATAAAAAGTCAACTTCTATATACTTCACGAAAAAAGGGTGCCCAAGGAGGGTTAATAAATTATCAGCAAGCCAAGAATGATTTGTCAATGTGGATGAGATCAGTTGCACATAGAAATAGTGAAACACATTATTTCACGACAATGTTCGATCTGTACGCACTGCCAAGTGATTTCCCTGGTATGTTTCAATATAATGGAATTGATGATGCTTATGTAAAGGTTGAAAAAATAGAAAGAGCGTTTGCTACAGATATTAATTCACCTAGATTCATCCCATACATACAGCTTCACGAGTTCGAAGCACTTATGTTTTGTGACATAACAAAACTCACTAATGAGTATCCTAATTGTAGCAAAGAGATTGAAAGCCTAGGAAATGTCTTGGTAAGATATAATGGTAATCCCGAATTAATCAACAATAGTCCAGCAACAGCACCAAGCAAAAGAATTATTGCTGCCATCGAAGGAAAGCAAAAATATAGTTATAATAAACCTCGTAGTGGAGCTGTGGTAACATCAGCAATTGGTTTGCCTGTTTTAATGCAGAGCTGTAGGCATTTCCGTGAATGGATTGGGAATATACAGTCAATAATTAATCCTCCACTCACCGAATGATGAAACGCACCGCGCATATATGCACAACCGCCAAACAGTGCTGTAAACCCTCTGCGCATATATGCGCGGTCAATTTGCAGCCCTGCAACGCCACCCCGCACCTGTGCGCGGTGAAAATGCAGAAATGAAACAAGTATGAGTACAAGCAAAGACAATACAAAAAACCAGAACAACGAATTGTTCATTCAGATTGCGGAGGAAACGTTTTATGAATGGAAACGACTTCTGAATGTAAAATATCTATACTACTATTGTAGTACAGATGTCTTTTTGAATGGAATTGTGGTAAATAATCCCAGCCCTCAAAAAGAATTATGTCTTTGGGCATCGCGCTATTCATATATGAATGACAAGGAGGAATTGCAATGTGGAATAAGACGGATAGAATCATGGAATCCACCAAACTACCTTGTTGAGGGCATAAAGCAAGCACATCAAAGCGACCACATCATTAGTTTATCTATGGCAGAAGATAGCTTAATAATGTGGAACACCTATGGCGATGGGGGGAAGGGTGTGATGCTTGCATTTGATACGAAACTGTTACTATCACAGTATGCTGGAAGATTGCAGCCTTGTTTCTATTCAGATAGTGAATATGACACAAATATAGAAAAGTCCTTTGGACACATCATTCAAGGGAGTATGTTTAAAGGAATATCTTTTAAGGATTATATGGGACTGTTGATTCCCCTCTTGTTAATGTACGCTATATTGAGAAAGGATAAAAACTATGATTACGAGAAAGAAGTTCGTATATACGGAATAGGCGATAAACTTTTCGATAAAGAGGGAGGAGAAATTCATTATAGATATTCCAAGGGCATAGTTGTACCATACGTGAAAGAATTTTTCCCAAAAACAGTGCTAAAGGAAGTTCGTTTTGGCCCTGTGGCAGAACACGAACTATCAGAAATATCGATGCGCGAATTTTTACATGCAAAAGGATTTATTGATTGTAAAGTAACACATTCTAACATTCCATACAGAGGATAACAATGGGATATAACGGCAATAATAGAGGAAGAACACACAATTGGAGTGGTGTCGGAGACAAACGGTACTACAATTGGGGCTTGAATTTAACCGCAAGAGCAATGGTTGCTCCATTTGCAATTTTATCTGTTTTATCAAAGATTGAAACGACTCCTTCATCATCAATTGTGGAAGAACCTGTCGAAACTTTTTCACACAGAAATAGTGTTCCTTCCGAATTGATAAAAGCACTGGAGAACAAAAATGATGAACTCCATATTAACTATAGAAAAGTTGCTTTCATCAAACAAGAGCTGAATTCAAGTTACAAATGCAACTTTGTTTACAATATTTATTAATTTAAAATCGGATGCAAAGATACGAAAAATTTCTTGAATGGGAGAAAGGAAGTTCAATCTTTTTCTGGGGCGAGTATTCAGCATCAACCTG
>JAZRZP010000044.1:0-36754 GCA_045601425.1 Bacteroidales bacterium
ACATAACACATTTATTTTCAACGAATTGCCCCCCTATTGCAACCCTTTGCTGTTGCAGTGAGGGCGTGGTTTCCGTGTGCAGTTTCGCTGTTCTTTGAAATTTTTCCGCTTTTTTCCGGACAGGACGGAGAATTTTTTCCAGAAAACGGAAAAAAATTTCCCTTGATTTCACCGACCCGAAAGAAACCCGAAGGCAAACGGCGCTACCTCGAAAAATGCAGCCCCGTGCCGGAGAATTGCCAGAAGGTGCGGGGCAATAATAATGACAGGCAATGACGGAAGCGTACGGAAAAAAGGAAAAAAAGGAATGATAATCAAAATCTGACAACAATGAAAAAAATATATATTGCCATTGCGGCAACAATCATGGCAAGCACATGCATATTTTTCGCATGCAGCAAGGAAGAAAACAGTGATACAATCAATATTCAGGATAAATCTTTGGAAACAGAGTCCATACGATATGATTTTGTAGGAGATTGTACTACTTCTAGAGCAATCAATATAATCATTGGAAAAAAAAGAAAAGATGGCTCGTGCAAACCTTGTTGGGGTATTTGCAAACTGGAATTCGGTTCAAAAGCCAACATTGAAGAATGCAAAAAATTTCAAGAATCATTCGGTTTTATCGGAATACGGGAAAACGAAACGAATATATTTATCAATTACGCATTTGTTGACGATTTCATGACAGAAATAATCCATGAAAACATAATAAATGCCACCCCTATTGAGATATCAGAGGACATCATTGTTGACAATGAGGAATTTCTGTCAAGTCTCAATTTAACGGACAGATTTGTTATTCCCAAAGGATATTACACTCCCGAACCATTTTTTGAAGAACAGTTTATTTGTATCAAAACTCCTTTTATTTTAGCAAAATAGTAAAAACACAACAGCACACTCATACAACAATTTGTGTGGGTGTGCTTTTAAATTCCACATATCATGAAAAATAGTGCATTCCTGATCTTCTCAATAATACTACTGAGCTCATGCGGATTTATCGAAACAAATATTGAAACTAATTATAAAGTTCGTACTGCTCACAAATATCCTGACCAAATAGCAATCACAAAAGAAGAACTGAAACACAAACTTATTAACGACACATTGCATTACAAGATTGTCATTCTATATAAACCGGGGTGCGACGGATGTGAATCCCTGTTTTCGGAAACAATTCCACAAATGTGGAACTCTACAGACACATCTGAAACAAAATGGTATTTTATCCAATCCGACTGCGGAACATTGAAATGGAACAGGAAATTTTTGGAAAAGAATGGCATAAAAACGACCATGTATTACTTTAAAAACAATAAGGAAAAAGATTTTTCACCATTTAATTCATCTAAATTCAACAATTTAGCCAACTACCTTTTTGAATCTCAATCAACCGACTTTGACAATCTCTGTGGAATACCTGCCAGTTTCATTGTCAACAAAAAAGGTCGGGTTAAAATTCTGTTAAGCAAATATACCAACGGCACTCTACGACAGGGAACCATGAATATAAACATGTTGGACGAAGCAATTGAAAATATCAATTTTTCAAAAGCAGATACGACTTTCTGCAACTACAATGATGATATGCCTGAAATACCAGTATGTTCGGATCACAGATGTAAATAATTGAAATTTCCGTACAAACAACAATGAGGCATTGTAGTATCTCGGATTTCAACCTCTCTTTCTGATGCGACATTTTGCCACATCTGCTTTCTTATAAATTTTTCCCACCGCTTGCACAATCCGAAAACTTTCCGTAACTTTGCCGTGAAATCGAACAGACAGAAAATGCGAAAGATAAACCTTTGTAACTTACTGACTTTTAGAGAATTACCCCCCCATCAAGATTATAAGTAATCTTGAAAGGTACTTTTTTTCTGCATTTTTCGCGTTCTTTGAAGTTGTTTTTTCTGTTTTCCAGTACGGAAACGAAAAAAAATTCTCCGGAAACGGAAAAAATTTCCTGCCCGAAATTCTCAAGTCAAAACCCGAAGGCAAACGGCACTACCTCGAAAAGTGCAGCCCCGGGCCGGAGAATTGCTGGAAGGTGCGGGGCAATAATAACGACAGGCAATGACGGAAGCGTACGAAAAAAAGAAAAAAGTAATGATAATCAAAATCTGACAACAATGAAGAAAATAATGACAGCCATTGCGGCAACAATGATAGCAAGCACATGCATATTTTTCGCATGCAGCAAGGAAGAAGAAAACACGGTAAAAAACGGAATGTTTGAAAGTAAACTCAAGTCAAATTCATCTGATTTTAATACTGCAGTAATCGTAACAGTAAAAACCGGCAAGAAAAAAAAGGTAGATGAACATTACGATTGTCATGGATTTAAAGGAATGTGTTGGCTTTGGTTTGGTGGGTTATTTACAATAGACAACGTGTCTCAAATATTCGAAATTGGTAGCAAAGAGAATTGTGCTTCTGGATATTTTGGGGAACAATATATGAAAGATGACGAACCCATTGCAATCTGTTTAACAAACTTTGAAGAACAATGTATTGACATGTTGTTTGATTTCTCGTGCTGCAACGATGATTTAAATGATACCTACTTTGAGGAAATAGAATCCGGCATCGTGGATTTCAACGACAATATGATAATTGATGACGAAGAATGGTTGAACTCTCACGAGATGAAGTCCCCGATTTTTATTCCCATGGGGACATATCCAATCTTGAAATCTTTTGTCGAAAAAAATCAATATTACATAAAAGTCCCATTCAAGAAAATGTAACAACTGAACCATCGTTCTTATTGGCTTTTAGCCAATAAGACGATTAAAACACATACACCATGAAGTTTCTTAAAATATTACTGATAACAACCCTTTGCCTGCTTTCTGGTTGTGACAATATCGTAAGGATATGTATTGAAACACCCAAAAGAATAGAAGAAGCCTCCCAATACACAGATCAAATTCCAATAACCGCAGAAGAATTAAAACAACTGATAGTGAAAGACACCTCGCATTACAAAATCATCGTGCTTTACAGTGTTTGCTGCGGACATTGCTTGGACATGTTCAATCGCACATACTCTCACATGTGGCAAAACAGTGACACTTCTCAAATAAAATGGTATTTTATACAAGATGATTGTGGCGGGGTAAAATGGAACGCCGAATTTCTGACAAAATTCGGAATCAATACCGACATGTATTACATGAAAGACACTCTGCCTGAATTCAAAACATATACAGAAAACAGAATCAACAATTTGATAAACTATATTATTCCTTCATCCGAATCTACAGTGGACAACATGTTTGGTATTCCTACCAACATTATAATAAACAAAAAAGGAGTCGCAAAAATCAAAAAAATTAAATATAAAAACAATATATTACGCACATCCACATACAGTCTTCCTTATTATGAAAAACACGATACCATTCCACCCACCTTACATTTTTTACAAAACATGGATTTTACAAAAACCGATACCTTTTGCATCAGGAATAGAGAGGCCTATATTCCGAATTTTTCAAATGAAAATTGCATTGATGGCGAATGCAAATAATACAACACTTAACTTTCAATATGAAATGCAACTTTGAAAAAAAGAATAGCACGGGGAAAAATGTTTTTTTCGGCCGGAGAAAAAAATTTTTTCTATGTTTCCGCAGTCCCCGAAAAACAACGAACCCAAAGGCAAGCGGCAATGATGATAATGGTGAAAATACTTGTAATTAAATAATACCTTAATAAATAAAAGAAAAATGAAAACATTTAAATTATCAGTTATCTTTCTGTCAATTTTATTGATGAGAACAACAATTGCGATAAAAGAAGCTGCCAAAACCAGAAAGAAAAGATCGTCAATATCATGGAACACAAAAAAATCATCATCTGCACTGTCATCAGTTGGCTTACGCTAACAAGCGGTTGCATTATCAGTTCCTTGACACACGACAATGGAATCACATTATTCGACTATATAGCCATATTTGTGGCATTTCCGATTCTATCATTCGGAATATCACATATCATTGTACGCAAAATGCACAATGACAAATCGTGAAGAGCATGCCTTTCTCCGTAGAAATTGTAACAAGACACCTAACTACAACATTTGAGATACTGTCAAAAGTTGCTTTTCTCCAACAATTTCTCCTTCCACCGCTTGCACAATCCGAAAACTTTCCGTAACTTTGCCGTGAAATCAGGAACATGGAAAATGCACAATATTAAACTGTATAATATGTTGATTTTCAGTGAGTTACTCCCTACACAAGGTCTTGACACACCTTGAAGGACGGTTCATTTCCGCATTTTACGCGTTCTTTGAAAACTTTTTCACGCTTTTTTCCGGACAAAACCGGAGCTTTTTTCCGTTTTTCGAGAAAAAATTTTTCCTGATTTGGCCAACCGGAAAGAAACCCGAAGGCAAACGGCACTACCTCGAAAAGTGCAGCCCCGTGCCGGAGAATTGCCGGATGGTGCGGGGCGAGAATAACGACAGGCAATGACGGAGGCGTACGGAAAAAAAGAAAAATTTTCACAAACATTTAAAAACTCGATACAATGAAAAAAATAATGACAGCCATTGCGGCAACAATCATAGCAAGTACATGCATATTTTTCGCATGCAGCAAGGAAGAAAACGAAACGGTAAAGAATGAAAGAAACGAGAAATGCATGGTGCAAAACGAAGCCAATCCTTACGATTTTGTAGGGAAACTGCATAATGAAGGTCTCGACTACATTTTTTCCAAACACGGGAACATTGACTTATCTGACGAGCAAATCCATTCTTCCCTAGTTGATTTTTCTAATGAAAGATTCGTGAATTTCGAAATGATATCCCCCGACGATTTTTTTGAGGAAATAAGCGACAACAAATCTCTGGCATTTAAAGGATTGACAACAGATTATAATTCATCATTGTTTGATGACGAATTATTAAATTCCATCATAAATGAATACTATCAAACTTTACGGAAGATATTGAATCAAGAAGAAGCGATATCTCCCGAATCTTTCTCAAAAATGATAATTGATTTGGAAAACAAGATATTGGAAACTGACAAATACACGATTCCTGCTTCCCAAGAAGATGAAGATGAATATGAAACGAATGACTACGATGCCGTTTTAGTATCCTTAGCCATCGCCAGATATAGTTTTTCATATTGGTACGAAATTGCTTTTAACGAAGACAACCCTTTCAACAAAATGTTTTTGGATTTTTGCGTGAACAACACCGATAAAGATTGTCCTGCATTCTGGAAAAAATCAAGGATTTTTGCGTAAAAGCATGGTCTGCAATAAAAAGCGTAGTATGCTTTGTGGCCAAAGATGCGGCTGAATTTGGCAAGTTAGCGAAAGGCGGCAATACGACACATCTGAGGAACGGTGTGTTTTACTTGGGAATAGGTGTCATTAGTATCGGTACATCTGCATCGAAATAAATCAAATAACCATGAAAAAAACAGCTGCCATTATCGTATTTTCGTGCATCTCGCTGTTGGTGAGTGCTCAAAGAAATAAAATCTGCGGTTTGGTTGTCGATAAAGACACCAAAATTCCGATTGGGAACACCATGATTCTGGTTTCAAACGACACTTTCTTCACCGATGGAAATGGGTGTTTCGAAATTCCCGCAGAGCGTTTGAACAAGAGCGACACATTGTCGTTCCACTCCGACTTGTATGATGTTTTCGAAACCACTGTCGATAAACTCAAACGCAGAAAAAACACCATAAAACTGTCTGTCGGAGCTTTTAATCTGAACAATGTAACCATTCAGGATTACACAAAATCAAAAGCCCTGATTAAAGAAGTCGTGAAAAGGATACCGACAAACTATAGTACCGATACGACAATGGCTGCTGTTTATTTCCGTAAATACGACATCATAGACAATGACATATGCTGCTTTGCCGAAGGTTTGGAGAACCGCATTCATGGAGGTTATACCAAACATGGAAAAACATACAGCAACCCGACACTCTGCTTTCAGACACTCAAATATGCCTTACCCGTATATGACACATCGAAATACATGAGGCTGATAACGGCTGATGAAAATGTAGATTTCAGAATGGTGCAAAAAAAAGGCAACCCTGTTGTCGCCGATTTTGATGTTCTGGAACTTCTGTCAGCAAATTCTTTCTCCAATTTACGCCTTGAAAAATTCCAAAAAGACGATAAGTCTTTTTATTTCATCAGTTTCAGTTTCAACTATATGCAAAGTAGCGGGTGTTTGACCCTACTGATCAACAAAGAAAATCTTGCAATAGAAAAATTTGTCATGGAGGGATATTTATCTGAAAAAAGCATGAAACAATACCGTCTTTTAGTAAAATCCTTCCGGAAATATTCTGGAGGGAGCATGAAAATCACATTTTATGCCGACTACAAAAAAATAAATCAAAAATATTTTCTATCAAACAGCGAGATTGATTTTGAACAGAAAATATCCTACAAAGACAAAATTGTGGAAAAACACAATATTCCCAAAAACATCACCGTCATAAGCAGGCAACAAGTTGTATTGCTGAAAAACACAGAAAACATAGATGTAAAAAAAATAAACGCCATGCCTAATTTCACCAATTGGGAACAAGTAACGCCTTACGATCCAAGCTGGAAATGCAAACTGAACATTCCCGAACTGGATCCCGACACAAAAACTGCTCTCCTACAAAAAGGCATTGCCTACTGACAGACTTCCTCAAAATAATTTTTTTCCATCCCACGCTTGCACAATTGAAAAAAACTGCGTAACTTTGTCGTGAAATCGGACGCATCACGACACCTTCTGCCACTTACTTCCAGCAAAACGACATCGTGCTACGATCTCCACCATCACAAAGGTTCCTGCATGTCGTTTTTCAGCCGAACAGTTTTCTGAAAACGCTGTCTATCGAGGCACACTCTACAATTTCGATGTTGTAACGGCTCTTGTCGAGAGCCTTGGCGTTGTATTTCGAAATGAATATGCGTTCGAAACCAATCTTGTCGGCTTCTGTAATACGCTGTTCCACGCGGTTCACAGGGCGTATCTCGCCCGACAGTCCCACCTCGGCGGCGAAGCAGTCTTTCGACGAAAGCGGGATGTCGATATTCGACGAGAGTACCGAAGAAACCACGGCCAGATCGATGGCGGGGTCGCATACTTTTATTCCGCCGGCAATGTTCAGGAACACGTCCTTGGCACCGAGCTTGAAACCGCAACGTTTCTCGAGTACCGCAAGCAGCATCGAAAGCCGCCTCAGGTCGAAGCCCGTTGCGGAGCGCTGCGGAGTGCCGTAAACCGCCGAGCTTACAAGCGACTGCACCTCTATCAGCATCGGACGCAGACCCTCGATGGTTGCCGAGATGGCCGTCCCGCTGAGGTCGGAATCGTGCTGCGAAAGAAGTATTTCCGAAGGGTTCACCACTTCGCGGAGCCCGCTGCCGTCCATCTCGAAAATGCCGAGTTCCGACGTTGAGCCGAAACGGTTCTTTATCGACCGCAGAATGCGGTATCCGTAGTTGCGGTCGCCCTCGAACTGCAGCACGCAGTCAACTATGTGCTCCATGATTTTAGGACCGGCCAGACTTCCGTCCTTTGTTATGTGACCTATGAGAATCACCGGCACGCCCGTCGTTTTGGAAAAACGCTGGAATTCGGCCGTACATTCGCGTATTTGCGATATGCTTCCTGCCGAAGATTCTATAACGTCGGTGGATATTGTCTGAATGGAATCGACAACCACTATGTCGGGGCTGGAGGCTTCGATGTGCGAGAAAATCTGTTGCGTCGAGGTCTCTGAAACCACATAGCATGCTTCGTTGTCGAGGTTTATGCGTTCGGCACGCATGCGTATCTGCTGTTCGCTTTCCTCGCCGCTCACGTAAAGCACCTTCCGGTTTCTTATTCCCAAAGCCACCTGCAGCAAGAGTGTCGATTTGCCGATTCCGGGTTCTCCGCCTATGAGTATGAGCGAGCCTTTCACCAATCCTCCGCCAAGCACGCGGTCGAATTCGGCACAGCTTGTCGGAATGCGTTCCTCTTCGCTGTAGCTTATCTGCCTTATGAGTTTCGGTGTGCTCTGCGAAGCCTGCTTCGCCGTTTTATCCCAACGGCTGTTGCTTCCGTCGTCGTGTTTCACCACCTCTTCCACAAAGGTGTTCCATTCTCCGCAGTGCGGACATTTCCCGAGCCACGACGATGATTGGGCTCCGCAGTTCTGACAATAATAAACGACTTTCGGTTTGGCCATAGACAATAGTTTTAGAATCTGTAAATAAATGTCGCGTCAATACGGTTTGCATGTCCGTACCTAACGCCGGTATCGGCATATATCAATTTTTGCCCGTATAGGTATTCGATTCCGCAAAGGCAGTATGGGGTGAATTTGTAGAAAGCATTTGCTGCAATGTAGTGCGAACTTTTGAAATCATCGGCGACAAGTATGCCGTCTTTCTTATAAAGGTGTGTATAACCGTAAACCAGCGAAGTCTGCACTTTTTCCGACCAATCATAACTGCACGAAACATATCCTCCATAAGCGGGGACAGTCTCCAGTTGCCATTGGCCGATTTGTTCATCGTATATGCCGCCAAGATTTATGTCCAAGTCCGACAAATCCTGTATGTATCGGGAAATTCCCTTTCCGTAAACCGTCTGTGTGGAAAAGGTAAGTTCAGGCACAGGCCTCCAGTTGCCGCTGAGCGACACTCCGTAACCGTAAGCGTGATGATTTTCCCCTTTGGTGCCACTTTCGGGCGGTACGCCGAGATTCAGCACTCTGGTCCAGTAGCTTATTCTGCGGCAAATAGCACCCAACTGCACATGACCGTGATTTCCGCTTAACTTCACATAGCCGGCAAGGTCGGGAAGGTCGAGATAATCGGGTTGTATTCCTTCGTCTTTAAAACTGGATCCGATGGAATGCGGAGCTTCGGCAGAAACGCCGAAACGCCATTTCCCGCCGAAATCACGCGTGTAACCGACCAGCGTGTGTACGTTGGAAATCTGCGTGTTGGGACCTTGCAGGTCAACGGTGGCTGGACCAGCCTCCAAATCCATGAAGAACGAATATGTCTTTCCTATGGTAAATCCGTCGATGGAGATGTATGCCTGCGAAAGACGTATCTCGTCTTTGTCGCCGACCTGACTGCCCGAAAGACGCATATATGCGACGAACTTGTGACTGCCCACATAGCTTCTGGCTTTCAGGTGCATCTCCGTACCCGTCACCGTGAAACCCATGTTGTTTGTATAATCGGTCGGGACGGAAATTGCCGAAGGGGCAAACGAGAAACCGTCAACAGCTCCGTTGAAATCGTAATAAGCGTTGAAGTGCAACGTACCCCCTATGCCGAGAGCAAACTTTCCTCTGCTTTCGGTGAACATGAACCGCGGATCGCCTATATCCTGATGAGCTTTCCTGAAATAACCCATCTCGGAATGGTATTCGGTATTCTTCTTCCCGTCAAGCGTATCGAAAGCCGGCACGACATTCTGTGCCACAGCAACCTGCACGAAAAACATTGCAATAAGTACTGACTTTTTCATAAAACGAGTGTTTCAATCCTTGAAAATGAAGAATACGGCGGCAACCATGCAGAGACATGCCCAGAGATAATTGAGTTTGAAGGGTTGTCCCATTATTATCATGGAAAACGGTATGAAAACCGTCAGCGAAATGGCTTCCTGAATTATTTTCAACTGGGGGAGCGAATACACTTCCGAACCTATGCGGTTGGCCGGCACCTGTATCATGTATTCGAAAAAAGCTATGAGCCAGCTCACTATGGCTGCCACATACCAAGCCTTATTCGACATGTTTTTCAGATGGCCGTACCATGCGTACGTCATGAAACAGTTGGAAAGCACCAGCATCACGACGGAGATTACACGGGGATTAGTAATTATTTTCCACATTCTTCCTTAACGAGATTTAAAAGTTCCTTGAAAACGTTGTTTACCGTACGTTCCACCGTACGCAGGCGGTTGTTGCCCAACGAGAGTTTTCTGGTGACGGTCTTGTGTTCCGAGCATATACCTATCCACACCGTACCCACCGGTTTTTCGGGTGTTCCGCCTCTGGGACCGGCGATGCCGGTTGTTGCCACAGCATAGTCGCTGCCCGTAACCGAACGCACGCCTTCAACCATCTCCACTACTGTCTGTTCGCTCACCGCTCCGTATTTCTCGAGAGTCGAGTGTCGGACTCCTATCATCTGCTCCTTCATATCGTTGGAGTAAACCACCGCTCCGCCCCTGTAATACTCCGAAGCTCCGGCAAGCTGGGTTATCTGCATGGCTATGGTGCCACCGGTGCAGCTTTCGGCCGTGGAAAGCGTCTTGCCCGATTTCTTCATCTGCATGGCCACGCATTCGGCAAGTGTCTCGCAGTCCTCGCCGACAATGTATTCTCCGGCAACGGAACGGAGTTCCTTCAAAGTTCCATCAAGCTGATTTTCAAGAGTTTTCCTGTCGGAGCCGTAGCAGGTGACACGCATTTTCACCATTCCGGCCTTGGGAAGATATGCCACCCTGACGTTCTCTGGCAGGGCAAGTTCCCATGGCTCCACCAAGTCGGACAGAAACGACTCGCCGATACCCTGAAAGAGTATGTTCTTTTTCAGAATGACACCGTCCTGCGACTTCTGCAGAAGTCTCGGTATTATGTATTCCGTCATCAGATATTGCATTTCGTCGGGTACGCCGGCCATGGAGGCAAGAATCTTGCCGTTTTTTTCGAACCACATTCCGGGTGCAGTCCCCATACGGTTCAACAGCACCTCGCAGCAACGCGGTACCAGTGCCTGACAACGGTTTACCGGAGTGAGTCCGTAACCGAGATTCTTAAGTATGCGTTCCACGTTCTCCAGACTTTCACGATGTTCCACCAACTCGCTGCCGTAGATTTCGCACAACACTTTTTTCGTGATGTCGTCCTTGGTTGGTCCCAGCCCTCCCGTCATAAGTACCGCGTCCGACTTTGCGAACGACCGTGAAACGGCATCTTTTATGCTTTCTCCGTCATCGGAGACAGTGAGCACCTCCGTAACCTGAAAATTGTTTTCGGTAAGCAGTTGCGACATCCACGAGGCATTGGTGTTCACCACCTGTCCTATCAGCAGTTCATCTCCAATGGATATTATGCTAACTTTCATATTTTAAACCAATTACACTTATTCAAATTAAATAAAACGCTTTGCAAAGGTACGTTTTTTTGAACGATTTTGAAAAAAAACATTAAATCGGGACGTTATTTTTCAATATTTTTCCATAGGTTTATGAAAAAAAACAGACAGATACGACATCTTTTGTCACATATAAAAAGGTGTGCCATTTCGTGACACACCCTCTGTTTTTCTATTTTCCTACGTTTTTTATGGAACTAAAACCAACCGCAAGCCGACGCTAGGGTAGCGGTCGTCTGGGATGCTGTTGTTGCGATACGACACACGGCAACACCTCGCATTGCTGTCCCAACTGCCCCCGCGAAGCACGCGGTAAGAACCGTCCTCTGGTCCAATAGGATTGGTCTGTGAAATGTCGGCGTAGTCTCCATACCAGTCCTGACACCACTCCAATACGTTACCGCTCATGTCGTAGAGCCATAATTCGTTGGGTTTCTTTGTCTTTACGGGATTGGACTCGTTGAAGCTATTGTATCCATACCACGCCACTTCGTCAGGATCGTTGCTACCGGCGTATTTGTAGCCACTGCTCTTGTTCCCTTCACGGGCGGCGTATTCCCATTCCGCCTCGGTTGGCAGACGGAAAGTCTTGCCCGTAAACTGGTTCAGCCTGCTTATGAATTCCTGGCAGTCGTTCCAGCTTACACTTTCCACTGGCAGGTCGATGCCATTGTGGTAACTCGGGTTGTTGCCCATCACCGCCTGCCACAGTTCCTGTGTCACCTCGGTCTCTCCCATACAGAAGTTGGATACGGTTACCTTGTGGGCTGGTTTTTCGTTGTCCAATGCATCGCTGTCCTGTTCTTCTGTAGCCCCCATGGTGAAGGTGCCGCCCTGCACGGGTATCATTGTGAAAGACACACCGTTCACGGTGAATGTTACGGGGCCAAATCCAATCTGCCCATCATAGTTGTTTAATCCCAACCTCTCCTTGCTATCATCTTCATCGCTGCATGAAGACACCGCAATCATGCAGAATGACAACATGACCACGCACATAATCTCAAATACTTTTTTCATTGTTACAAAATTTAAAGCGGGTTCCATAAATCTCAATTTCAACTTTCTGAACAGGCCGGAACCCATTGACCATTCAGTTTGCCTTGATGTTTTCAGACTGCAAAGTTACACATTTTTTTTCATATAGCCATCATTTTTACTGATTTTTTTGCAATATACGTATCTAAATATCTCTTATTTCCCGTCTCGACTTTTCTTCCTACAGTTGAAGAAAAGTCTGCAAAAGAAAACCGCCGCGGAAAAGTTTTTCATGTTACGTCACGTGCGTGCGGAGCATTGCAAACCGCATGCAGCTCCACTCCACTGAAAACTTTTCCTTTTTGGGGAAACGTTTTCAGTGAACTAAAACCAAGCGCAGACCGCTGTAGTCGTTGGGGTTTACCGGGCTATTGTGGCCACGAGCCGACACACGGCAGTACCCAGCACTGATGCTCCAACCTCCACCGCGAATCACGCGGCGAGAACCGTCCTCTGACCCAGTAGGATTGGCTTGTGAAGTGCCGGTGTAGTCTCCATACCAGTCCTGACACCATTCCCATACGTTGCCGCTCATGTCGTAGAGTCCGAGTTCGTTGGGTTCCTTTGTCTTTACGGGATTGGTCTTGCTGTCGCTGTTGCTGTTATACCACGCCACTATGTCAACATCATTACTGCCGGCATATTTGTAGCCTTTGCTCTTGTTTCCGCCACGGGCGGCGTATTCCCATTCCGCCTCGGTGGGTAGACGGAATGTCTTGCCCGTAATCTGGTTCAGCTTGCTTATGAATTCTTGGCAGTCTTCCCAGCTTACACTTTCCATTGGCAGGTTGCTACCCTCGAATGACCCTGGGTTGCTGCCCATCACCGCCTGCCACAGTTCCTGCGTCACCTCGGTTTCGCCTATGTGGTAGTCGGAAAGGGTAACCTCGTGGGTCGGTTTTTCGTCATTTTTCGCATCGCTGTCCTGCTCTGAGGTAGCTCCCATGGTGAAGGTGCCGCCCTGCACGGGTATCATCCTAAACGAAACATCTTTCACGGTGAATGTCACAAATTCTGGTTCAATCTGCCCACCTCCGTTGTTTACTTCTGGTTGCTCCTCGCTGCATGAAGACACCGCAATCATACTGAATGACAACATGGCCACGCACATAATCTCAAATACTTTTTTCATTGTTTCAAAATTTAAAGCGGGTTCCATAAATCTCAATTTCAGCTTTCTGAACAGGCCGAACCCATTGACCATTCAGTCTGCCTTGATGTTTTCAGACTGCAAAGTTACACATTTTTTCCGATATAGTGTGCATACCATCCTTAATTTTCCTTTTTCAAACACTAAACAATTGTAAACAAACAATATACAAGCATTCATAACACATTGATTTCGCCCTGAATTTCAATTTTTTCCACGCATTTGAAAAATTTTGTGTATCTTTGCCGGATATTTCAAAAACCTCAAGACATGGACGAAAGAATAATGAAATTTCAGGAATCGGCCGGTTACATAAAGAGCAAAATCGACGAAACACCGTCTGTTGCAATAGTTCTGGGAAGCGGGTTGGGAAAACTCGCCGACAGGATTGAAAATCCCATTGTAATTCCATACAAAGAAATTCCCAACTTCAAAGTATCGACGGCGATAGGACACAAGGGCAACCTCATATACGGCACACTCGGCGGCAAGAAGGTGATTGCCATGCAGGGCCGTTTCCACTACTACGAAGGCTACAACATGCAGGAAGTCACCTTCCCCATACGCGTGTTCGCCACCCTTGGAGTGAAGATACTCTTCGTGTCGAATGCGGCAGGCGGCGTGAATCCCGATTTCCACATCGGCGATCTGATGATAATAAAAGACCACATAAACATGCTGCCCAATCCGCTGATAGGCAAGAATATAGAAGAAATGGGGCCGCGTTTTCCCGACATGACGCACGTCTATAGCACACGCATACGCAAATCGGCTTACGAAATTGCCGGCAAGATGGACATCAGCCTCAAGGAAGGTGTTTACATAGCAGGCACGGGCCCGTCGTACGAAACCCCGGCCGAATACCGCTATTTCACGGCAATAGGTGCCGATGCCGTCGGAATGTCGACAATTCCGGAAGTAATAGTGGCACGCCACTGCGGCCTTGAGATTTTCGGAATGTCGGTAATCACCAACGAAGCTCACTCCATCGACGAAAACACCTTCAACGACGGCGACGACGTGATAAAGGCCGCCGACAGGGCCGCCGACAAGATGAGCACACTCTTCACGAAAATCATAGAACAGCTCTGACAATGAAACTGTGCACCGGAAAAGCGATATTGCGGGATATTTGCAGTACCGCTTTTTTGTTTTTCGAAAAATTCGTATCTTTGTGGTCTCCTCTTCAAAGAGAAAAAACAGGTTACAATACTGAAAACAAGGCATTTAATGGCTAAAAAAAGATTTTGTGGACGGTTATTCGGGAATAAGCTTCGCAAAGATGCTGTTTCCCTTGAAGGTGGCACGTCGCTCAGTTCCCTTACGTGGAAACGTTTCAGGCAAAACGGCATGGCGATGGTCAGCCTCATCGTCATTCTGTGCTTCGTCATAGTCGCCGTTCTCGGCTACGCCATAACTCCCGACAGCACACCTTATTGCAACCAGCAGTACCTCGAAATCGCCACCCAGAAACCCGGTTCACACGCCAGTTTCCTATATGTTTGCGATAACAAGGAGACTCCGGATGTCGGATTCTTCCGGAAAATGCTCTACGGCGAACCGCTGCCATACCATGCCTATCCTTTTTACAAATATAGTTTCTTTTCCGACAGCATACGGATTGAAACCTATACCGGTTCCGTTCCTAACGACGGGGAACTGAAGAGTTTCGCCATTTCCGACGTGGCCTTTGCCGTAAATCCCGACATCCCGCAGACATCGACAAAAAACACCGTAACCTATACCGATTTGAATGGTGTTTCGCACACGAAAAACATAAGGGCGCTGCAGAATTTCATCCGCGAAAACAACATAGAAGTGCGTACCTTTGCACTCGGCACCGACAGCTACGGCCGCGACGTGCTCAGCCAGCTGATGATAGGTAGCCGGGTCAGCCTTTCGGTAGGCTTCATCGCCATAGCCATAGCCCTGCTCATCGGCATCACTCTCGGTGCCTTGGCCGCATATTTCGGAGGCTGGGTTGACAGCATGATAATGTGGCTCATAAACGTTGTCTGGTCAATACCGACGGTACTTCTGGTCATAGCCATAACTTTTGCCTTGGGAAAAGGGTTCTGGCAAGTGTTCGTGGCCGTTGGGCTCACCATGTGGGTTGACGTGGCACGTGTCGTGCGCGGACAGATACTCAGCATACGCGAGAAAGAATATGTGGAAGCCGCCAAAGCCCTCGGGTACCGTACATTCAGGATAATATTCAAACACATCTTGCCCAACGTGCTCGGAGCCGTGGTGGTGATAGCCGCCTCCAATTTCGCATCAGCGATACTTCTTGAAGCAGGTCTCAGCTTCCTCGGTATCGGCGTACAACCCCCGATGCCATCATGGGGAACCATGGTTAAGGAAAACTACGGCTACATTCTGCTCGATTCGGCTTATCTGGCACTGCTTCCTGGCTTCGCCATAATGATAATAGTGCTGGCGTTCATGCTGGTGGGCAACGGCATACGCGACGCCCTCGACGTAAAAAAACAGTAACGCTGCCGGTTGACGGCCTGCCAAAAAGAATCTAGTACTACTTCATTGCAGTTTCATCGAAAAGGAAATGCGCTTTCTGCCCATATCCACATCAATAACCTTTACCTTGACGTGCTGGTGAAGCTTGACCACTTCGTTCGGATCCTTCACATACCTGCCTGCCATCTGGCTGAGATGCACAAGTCCGTCCTGATGCACACCGACATCAACAAATGCACCGAAAGCGGTGATATTGGTCACAATTCCGGGAAGTATCATTCCTACTTTCAGGTCTTCGATTCGTGTAACATTTTTGTCAAACTCGAAAACCTCGAACCTTGTACGCGGATCCAGTCCGGGCTTGTTGAGTTCGTTCATGATGTCCTGCAATGTCGGCAATCCGCAATTGTCAGAAACGAAGTCATTTATGTCTATTTTTTTACGAAGTTCGGCATTTCCCATCAGCTGTTCGACGGTAGCACCTGCCTTTTGCGCCATTTTTTCCACAAGAGCGTAACGTTCCGGATGCACGGCACTCCTGTCGAGAGGATTCTTTGCATTACGGATACGCAGGAATCCCGCACACTGTTCAAAGGCCTTTTCACCGAGGCGGTCAACTTTCAGCAAGTCCTGACGCGAAGCAAAAGGTCCGTTTTTGGCACGATGTGCCACTATTTTCTTCGCCAACACAGAGCCTATGCCAGACACGTACGAAAGCAGTTCCTTGCTCGCTGTGTTAAGTTCGACGCCGACACTGTTCACGCAACTGACTACCACATCGTTGAGAGAATTCTGCAGAAGATTCTGATCCACATCGTGCTGATATTGTCCCACACCGATGGATTTGGGGTCTATCTTTACAAGTTCCGACAGCGGATCCATGAGCCGGCGGCCGATGGAAACAGCACCTCTTACGGTAACGTCGTAGTCGGGGAACTCCTCGCGTGCCACATCGGAAGCCGAATAGACCGAAGCTCCGTTTTCGCTCACCATCACAGCAATCACCTTAGTTCTAAAACGTGCTTTCTGCACTATCTCTTCAGTCTCGCGGCCGGCAGTTCCGTTGCCGATGGCAATGGCCTCTATTTTGAATGCCTCAACAAGGTTTTCGAGTTTGTTCACCGAAGCATGTTCTCCTCGCACCGAGGCAAACGGATAAATGGTTTCATTATGAATGAGCGAACCCTGCTCGTCGAGGCAGACAATCTTACATCCTGTACGGAATCCGGGATCTATCGCAAGTACCCTCTTCTGCCCCAGCGGTGAAGCCAGCAACAACTGACGAAGATTTTCGGCAAAGACTTTTATGGCTTCCCTGTCGGCACGTTCCTTGAGCTGATTGTAGAATTCGGTCTCCATGGAAGAAGACAGCAAACGTTTGTAACTATCTTTTACGGCAAGTCGCACCTGCTTCGACGAATCGAAACTCGTCCTGACAAACTGACGTTCAAGCAACTCTATAGCCTTTTCCTCATTGTCGGGGGCAATTTTTACCCGCAACACGCCTTCATTCTCTCCGCGGAACATTGCCAGAATACGGTGCGAAGGAATTTTTGACACACGTTCCTTCCAGTCGAACCACGACTGGAATTTGGCACCGTCGGATTCCTTACCCTTCACCACTTTTGAAGTCACGACTGCATTGCGGCTGAAGAAATTCCGCATGTTGTTCCTTGCCCGCAAATCCTCGCTGATACGTTCCGCAATGATGTCCCTCGCACCGGCAAGTGCAAGTTCAACGAAATCCACACCTTTTTCGGGATTCACGAACTTTTCCGAAATCTTCTCAATGTCAACAGGTTGCTGCTTCATGATTTCGTCAGCCAATGGCTGCAGACCTTTTTCCACCGCCACCGAAGCACGGGTCTTGCGCTTGGGTCTGAATGGCAGATAAAGGTCTTCCAGATCGGTGATGTTCTCAACGGCAAGTATCTGACTTTCAAGTTCTGGAGTAAGCTTTCCCTGTTCACGTACCGACTGCAGAATGCTTTCGCGGCGACGGTCAAGTTCCTGAAATCTAAGGTGCAAATCGCGTATCGCAGCTATCTGGACTTCGTTGAGACTTCCCGTAACTTCCTTGCGGTATCGGGCAATGAAGGGAACCGTTGCTCCCCCGTCAAGCAGTTCTATGGTCTTCTCTACCTGTCGGATGCCCAAATTCAGCTGTCCGGCTATTTTTTCGGAATAATTCATGTCGTGTTCTTTTGAAATTCAAAACTGCAAAGATACAAAAAAATCTTCAAACATGTCAGAATTATTTTCGTGGCTCAACAAATCGGGAAGCTTTCGCACCCGTCATTATAAATTCACCATAAACAACTGTAAATAAGAGTATTAAACATATACCAGCAGTCCAAATCGGAGTTATTAACATTCAAAGCTCATAACTATTGCAAAAAACAAGTTTTCCGACAAGAAAAATAGTCGTATCTTTACGATAGAATTCCCTGCTATAGGAATCTATTTAATTTACTTTAAATCAACAATATAACTTCTTTTTTTGTAATGGATTCGAAAGAAAAACTATCGGTTTTGCTGGCAAAAATCAATGCCGGGGTAGAACGCATTCACGAAACAGAAACCGTTTCCCGTCTGGAAACCGACCTCCTGCTGGAACATGTCAGAAACTTCTACGAAGAACTACTTGAATTACAGACAGCAGACATACAAACCGCCGACACGGCTGACGAAGTCACGAAAGAAACTCCGGCCGATGAACCTGTCAGAAACTCGATGCCGGAAACAGAAAACGTGCCTGCAGCAACTGCTCCCGAACCGAAACCAGTTCCTCAACCCGAACCCATTCCTGAACCAGAACCGGAACTAGAAACAATTCCAGAGTCAGAACCGGAATTGATTCCTGAACCGGAACCCGAGAAGGTTCCCGAAGTCAAGGCCGTGCCGACTCCCGAGCCGGAAACAATTCCAGAACTTGTCATCGAAGAACCGATTTCTCAACCCAAAACCCATTCCCAATTGTCACTTCTGGACTACATAAACAACGATGCGAGCAATGTAGTGGAAAAAATAGAGAAGCCATCAGCTCCGCAAAGCACGGCCGAAAAGTTCGACAGTCAGACGAAGGCCGCCGCTAAACCGGCACCTGTAACGGCAGAAAACTGCAAAACCGCATACAAACCTGCCGTAAACCAGAATTCCGTTCCGAAACAGAACGACACCGCTCCGCAAACTCCAGCTGACGTGCAGAAACCGGTAGCCACCCAACCACACAGAAACCTTCCTAACCTGCGGAATCTCATAGTCGTAACCGACAAATTCACTTTCATCAACGAACTATTTGCAAAAGACATGAGAAGTTACAACGAATTCATATCCAGACTAAGCGACATTGAAGACACCGAACAGGCAAAACAGTACGTTAAAGAGGTCTCCTCGATTTGGGATTGGAACACGGAATCCTATGCCACACAGCTGTTCCTCTCCATTTTCAAAAGACGATATTCTTCCGACCTGATACTCAACTGAACATGAACAGCAAACAAAAAGTCATCATATTCTCGGCTCCTTCGGGAAGCGGCAAGACAACCATAATCTCACGGTTGCTGAAACGTTTTCCGAACTTTGAGTTCTCCATTTCGGCCACGAGCCGCACCCCTCGTGCCGGCGAAGAAAACGGGAAAGACTACTATTTCCTCACCGCCGAAAATTTCAGAAACAAAGTCACAAACAACGAATTCATCGAATGGGAAGAAGTTTACGAAGGGACGTGCTACGGCACGCTGAAATCGGAAATAGAACGCATTTGGGCAAAAGGCAACATTGTGCTGTTCGATGTTGACGTACTCGGAGGCATAAACCTGAAAAACATCTTCTCCGACACGGCACTCTCCATTTTTGTGCAGCCGCCGTCACTCGAAATACTGGAACAACGGCTCCGCGGACGCGGCACCGAAACCGAAGAAAGCCTCAGAAAACGCGTAGGCCGTGCGAAAATGGAACTTGAACACAAAAACGAATTCGACGCCGCCGTGATAAACAACGACCTTGACACTGCCGTAAATGAAATAGAGACAATACTGAACAATTTTTTGAAAAACAATGAATAACCTGCTGCTTTTTTTGAAAAGATACAACTACGTGTTCGTATTCGCCATACTGGAGATAGTAGCAATAGTACTCATTGTGCAGAACAGTTTCTACCAGAGTTCCAAACTCGTTTCGTTCGGGAACAGCATAGCCGGTTCGTGCTACAATCAGGTCAGCAACATAACCAACTACTTCAACCTTGCCGAAGCCAACAGGCAACTCGTTGCCGAAAACGCACGCCTCCGCGGACAATTGGCCGACTCGTACATACACTACAACAAAAAAGAATTCGAAGTCAACGACACCGTTTACAAACAACAGTACAGCTACATCGAAGCCCAGATCATAAAGAACTCCTACAACAAACGATGCAACTTCATAATGATAAACAAAGGCTACAACCACGGAGTCCGCAACGACATGGCAGTAATGTCCCCACAGGGCATAGTGGGAGTTGTGGTGAACACCACCCCCAACTTCGCCATGGTAATGTCGGTTCTCCACCCCGACAGCCGTAACAGCGTCAAGGTGAAACGCACAAATATTTCCGGTTCACTGATATGGGACGGGAAAGACTTCCGCTACGGAACCATCATCGACATCCCCACAACCCACAAACTATACAAAAACGACACCATCATCACCAGCAGCTACTCGCAGGAATTTCCCGAAGGAATCGTGGTGGGATACGTTAGCCACCTGAAACAGGATGCCGGAAGCGGCTTCTACACCGTGAAGATGCGTTTCGCAACCGATTTCAACAAAATCAGTTACGTATATGTCATCAACAACCGCTTCATCAAAGAACAGAAAACACTAATAGAACAAACCGAAGAATCGGAAGAAACACTGCAAGAAAATGAACAACAATCTGATAATCAATAATATACTGCGGTTCATTCTCCTGATATTACTGCAGATCCTTGTATTGAACAACGTCTACATCGGACAATATGTGACACCATATGTGTATATCATGTTCATACTCATGCTCCCCGTTGACATGAACAAGATACTCCTCATAGTCCTCTCGTTCATTGCCGGCCTCACCGTCGACATATTTTCAAACACACTCGGATTCCACACCTTTGCCGCCACTCTGCTGGGCTTTCTCCGTGTCACTTTTGCCGACAAAATACTCGACCACAATGAAAACACCATCAACACACCATCGATACGCAACGTGCCGTTTGCCCAGTTTTCATACTATGCACTGCTCCTAACAGGCATCTACAACCTCGTTTACTTTTCCATAGAAGCATTCAACTTCAGGGAAATATTCAGCATACTGCTTTCAACGGTGATAAACACCCTGATAACCTACATGCTCATACTCCTTCTGCAGGTCGTTTTCTCCCACAAGAAAAAATAATTTTTTACTTTCGCAGAAAAGTAAAGGTGGCAAAACGACCCAAAATATAAGAAAAAAAATTTGCAGAGTAAAAAAAATATTGTAACTTTGCAGAACCAAAAGATTTAAGCAAATTGTAATTAACGTATTATTAATGAGTAAATTAAAGTAATTATGGAGATTATCGGAAAATTAACAGTAAAATTACCCGAACAGAGGGGCGAATCAGCAAGAGGCACATGGGTAAGAGGAGGTTTTGTCATCGAAACACAGGAACAGTATCCGAAAATGGTGGCATTCACAATGTTCGGTGAAGACCGCATTGCAATGCTCAACGGAATAAATATCGGAACACAGATAAACGTTCATTTTTCACCGGAATCACGCGAATATCAGGGCCGCTGGTACACCGACTTGAGATGCATCCGCATCGACACTTTCGTCTCTGCCGGCACAGCGCCAGTACAACCTCAGCAGCCGTATCAGGCACCAGTACAGCAACAACCCGTTGCCGCAGCACCCGCACCGTTCGCATCTGCCCCCGCAGCAGACGTTATGCCAACCGAAGCCGCAGATGACCTGCCTTTCTGAAGATGAAACATTGACTTAAACATAACAGTGTCCTTTCCTTCAAACGAGAGGACATTTTTTTTAACAGACAACAACACTCGAATCATGACAAAAAACGAACTGCGGAAAATTGTCCGCCAGCGGAAAAAGGAAGTACCTCTCGAAGAAAAGAAACTCCGCTCAGAGAAAATTATGAAGCAACTGAAAAAAAACACCGAATTCAAGAAAGCCGGAACGGTACTGCTCTACTGGTCGATGGACGATGAAGTGTACACCCAAGACCTCGTGCAGCAATATGCCGATAAAAAAAACATACTGCTCCCCGTTGTCGACGGCGACAACCTCCGCATAAAACAATTCCGAGGCATCGAAAACCTGCAGGCCGGTGAACAGTTCGGCATCGGAGAACCTACCGGAGAAGACTTTACCGACTATTCGGAAATAGAACTCATCGTAGTTCCGGGAGTCGCCTTCGACACACACTGCAACCGCATGGGACGTGGACGCGGATATTACGACAAACTGCTTTCCACTGCAGAAGCCTGCAAAATCGGAGTAGCCTTCGATTTCCAGATTTTCGACGAAGTGCCGACCGAGGAATTCGACGTAAAAATGGACATGGTGATAGCCGAAAATGGAATTTTTACCGGAAAACAGACAAAAACACCTGCCATTCGCAAAAAAATACAATAAATGCGAATAAAATTCGCCTTTTATCGCAAAAAAAACACCAGAAAACACGTTTCTGCAAAAAAAAACCACCAAAAACAGAAAAATAAACCACTAAAACACAATGATTTACAAATTGTAAAAATAAAATTTGCAAAAAATTTTTTTGTATCAACAAAATATAGTACCTTTGCAAGCAAATTAAAAAAACATTTAAGTTTAATTTAAAACTCAAAATAAAATGAACGTAAAAAACATTATGGCTGCTCTTGAAGCCAAACACCCTGGTGAAAACGAATACTTACAGGCAGTAGAAGAAGTGCTTGTATCTATCGAAGATGTTTACAACAAACACCCCGAATTCGAAAAAGCAAAAATCGTTGAACGCATCGTTGAACCCGATCGTATTTTTACTTTCCGCGTAACTTGGGTTGATGATAAAGGTGAAGTACAAACAAACTTGGGCTACCGCGTACAATACAACGCAGCTCTCGGTGCATACAAAGGCGGTCTCCGTTTCCACCCGAAAGTTAACGTTTCAATGCTGAAATTCTTAGGTTTCGAACAGATTTTCAAAAACAGTCTGACAAACCTTCCTCTCGGTGGCGGTAAAGGCGGTGCCGATTTCGACCCGACAGGAAAATCTGACGCTGAAATCATGCGTTTCTGCCAAGCTTTCATGTATGAATTGTGGCGCAACATCGGTGCTGACCAAGACAGCCCTGCAGGCGACGTTGGAGTTGGCGGACGTGAAATCGGATACCTCTACGGTGCATACAAAAAACTGGCTCGCGAACACAGCACTGGCGCTTTGACCGGCAAATCTTACGGCTGGGGTGGCTCTTTGATCCGTCCTGAAGCTACAGGTTTCGGCGCAATGTACTACGTTGACCGCATGGTAAGAGAAAAAGGTGAAACCATGAAAGGTAAGAAAGTTGCCCTTTCCGGTTTCGGTAACGTTGCATGGGGTGCAGCAACGAAAGCTGTCGAACTCGGTGCAAAAGTAGTTGCTATCTCTGGTCCTGACGGCGTTTGCGAAATCGCTAAAGGCATCACCAAAGAAATGATCGACTATATGCTCGAAATGCGTGCTTCTAACCGCAACAAGGTTGAAGACATGGCAACCAAATTCCCCAAACTGGCTACATTTACAGCTGGTAAAAAATCTTGGAGCGTAAAATGCGACATCGCTTGTCCTTCTGCATTCCAGAACGAAATGGATGAAAAAGACGCAAAAGAACTTCTGAAGAACGGCGTTCAGTACGTAGCAGAAGTCTCCAACATGGGCTGCCAGCCAAAAGCTATCGCCGCTATCCAGAAAGCAAAAGTTCCTTTCGCTCCTGGTAAAGCCGTTAATGCCGGTGGTGTTGCAACTTCAGGTCTTGAAATCTGCCAGAATGCAGGTCACATCAACTGGACTGCTGAAGAAGTTGACGTTAAATTACACAAAATCATGAACGACATCTATGATATGTGCGTTGAATACGGTAAAGATGCAAAAGGTAACATCAACTATGTTAAAGGTGCAAACGTTGCCGGTTTCATGCGCGTAGCAAAAGCTATGTTGGCTCAGGGTATCATCTGATAGATGATATTTTCATGAACACAAAAAGGTTGCCGAAAGGCAGCCTTTTTTTTTGCCTTTCAGCAAAAAAATCCCAAAAAACCGTTTTTTTTTCGTAAGTTTGCACAATGTAAAGATTCTTCAAAAAAAACATAAAAACCCAATAATGAGTAAATTATATTACAGATACGGTACAATGGGTTCGACCAAAACCCTGAATTTGCTTACGACAGCTTACAATTTCGAAGAAAGAAACATAAATTTCATCTGCCTGAAACCATCAATCGACAACCGCGACGGCGAAACCATCATAAAATCGAGAGTGGGCCTGCAGCGCGAATGCGAGGTAATAAAACCAGACACCAACGTATTCGATGTAATAAAGAAATTCAACTACTCGTTCTTGGAAAACAAATTCGTAAAAATCGACTGGGTCCTTGTCGACGAAGTCCAGTTTTTCAGCGAAGCCCAAATAGACCAGCTTGCGCGGGCAGTGGACATGTTCGACATAAACATAATGTGCTACGGTCTCCGCACCGATTTCCAGTCTCACCTCTTTCCCGGCTCAAAACGCCTCTTCGAACTCGCCGACAGCATCGAGGAAATTAAAGCCAGCTGCTCGTGCGGCAGAAAGACAGCCATGAATGCACGCATCGACGAAAACGGGAACATCATAACCTCGGGCGATCAGGTACTCATAGGAGGCAACGACAAATACGTAGCCATGTGCCGCAAGTGCTGGTACAAAAAAATACAGGAATCCGAAAAACCGAAACTTTTCTAAATTCACGATACAATGAATATCAGCGACATAGAAGACACGATAAAAGCCGCACTCCGCGAAGACATTGGCGACGGCGACCACAGCACTCTGGCGTGCATTCCGGCCTCGGCAAAAGGCAAAGCCCGAATGATTGCCAAAGCCGATGGTATAATATGCGGCATAGAAGTCGGGGAAAAAGTCTTTGAACTTGTAGACCCGTCATTGAAAACGGAAACCTTCAAAAACGACGGCGACCCCGTAAAAAAAGGCGACCTGATACTCACGGTGGAAGGCACTTCGGCTTCGATACTCACCGCCGAACGCACTGCACTCAACTTCATGCAGCGCATGAGCGGAATATCCACGCAAACCCGACTCATGGTGAACATGCTCGAAGGCATGCACACACAGCTGCTCGACACCCGCAAAACCACTCCCAACATGCGTACGTTCGAAAAATACGCGGTCAAAAAAGGCGGTGCAATTAACCACAGGTTCGGACTTTTTGACATGATAATGCTGAAAGACAATCACATAGACTTTGCCGGAGGCATAGAAAACGCAATAAATCGCACGCACGAATATCTCAAGGCAAAAAACAAAAAACTGAAAATCGAAATTGAAGTCCGCAACCTTGACGAACTCAATCAAGTAATGGCGACAGGCAAGGTAGACCGCATAATGCTCGACAACTTCACTCCCGAACTTCTCAAAGAAGCCGTAAGAATCATCGGCGGACGCTATGAGACCGAAGCTTCGGGTGGCATCACGGCCGAGACACTGAAATCCTTTGCCGAGAGCGGAGTAGACTATATCTCCGTAGGTGCCCTGACTCACCACATAAAAAGTTTAGACATAAGCCTTATTGTTTGATTTTTAAACAATTAACCTCTCGAATTGTCAAAAAAAAGACGCGATAAAAAACATTCCCTCGATACTTTTGAAGGGAAGTTTGATGCTTGGCTTCACCGTATGCTGTACAAGCGTCCGATACGTAAGTTCCTGCACTACATACGCATGGTGAGTCTGCCGGGATTCAACGGCATGCCCCTCTTCGACGTACTCAATTTCTTCATAAGCGGACTGCTTCAGGATTCGATAGCCAACAGGGCAAAATCCATGGCATTCTCGTTTTTTCTCGCACTGTTCCCGCTGTTGCTTTTCACATTCACGCTACTGCCGTATTTTCCCATAGAAGGTCTGCAGGCTGAATTCTACCACTATCTGGAACCTATTCTGCCCGAAAGCATATATTCCAAAGTGGTGGAAACCATGAACGAAGTGCTGAACCACAAGCACAACACCCTGCTGTCGGTAGGATTCCTGAGTACGATAATAGTCTCCATGAACGGCGTGGATTCGATAATGCTGGCCTTCAACCAGACTCTGAACAAGAAAGAAACCCGCGGATTTATCCGCCGCAAACTCATTTGCCTGCTGCTGGTATTCATGATATTCATACTCGTAATAGTGATACTCGGCACCATGATGGGCTACGACTGGTTTGTCGGATACCTGTTTTCACACGACATTGTCCGGAGCAAAATCGTATTCGCGGTGATAGCCTTCGGACGGTGGCTGATAATGATACTTTTGTCCGTGGGGGTTATTTCATTCATCTACTACATTGCCCCCACAAAAAAATACCGTGCGGGATTCTTTTCGGCCGGCTCCATGCTTTCCACCGCTCTGTTTTTTCTCGTTACATGGGGATTCAACTACTACATAAGCAATTTCGCACACTACAATGCACTCTACGGTTCCATCGGAACCATCATCATTGCGATGCTGTGGATACAGCTGTGCTGCACCATACTGCTCATAGGATATGAACTGAATATAAGCATCGCCACCAGCAAAATTTACAAAAACGAAAATCATAAAACACCGAAATTCTGGAAAAAAGATGGAAATAAAATTTAACGAAGGCATTGAAAACAAACTGGTCAAGACCGTAACTGAAACAGATTCCGCCGCCAACTGCGGTTCGGGTCTGCTACCGGTATTCGCCACTCCGGCACTTGTGGCATTCATGGAGCAGACAGCCCACACCAGCATTGAGAAACTGTTGCCGGAAGGCTGTACAACGGTAGGCATTGAAATAGACGTAAAACACCTTAAGGCCACCCCCTTGGGAATGCAGGTATGCTGCACTTCAAAACTTACAAAAGTGGAGGGCAAACGACTCTATTTCAACATCGAAGCCTTTGACGAAGTTGCCAAAATCGGTGAAGCGACACACATACGCTACATCGTAGAGTCGCAACGCTTCATGGAAAAAATCAAAAAGCAGTGAAAACGCTGGTGAAAGTCCACCAGCATTCTTTTACGGTTCCACCCAGTCGCCATTCTGCTTTATGAGCCGGACGAGTTGTTCAACAGCATCTTTTTGGTCTATGTTCCGGGCAACGACCTCTTTCTTTTTGTAAAGGGTAATTTTGCCCTTCCCGCTACCGACATAGCCGTAGTCGGCGTCGGCCATTTCACCCGGACCGTTTACGATACAGCCCATGACGCCTATTTTCAGGCCTTTCAAATGCACCGTCGCGGCTTTTATCTCCTGCAATGCCTCCTGAATGTTGTATTGTGTGCGTCCGCACGAAGGACAGGCAATGTACTCAGCCCTATAGTTCTTAACACCAGCCGCTTGCATGATTTCTCTGAAAATATCATGATTCTCGTCAAGACAATCCGTTTCCCCGTCGATGAGTTTCTTGCCGTAAACGGCAGCAAGTTGTAGATAACGGTCTTCGGAAATTTCCGAATCACCGCTCCATACTGCCGGCCGTGCATCCTGATCGGAAGAGTACATGGTTTTCAGGTTTTTCAGTTCTTTGAAAGAGACATCCTCCCTTGGTATACCGGCAAGGATTTTTCTCGCCACTGGTATTTCGGCCACCGGACTTTCAGTGAGCGACACCCGTATTGTATCGCCAATGCCGTCAAGCAGAAGTGTTCCGATACCTACAGCCGACTTTATGCGTCCCTGCATGGCATCTCCAGCTTCGGTAACGCCAAGATGCACCGGAAAACAGAAACCGTTTTCCACCATTTTCTGCACGAACAGACGTGTGGAATAGACCATAGTCTTCACGTTGCTCGACTTCATGGAAAATACAAGATTGCCGAAATCCATGTCCCTGCACACTTTTGCGAATTCGATGGCCGAAACAGCCATTCCGAGCGGAGTATCACCCCAGCGACTAACGATGCGTTCCGACAGGGATCCGTGGTTGACACCAATTCGCATTGCAGTGCCGTGAGTTTTGCATATTTCCACCAACCTGCTCATGCGTTCGGCAATACGGGAAAGTTCTTCATCGTATTCCTTGTCGGTAAAGACTGTCTTTCCCGAATTTCTGTCGACATAATTACCCGGATTCACACGAACCTTTTCCACGATTCCAGCAGCCACCTCGGCTGCTTGGGGATTGAAATGTATGTCGGCTACGAGGGGAACGTTGCAACCGCGTTTAAGCAGTTCGTTCTTGATATCATAAAGATTCTGCGCGGCTTTCACGTCGGGTGCAGTAATACGCACCAGTTCGCAGCCGGCTTCCACAAGTTCGAGAGTCTGACGGACCGTTGCCGCGGTATCCATAGTGTCGGTATTGGTCATTGACTGCACACGGATTGGATTATCTCCACCAAGTTTCAGATTACCTACCGATATTTCACGGCTTCTGTATATTCTTTCCATAAAATCAGCATTTTAAAAAGGCCTGACATTTGTTTGAAAAGTGCAAAGTTACAAAAAAAAGTTGAAAAATCCTAAAAACAGACCGTTTGGGAAACTTTATTTCGCGAATTGGAATTTTTTACGGCATATTTTCACCATTGAACGTAATGCATTGATCTGCAGGGCACGTTATCTCTGACCTTTCATGGGCATAACCCTGCACAGGTCTTTCACCGTGGAGTTTCAGAAACAGGGAACGGCACCCGTACCGAAACTGTCGGATGAAGATTCAAAAAAAACGAAATCAAAAAAAATCCTTTTGCAAAATAGAGATTTTTTTCGTATCTTTGCCGTTCGTAAAACTGCACACAATGAGGAAACAGAAATCCGTAAAACTCTGGGGAACATACACTTCCACCATTTTAAGCATAGGTCTGGTACTATTCGTATTGGGACTTTTGCTGATTCTTGGCTTGCATTCGTACCAATATACCAACAACATTCAGGAAGGTGTGATGTACAATGTGATACTTTCACCGGAAACAGAAGAAAGCAACGCCATGGAACTGCAGCGACACCTGCAGGACAAGAAGGAATTCCCGTATGTAAAAACAGTCTACTACATCTCGAAAGACGAAGCTTCACGCAACTTCTCACAGGAATTGGGCGAGGATTTCGTGGAATTCACGGGTTACAATCCTCTTTTCCCATCACTTGAAGTAACGCTGAAGTCGGACTTCATTCAGAAAAACAATTCCGAACACCGCAAGCAATTCGTCGAAAAACTGAAACACATGCCTTTCGTAACGGATGTCGTTTATCAGGAAAACATGGTCAACGAACTGAACGAGACCTTCACCAAGGTCGGCTGGTTCATGGCAATAATAACAGTACTGCTACTTTTCGTATCCATAATGCTTATAAACTGCACCATAAAACTTGTCATCCACTCGAAACGCTACCTCATAAAGACCATGCAGCTCGTGGGAGCAAAACGCAGTTTCATCATTACCCCGTTCCTCAGAAAAAGCATACTTTACGGATTCATAGGCGGCCTCATCGCATCTGCCCTGCTCGGAATACTGACATACATAGTAAACGACCAGCTGAACATCGGCATCGACTACGTTGCAAACGAAATCCCATACATTGCAATAGGCACCGTAATATTGCTCCTTGGCATAGTGATTTCGCTGTGCTCGACGTATCTGTCGCTCGTCCATTATTTGCGTAAAGACAACGACCAACTGTATTAGTAACAAATAAAACACAAAAACATGGCCAATCAAAAAAACAACGCACCGGCAAACGGTACAAGCACCTCCAAAGAAAATTCATTCGCATTCGGCAGGATTAACTATATCCTGCTCATCGTAGGCATCATTCTGCTTGCAATAGGATACATCTGCCTCACCGGAGGCGGTTCCGATGACCCCAATGCTTTCAACGATGCACTTTTCGACACACGCCGACTTGTCGTAGCACCCATACTCATTGTGGGCGGCCTGATAGTCGAAATATTCGCCATAATGCTGAAACCCAAAGACAAAACCATTGACACGGAAGAAACTTCCGAAAAATAATCTCTCAAAAACAAGGTTCAGACAATGGAATGGTTCGAAGCCCTGATATTGGGGATAATACAAGGACTCACGGAATATCTGCCGATAAGCAGCACCGGACACATCGTCATCGGACAGCATCTTTTCGGCTTGACCGACGTGGACGATGATAAAATGCTCTTGTTCACCGTGATTCTGCACGTGGCAACAACACTCAGCACAATAGTAATACTCTGGAAAGAAATAATATGGCTCTTCCAAGACCTGTTCAAGTTCAAGTGGAACGAAGGCACCCGATACATTGTAAACATACTCATTTCGATGATACCTGTAGGAATTGTCGGGCTGTGTTTCAAAGACACTGTTGAGGAATTTTTCGGTTCAGGACTCCTGCTGGTCGGCATCTGCCTCATGATAACGGCAGCACTGCTTGCTTTCGCACATTTTGCAAAGCCGCGGCAGAAGGAAAATATCTCAATGCCGGATTCTTTCATCATAGGCATTGCACAGGCCATAGCCGTGCTTCCGGGTCTTTCCCGTTCGGGAAGCACCATTGCAACAGGGATACTGCTCGGCAACAAAAAGGAGAAAATCGCACAATTTTCGTTCCTCATGGTGATACCTCCGATTCTGGGTGAAGCCATTCTGAACACCCTGAAAATCACCGGAGGCAAAATTGTCTCCGCCACGATACCAGCCCTTTCGCTTGCCATAGGTTTCATCGCAGCTTTCATAGTCGGATGCCTCGCATGCAAATGGATGATAAACATCGTAAAGAAAGGCAAAATCATATATTTCGCCATCTACTGTGCTCTGGCAGGGTTGGCAGCAATAATTTTCTGACACGGCGATGACTCCAGAACAATTTCAGGACGGATACATACAGCTTGTAGACAAGCCATACACATGGACATCGTTTCAGCTTGTGAACAAACTGAAATACGTCTTGAAAAACGACTACGGGCTGAAAAAAATAAAAATCGGTCATGCCGGCACCCTTGACCCCCTTGCCACCGGACTTCTCATCGTATGCATAGGCAAAGCCACCAAACAGATAGAATCCCTGCAGTCTGGCGAAAAGGAATACACTGGCACTTTCGTACTCGGTGCCACCACACCATGTTTCGATAAAGAGAAACCCGTAGACGCCACATACCCGACAGACCACATCACCGAAGAACTGCTGCGGGAAACCGCAAAGAAATTCACCGGCGATACGGAACAGGTTCCGCCTGTCTTTTCGGCAGTAAAAGTCAACGGACGCAGAGCGTACGATTTTGCACGCAATGCCGAAGAAGTGGAAATAAAAGCGAAGAAAATCCACATATCATGTTTTGAACTCACACGCATAGAATTGCCGGAAGTCGATTTCAGAATAGTGTGCAGTAAAGGCACGTACATACGTGCCATTGCCCGCGATTTCGGCTTCGCTCTCGGCTCCGGAGCTCACCTCTCGGCACTGAGACGCGAACGAATAGGAGATTTCTCGGTATCCGACGCCCTGCAAGTCGATGCTGTGCGGACTTTCTGGAGAGAAAACTAAAAACACAATGCCCCATGTATGTAATTGATGAAGACCGCGAAGCAGTAGAAATAGAGAAAAAATACCAGAATCTGCTATCATTGTGCCAGCAAGAACACGAACTGAGTGCCGCAGATTCGGAAAACATATTCAGGGCTTTCTCCATTGCCCGCAACGCTCACGCCAATGTACGCCGCAAATCCGGCGAACCATACATATTTCACCCTCTCGAAGTGGCAACGATAGCCGTAAAAGACATCGGCATCGGACCCATAGGCGTGGTGTGTGCACTTCTCCACGACGTGGTTGAGGACACCGACACTTCTCTCGAAGAACTCCGCCTCGTTTTCGGAGACCGCGTGGCAAAAATCATTGACGGACTCACAAAAATATCCGACGTATTCGACATGCAGACGACATCGCTGCAGGCCGAAAACTTCAAGAAAATACTGTTGGCCATGTGCGACGACGTGTATGTGATATTGCTCAAACTCAGCGACCGCCTGCACAACATGCGCACACTCGATTCCATGCCGGGTACGAAACAGCTGGCCATTGCTTCCGAAACCGAATTCCTTTACATACCTCTGGCTCACCGTCTGGGACTTTATCCGATAAAGTCGGAACTCGAGGAGCTGGTGATGAAATACACCAATCCCAAAGAATACGCCGAAATAAAATCACAGATAGAAAACACCCAAGTCGACCGTGACACTTATATCGACGAATTCAGCCGTCCGATACGCGACGAACTCAACAACCGAGGTTACAACTACGTGCTCAACGGACGAGTGAAATCCATATACTCCATCTGGAAAAAAATGGTACGCAAGGGAGTCACATTCGAGGAAGTGTTCGACATATTCGCAATACGCATCATCATTGACGTGCCGAAAGAAGTTGAAGTGGAAGAATGCTTCAAGGTATACTCCATAATCATGTCCATGTTCCCCAAAAAGAACAACGACCGTTTCCGCGACTGGATAAGCACTCCGAAGAACAACGGCTACGAATCCATCCACGTCACCGTGATGGGACCTGCCGGCAAATGGGTCGAAGTGCAGATACGAAGCAAACGCATGGACGAAATAGCCGAAAAAGGCATGGCTGCCCATTTCCTTTACAAAGAGTATCACCCCGATGAAGTTGTTCACAACGACATAGCCGAAAACTGGCTCCGACAGATTCGCGAAAACCTTGAAAATTCCGACAAGAACGCCCTCGATTTCGTAGAAGACTTCAAGCAGAGCTTGTACACGAAAGAAATTTACGTGTTCACTCCGAAAGGCAAGATGATTGTACTTCCGGCAGGCTCGTCGGTACTCGACTTTGCCTTTGCCGTACACACCGAACTCGGACTCACAAGCATCGGTGCCAAGGCAAACTCGAAGGTCGTCCCCAACAGCCATATACTAAAAAGCGGCGAACAGGTGCAAATCCTTGTTTCGAAAAAAGCACAGCCTACCGAAGAATGGCTGTCGTACGTGAACACTTCGCATGCAAAAGCGGAAATTCGCAAGGCACTGCGTGAACACAAAAAAGCAGTGGGCAGCACCGGTCACGAACTGTTTATCGAAATAATGGCCCGCAACCATTTCTCCATAAACCAGTACACCATGGCCAAGATAAAAAAGGCCTTCGGAATAGAGAACGACCTTGACCTGTATTACAAGATAGTCCAGAACACCATAACCGAAGACGACATACGCGACGTTTTTTCCACACAGAAAGAGCCGAAATCACCGCTCATGATGCTTCTTTCACCCTTCCGTTCAAAGAAAAAGGAAGAAACCGAATCCGGAAAAGCCGATTATCAGTACACTTTCGAGAACATACTCCTTGACGAAAAATACGAGAATCTGAAACCCGAACCCGCAGAATGCTGCAATCCCGTTCCGGGCGACGATGTGGTGGGTTTCATCGACGACGGGCGCATCGTAGTGCACCGCACTTCGTGCAAACATGCCATCGAAGAAATGGCAACCCACAAGAACCGCATAGTGAAAGCCAAATGGCGCAAGGGCGAAGCAGTATCGTTCCTCGCTGCCATCGAAATCACCGCCATCGACAGACACGGTCTTCTGCAGGAACTCACCCGCGTCATTTCCGACGAAATGGACCTCAACATCCGCGGAATAACCCTCGAAGGCAGCAAAGGTGTCGGTCGCGGCATCATCATGGTTTACGTGTCAAACCTCGACAACCTCAACCGCCTTATAGAAAAAATCCGCAACATAGACGGCATCGAAAACGTAACTCGAATTTAATCTTAAAAACAACTAAATTTTCAAACACATGAATAAAAGAGATTTTTTGATAACAGTGTTCAGCATAGGAATACTGTTCTTTTCAACGACATCGTGCAACTCTCAGAAAAACAACGGTGAACTGCTCAAGACAAGCAACGACACCCTCAGCTGGGTAATCGGAGAAAACATTGCCCGCACTGTTGTCGCCACCGAGTTGGAGTACAACAATGACATCGTGTTGAAAGCCGTTGAAGCCACTCTCCGCGGCGAGGCATCACCGCTTAACGATTCGTGTTTCAACGAAATACTTGCACAGTTGAGCTTCATAGTACAGAAAACCCAGCAGGAAAACGCCCAAAAACTCCTGCACCAGCAGGACTCCATACTGCAGCAACTGTCCAAAGAGAACACCGGCATCAAACGCCACGAAAGCGGCATTTACTATCAGGTTCTGAAAGAAGGCAAGGGCAAATGTGCCAGCGAACAGCAACGCATACGCTTCAACTATGAAGGCCGACTGCTCGACGGCAATATATTCGACAGCTCGTTCGGCGGAAACGGGATACAGACTCTCCCCAAAAATGTCCTGCCCGGACTCTGCATCGGATTATGCACCATGAACGCAGGTTCACGCTGCATATTCTACATTCCATCACGCATGGCTTTCGGCAAAGCCGGAGACCCCTCGCTGCACATACCCAGCAACTCCATCGTAGTTTATGAAATAGAACTTTACGAAATTTACAACGATTAAACATTTTTCAGGGCGTGTAAACGAGTTTACACGCCCTTTCCATATCCGGACACCATGAGAATAGTTATACAACGCGTTCTGCAAGCCAGCGTAAAAGTTGACGGCAAGACCATAAGCGAAACAGGCAGGGGCATGATGATACTTCTCGGAATAGAAGATACCGACACCGATGATGACATAAAATGGCTCTGCGGGAAAATAGTCAACCTGCGTATTTTCGACGACGAGAACGGCATCATGAACAACTCCATAATGCAGGTACCCGACAGCGGAATACTTCTGGTGAGCCAGTTCACGCTGTTCGCCTCCACAAGGAAAGGCAACCGGCCGTCATACATACGTGCCTCGAAACCCGAAATCGCTGTGCCTTTGTACAACAAATTCATCGCTGAACTCTCGGCACAATTCGGCAAAGAGGTGAAAACCGGCATTTTCGGAGCCGACATGAAAGTCTCACTCATCAACGATGGCCCCGTCACCATCTGCATTGATTCGAAAAACCGCGAATAAGCGCACCCGAACGGCTCCACTGTCGGATTCATGAAAAAAAACGTTTTTTTCTTGCATACTTGAAAAAAAGTCGTATCTTTGCGGTTCGAAACGAATAAAAATGTCGCATGAACGGATGCTTTACAGATAAAAGTTGCAGGTACGGGGTTTCACCGTATTCCCCTGTTTTTCTTTGCCGGCTGAAGCAGGGTATTGAACTCACGTCCCCCGTATGGTTTGGCGAGGGACGTTAAATATATCGCTGATAAAAAATGGAAACGAGTATTGTATTTAAAATTCAGAATATTATGAGATGTAATTTAATGAAAAAAAATAAAGGGACACATGTTGCCCAACGTGCGGTCGGGATTATGATTTTCGCCTGCCTGTTTGCAATTGCCTTCACTTCCTGCAAAGAGGAAGAAGAGTCGGTGAACGACCTGTCTCAAATAATAGTAAAAGACCTATCTTACGACTGTTACCAATCGGGTGCAAAAGTAGAAAGTATATCAGGAAAAATATCGGGAAACAAACCTAAGTTCAACTCATAAATGCAACTTTTACTGAAAAAGAGGATACAAAGAGACGAAGCTTGTTAAAATTCAAAAGAGAAACCTCCAAAAAAATGAAGATTTCCCTTTTGGTTTTAGGAAAAATGCTTATCTTTGCCTCCTTCCAAAAAGTAAAAGATATGAAGCATTTAACCGAGATGCAAAGATACACAATTTCCGCGATGTGGCAAAATGGTTGTTCAAAAGTACAGATAGCCAGCGCAATAGGGGTACACAAAAGCACGATAAGCAGAGAACTGCAGCGGAACAAGGATGAGAAATCCGGTATCTACGACTGGGCAATAGCGCAGCGGAAAAGCAAAGGGAGGCAGCAGACCAGAGTCCGATATCACAGGCTGACGGATGAAATGCATGAAGCCATCGTCACGAAATTGAGCATGGACTGGAGCCCGGAGCAGATCAGTGGCGACTGCCGGGTCAGGGGCATCGACTGTGTAAGCCACGAAACAATCTATCGGATGATCTGGAGGGACAAAGAGTCTGGGGGTACCATGTACACGCATCTGAGACGCAAGGGGAGAAGAAATGCCAAGCGAGGATTGAAGAACCAATACAGAGGATTGATTCCCAACAAAGTGGACATCGACGACAGACCGTCCGTCGTCGATGAGAAAACGCGTTTCGGGGATCTGGAAGGCGACACCATCATCGGCAAGAACCACAAGGGAGCCATCGTCACCATCAACGACCGCCTGACCGGCTTCTCTTGGTCGGCGCAACTGGAAGACAAAGGTGCAGATAATGTTGCTGATGCCATCATACAGATGCTGATGCCTTTCAAAGGGTATCTGCATACGCTTACATTCGACAACGGCCGTGAGTTTGCGCACCATGAGAAAGTCTCGGAGGCTTTGGGTATCAGCATATTTTTTGCAAAGCCATACCATTCATGGGAAAGGGGCGCCAACGAGAATACCAATGGCCTGTACCGGCAGTACATTCCAAAAGGGACTGATTTTCAGACCTTGGACAAGGATGTCTTACCCATAGCCAGGTTGATGCTGAATACTCGCCCCAGAAAAAGATTGAACTTCCTTTCTCCCATTCAAGAAATTTTTCGTATCTTTGCATCCGATTTTAAATTAATAAATATTGTAAACAAAGTTGCATTTGTAACTTGAATTCAGC
>JAZRZP010000045.1:0-37854 GCA_045601425.1 Bacteroidales bacterium
TCCGCCGCCTGTTTTCATTGCTCTGTCGCTTATACGCTGGAAAGCGTAACTATTTTTTTACTATTTTCTGTACCATTCCGGCACATTTTACAACGTAAACTCCGGCTTTCAGGTCACTGACATCCATGCTGCCGCCGAGCAGTTTGTGGGTCTTTATCAGACTGCCAGAGAGGTCGTAAAGTTCCACGTCAAGGTCGGAGCTTGCACTGCCGTTTACCGAGAAGTTTATGAGTCCGGAAGTCGGGTTGGGGTATATTTTGAACTTTGGAGTTTCAACATCATTCAAACCGATAACATCGTCGAACGATGCTCCGTTTATTATACCGGCACCGTATTCGAGTTCCACGCAGTTGTTGTAGTTGGTGTTGTTTGCCAGAACTATGTATGTAACTCCCGAGGAGTGTACTGGAATCTTGGCACTGCCTTCGTGGATCTGACCGAAGAAGTATTCTGCATTTGCCGATCCGTTGCTTCTGGTACGGAATTTGTCGATTTCGTTGGCACCTACGGCGTACACGCTGACTTTGGAGGGAGTTCCGGTGCGGTCGTAGAATGTTCCGCCTTGAGCATCGGTGGGTTTTACGTCCGATGTTATATTGCTGGCTCTCACCGATATTTCGAGGCTTTTGGAAGCATCGTATTCGTTCTGGGCTGCGTTTATGCTGTCGCGTTTCGACGACGCTGTGCGCGTGTATTTCAATGTCTTGTTGTAGGCACGTCCGGGTACTGCCGAACCGTTGGCTATCAGGAGCGAGGTGAGTCCAGAAGTTGGGTAGTATCCGAGTTTCTGGTGATAAGCTCTTGCGAGGTATTTCTTCCCGCTGCCCAAGTCAAGGTGAGCTTCGCCGTCGGCGTTGGTCCATACATAGCCGCAGAGGTTGGTGTCGGGGTTGGTTGTGGAGTATTGGGTGCATACCGAGTATATCGAGATGCGTGCACCGTCAACGGGGTTGTTGTCTTTGTCGCGGACTTTGAGAGTTATGCTGCATGCAGTATCTTCGGAATATGTCTTGGAAAG
This sequence comes from Bacteroidales bacterium, assembly GCA_045601425.1. GTDB lineage: Bacteria > Bacteroidota > Bacteroidia > Bacteroidales > P3 > UBA1219. The sequence continues at coordinate 1,019 of JAZRZP010000045.1, forward strand.
GTTTATCAGAGTGCCGTCGGGGACTTTTCCGTAGACGTAAGAGCTTACCCAGCCGTAGCCGCCGTTTTTCTGCATGTTGGTCATGCCCCAGTAGTAGGGACGGTTGGCAGAAAGTCCTCCGCGGAAGAATTCGAAGTGGTGCCATACATCGTCGCCTCCGTCGTTGATGGCGGCCCATACGTGGTCGTCACAGAGGTCGCTCACGTGCATGCACGGTATGAGGGCAGTGCGTGCCGAAGCAACTACGGTAATGGCGTCTTCGTGGCAGTTGCCCACATGTTTGTTGGCTATCTGGTTGGCTTGCGACGGGCGTGTGTCGGAAGCCGATGTCACATCTTGGGGAACAAGCCGCGAAGCCCAGTTGCCAAGCACGTCGAGTGCTCCCTGCGAAGAGGAGAAGTTGCGGTTGAAGAAATATATGGTAGTGCGTTCGTCCCAGAGGTATTCTGGCATCTGCATGAGTTTGCCGAGACGCTGTACGGTGTCAATGGTCACAGTCTGACGTGTGCCGCTCGAATTGATGGCGGGATTTCCGGTTCTGTTTACACGCTGATAGTTGTGCGAAGGGTCGGGGTTGTTCCAAAGGTAGTTTCGCCAAGTGTATCCCCATGTGCGGTTTTCGCGGTACGTGGAACTTGAGAAGTCGCGGAGAAGCAGGGCTTCGTCGTAGATTTTAGGCATTACGATGAACATGTAGTAATAGTACCGATCGGCTTCGCGCCAGATATAATTGGAACCTTGTTTTATGCGGTATTCGGTTGTGGTGTACCAGTCGCTGGTGTTGGTGTCGCCGTATTCTTTCAGACGGACGTATTTCAGTGAGTCGGCAGACCTGTATATGAGTTCGGCGTTGCTTTTGAACGAAGCCCAGTCGGTGGCAAGGTTGAATCCGTTGTTGGTGAGTACTTCCGTTGCCAGATAGGTGCATTGGTAAGCAACTTCGTCAAGGTATTTCTTGGGCGTGCCGTTGAGCAGTGTTATCATCTGCTGGCGGTAACTGCTGTTGAGCTGGCGCAGTTTGAACCTGAGGTCGTTCTGCAGCCATTTCGGAACACGGGCAATGGCATTTTCTATGTCGGAAGAAAGTGCTATGTGCGTGCTGTCGTCGGTCACTGTGCCGTTCTCCACTTTCAGTATCACCGACTCGCCGGGCTTCAGTATGCGTTTGCTGGTGAGTGCGGACTTGTCTGATTTGGTGGTGGTCATCAGCATTGACGGTGCGTCAATGTCTTCATCGTTTACCGAAACGACAGGAAGGTGCACGGTGCCTTCTCCCATCGGATTGTAGGTGTTTTTTATTCCGTTTACGGAACCGGCCTTGTTTATTGTTATGTGTTCTGTTTGTGCGCTGATTTGCTGGAAAACAACCAGTAACGCGATTGCCAAAAATATTTTTTTCATGTCGTAGCGATTTTTTTTCTTGTAAAAATTTTATGCAAAGATACGATTTTTTTCTGGAATGAGGTAAAAAATGATTTAAAATGTTCCCTGTCCGGAGTGCCCCGTCAGGTCGCGGATGACGACGGATGCACAGAAACATCCGAATATGGCTGGCAGGTATGATATGGTTCCTATGGTGGTGCGTTTGTTGGTGGAATGGTCCTCGATACATGCCTGTGCGGGAACCTGTTCGGGTGAAAAGACGGTTTTGAACCCTGTCTTTATCCCGAGGTGGCTCAATCGTTTGCGAACCATGTGTGCGAGAGGGCAGTGGTGCGATTTCGATATGTCGTTCACCTGCACCTGCGAGGGGTCGAGTTTGCCGGCACTGCCCATGGAACTTACAAGAGGGTAGCCTTTCTGCAGGGTGTGGTATATGAGAAATACTTTCGGGGAAAGGGTGTCGATGGCATCCACGACATAGCTGTACCGATGCATGTCGAGTATATCTGTTGTTCTGTTGTCGCGGAGAAACTCGTTGTAAACGTGCAGCTTGCAGTCGGGGTTTATGTCGTGCAGACGTGCTTCCAGCACTTTGGCTTTGGGCAGGCCTATTGTGGAGTCGAGTGCTATTATCTGCCGGTTTTTGTTGGACACGGAGACGGTGTCACCATCAACGATTGTGAGTTCCCCGATGCCGGCGCGGCAGAGCTGTTCGGCGGCATAACTTCCGACTCCGCCCAGCCCTACAATCAGGACGTGTGCGGATTGGAGCTTTATCATGTCTTGCTGCAAAAGTAATCTGGTTCTTGCGTGCATGTCATATTTCTTTTATTTCGCAACCGTCAATGCGGATATACAGAAGAAAACCTCTGATGTTTTCGTATCCCATGGCGGCAAGGGCTGATTTGTAAGTTTTTATCTGTTCGGTGTATTTGGTTTCTTCATGCCCTGTCTTGTAATCCACAATCCATGTCTCGCCTTGGGCCAAGACAATGCGGTCGGGGCGGCAGGTAATCTGTTCCCCGTTTTTAAACAGTATCTCGCACTCATTTTTTGATTCGAATTCGGGGTTGAAGAAGCATTTTGTGTTCGGGTCGGACAATATCCCGTTTATAAGTTCCGTCACTTTTCCCCGGAATTTCCGGTCGTAACGGTGCAGTCTGAAGTGGTCATCGAGAAGTCTGTCAATGTCGGTATTGCCTTCGATTTTGGAAAGTATGTCGTGTACAATGAGTCCGACCAGCTGTTCGTCGCTTTTCGACAGCCGTCTTATATCGGAAAGGAGTATTTTGTGGCTGTCGCTTTTCCAATATACGGAGTCGTTTTGTTGCAGAATAACGGGAGCCGCCGTCTCGTGGTCGGCACCGTTTTCTATTTTTTTGTCACCGAAATCCCCCAGACGGAAGACGGAGACAGACTGATTCTGGTCGTCCGTAAGATTGTCGGCAACACTGATTTCAGTCTTTGTGAAACCGTTGTTGCTGCAAGGAGCATAGTCGTATATTATTTTTCTTATGTCGAACACAGGTGTGGATTTCGATTTGCTCTGCGTTATGTCGGTGCACAGTATGTGCAGCCGCTGTATTGGACGGGTAAAGGCGACATACAGGGAGTTCAATTCGTCGAGGATGTATTTCTGCTTTTCGGTTCTGTAGTCATCCGCGAACGTCGATTTTTCCATATCCGAGGAACAGTTTACCAACCCTATGGGCAGAGATACGTTTTTGTCGTCGGGGCGTACCCATATCTGGTTTTTTCTGAGCTTGTCGGGATTTTTCACGTAGCATATTACGGCAGAGAATTCGAGACCTTTTGACTTGTGTATGCTCATGAAGCGTATCGCATCGGTGTTTTCGGAAGTCTGGGTTGTCAGAATCTTGAATCTGTCGTCGAGCCACGAAATGAATTCTGTCAGGTTCTGTGTGTGGCAGTTGCAGTACGACAGCGTCTGGTTCATGAAACTGAGTATGTAGTTGTCCGGTCCGATGCCGAGAATCCGTATTATTTCGCATACGCAGTCGTACAGAGTGTAGGTGCGTATTTTTTCGTAGTCGAATTCCGGCAGAAGGTTTTCCATAACCTCCCGTAATGACTTTTTGCCCAAAAATATCTCTTCAGGAGCAAATGCTGCATCCCGTTTTTGCAGGTATTCGCAGATTTCGAGTTTGGCATTACCGTCACGTTCGTCGTTGATGAACTTCAAAAACGACATTATTATTCCGACTTCCCTGCTGTTGGAGAGTTTCAGCGCTTCGGCAGAAGAAAACTTCAGCCCCAGAGGGTGTTCGTTGTCATTGTCGATGAGCAGAAGGTTTTTCGCTATTTCGCACAGGTCGTTGTTGTTGCGCGTGAGTATTGCTATGTCTTTTTGCAGGTATTTTTTCGACAATAGGTCTTTTATGATATCGTAAACCTGTCCGTAGAGGCATTCCTTGTATTCTTTGTTGGGAAGCAATGTTATTTCCACGGCACCGCCGGGTTTACCGGATGTTTTCTGAAAAAGGGCAGGGGGGTCTTGCTCTCCGTCGGGATTGCCTGTGTATATGTCACCCAGAAGTCCGGAATATCCGGATGTTTCTTTCAGAGACTTCACTGCGTGCTGAAAAAAACGGTTGTTGAAATTCACAATGTTGTCGAAGGTGCGGAAGTTGTGCTCAAGCACAATTTCGTTGCCTTCCGAGTGGATTTTTCTCTGATGGGATTTCATTATCGGGTTTGCCTGCTGCTGACGGAGAATGTTCTGGAACTGCTCCACGTCGCCCTGCCGGAATCTGTAGATGGCCTGTTTGCCGTCGCCAACTACAAGTGAGAAATGCCCTTCGCTGAGACCGTTTGAAACGAGCGGCATCAGGTTCTGCCACTGCATTACCGAGGTGTCCTGAAATTCATCGATGAGTATGTGTTTGTAACGTGACCCGATACGCTCGAATATGAACGGGGCGTCTTCCTCCTGAACTATGTCGGAAATGCGTTTGTTGTTTTCTGAAATGTGCAACAGTCTGTTTTCGGCATAATACTCTTCCACTTTCTTGTTCACCTCGTTCAGAAGCGATACGGAAAACAGCGTCTTGCGAAGTGCTTCGTCGGAGCGGTAAACGGTGACCGTGTCATTGATTTTATTGTAAGTGTCCAGTATCTCTTTTGTCAGTTCCGGATTTTCTTGCCCGCTGAAGAAGTCTGAATTTTTGATCTGATCTTTTTGGGTATTCGTCAGCTCTGCCAAAATGTCGTTTCCGTTGATTTTGTCAAAATACGACTTTATGCCCCGCGATTTACCCCTCAGGTCGTTTACGTTGAGTTTGGCCGAGATGGCACCAGCCAAGTCCCGTACCTCTTTTTCACGTTGTGTTTTCAGAACCTTCAGTTGATCGTAGCATTTTTTGTAGTCTGTTTGGGTTATGGAACCGAGTTTTTCGAGTATTTCGGCCGACGATTCACTGAAAATGATGCTTTTGGCACGGTCATATATTTTTCTTCTGAGGTTGTAGCCTCCGCCGTCTTCCATCTCCGATTCGGCGAAGTTTATCATGAGTTCTGTGAGTTCGGCGGTGCTCATTCCCAAGTCATCCATCAGAGCGTCGATGGATTTGCAGAGAATTTCATTCGTGTCGAGTTCCAGTTCGAATCCCGGAGAAAGTCCTAGATCTATTGCGAAAGTCCGTACCAGACGGTGCATGAAACTATCGATGGTACTTATGGAGAAATCGGAGTAATGGTGCAGTATTTCGGCTTCCATGATTCCCGCCCTTGCCGCAAGTTCCTCGGGCGTGCAGTTCATGTCCTTGCACAGCATGTCAGGTATGCTGTTTTCTTTGAAAGGCGTCTTTTTCATCACCGACAGCTCTTTCAGTACGCGTTTTTTCATTTCCGTGGTGGCCTTGTTGGTGAAAGTGATGGCCAGAATGCTCTTGAAGTTGCTTCGAGCATCGTCTTCGCTGCCGAGCCTTGCTGTGCCGCTTTCATCTGCGGCAAGTCTCTGATTCTGAAGGGAAAGTCTGAGGTATTCCTTTACCAGAGTGAAGGTCTTCCCTGAACCTGCCGAAGCTCTGTACACTGCAAATTTTTTCATAATTCCGTATTTTTTAATTCGTTACACTTGTGGAAAACTGCATTCCCATTCTGCAAAAATACTATTTATTTTTCGATTTTTTTTACAAAAAATGCATTCTGCGAAAAAAAAATCATTTTTTTTTTGCAGAATAATGAAACCTTTTCTCAAAAAATACGAAAAAAGGCAAGCGTGTCTTTCGCAAAAAAAAAGACACGTTATTGTCAGATATATTCAATTTGTTGATATTAAATTAAATCTGGATTAGATACATGAGGCAGTTAAAGATTACCAATTCCATTACCAACCGAGATTCAATATCGTTGGACGAGTATTTGAAAGAAATCTGTAAAATTCCGCTGTTGTCGTCGGAAGAAGAGGTGGTGCTTGCCCAAAAAATAAGGCAGGGCGATCAGGCGGCTCTCAACCGGCTAGTGGAAGCCAATCTACGTTTTGTGGTTTCGGTTGCAAAACAGTACCAGAGTCAGGGGCTTGCGTTGCTCGACCTCGTCAATGAGGGCAACGTGGGGCTCGTGAAGGCGGCAAGGCGTTTCGACGAAACACGCGGGTTCAGGTTCATATCGTATGCCGTATGGTGGATACGCCAGTCCATACTGCAGGCCATTGCCGAAAACTCTCGTATGGTACGTCTCCCATCCAACCAGCTCGGTGCCATGAACAAGGTCAAGAAAGAAATTGCCCGTCTGGAACAGGAACTGCAGAGAGCACCTTCGGAAGAAGAACTCGCCGAACTGCTCGATATCCCGCAGGAAAAAATTAAAAATCTGCTCGGCTATCAGGGCCGTCACATATCCATCGACGCACCTCTGGCCACCGACGAGGAGGTCAATTTTGCCGACGTACTCCCCAACGAAGATACTCCCCCCACCGACGAAAGCCTGATGAAGGAATCGCTTTCGCTCGAAATAGAACGCTCGCTGTCCTCTCTGCCCGACAATGAACGGAACATAATAAAAATGTATTTCGGCATAGGCCTGCCCAATCCGCTCAGCCTTGACGAGATTGCCATGAAATTCGACTTCACCCGCGAACGCGTGCGTCAGATAAAGGAAAAAGGACTGAAACATCTGAAAAACAGTTCCAAAAGCAAAAATCTGAAAGCTTATCTGTAATGCCTGCCGTGCATTTGCGGCAAACTGTCTCTGCCGGTTGTGAGCAGAAACTGCCCTCCGATGAACCTACAGCGGAGCGTTTCACTGCATGTCGCATCTGTCTCGTTTTCTGTAGAATGCAGCGCCGCCGGACTGCACATGCCATCTCCTGCGGATATTCTCCGTCGGATGCGGCTGAAGGTATGGAGAATGTCTCGCTTACATGAAATTTTTTGCATTATAATGTAACCTTTTTGCAAAAAAAACGAAAAAGTCATGTGTGCTTTCCCCGAAAAGGAAACCGTCATGCTTTTGGGATTAGCAGCTTGTTTACATTTGAGAAAACAGGAATTAAAGATATGAGACAGTTAAAGATTACTCATTCCATTACAAACCGCGATATAATACCGCTGGATAAGTATTTGCAGGACATTTGCAGCGTGGAACTGCTTTCACCGGAAGAAGAGGTTCAGCTTGCCCAGAAAATAAAGCAGGGCGATCAGGTTGCTCTCGACAGACTCATAAAGGCGAACCTGCGTTTTGTGGTTTCGGTAGCAAAACAGTATCAGAATCAGGGACTCGCATTGCCCGACCTCATCAATGAAGGCAATGTGGGACTGATAAAAGCTGCAAAGCGTTTCGACGAAACACGCGGTTTCAAGTTCATATCGTATGCAGTATGGTGGATCCGTCAGTCGATTCTGCAGGCCATAGCCGAAAACTCCCGCATCGTGCGTCTCCCGTCCAACCAGCTGGGTGCACTCAACAAGGTGAAGAAGGAAATCGCACGTCTGGAGCAGGAACTGCAGCGTGTGCCTTCGGAAGAAGAACTCTCGGAACTGCTCGATATTCCGCAGGACAAGATAAAAAGCATTCTCGGCTATCAGGGCCGACACATATCCATCGATGCACCACTCGTTACCGACGAAGACGTGAACTTTGTGGACGTACTCCCCAACGAGGATACGCCACCTACCGATGAAGGACTGATGCAGGAATCGCTCTCGCTCGAAATAGAACGCTCGCTCTCGGCCTTACCCGACTATGAACGCGACGTAATCAAGATGTATTTCGGCATCGGCATACCTCATCCGCTCAGCCTTGACGAAATTGCCATGAAGTTCGACCTTACGCGCGAACGTGTCCGCCAGATAAAGGAAAAAGGTCTGAAACGTCTGAAAAACAGCTCAAAAAGCAAAAACCTCAAGGCTTATCTGTAGAAAATGAAAAAACAGGATTCGGCAAGAATCCTGTTTTTTTCATAAACCGGAAGACAATATTGCAAATTGATGCCGGAATGTATTCCTCGCACACATTGCATGGACCCCGCCGGAAACGTTACTCACAATGCAGAATGACAATAGAATTTCCGGTTTATCGGGAATGCATTCAAAAAATTTTGCCATTTCAAAAAAAATATGTAATTTTGCACATACATTGGGTGTCTATATTTCAAACAAACGAAAGAAACATACATTATGAAGAATATTTCTAAAATTCTGGCAATCACAGCCGCAGTGCTTCTGGCCGGTTCGGCAATGGCTCAAGTAGCAGTGGAAAAAGTTACCATACATAGAACCGGAGGCAAACTGAGTGCCGGTAAATTCGGTTACAGCATCGTCGAACAGAAGGTAAACAAGGAAGAAATGATCGCATCGGGCATCAGCTACTGGGAAATAAACTGTGAAGGTCAGGGCGACAAGGCCTGCCGTTTTACCCTTGAAAACGGTGTCGGCACACGGGTCGTAACCGTACATGGCTTGGAATTCGACGGAAAAGTGTTCACAGAATACTACAACAAACTTCTCGACAAAGTAGACGCACAGTTGCGCGGAGGCAAGACTTCCGGTAAGGTGGAGGAAGAAATTTTTTTGGAATATCAGGGCAGGACAAGTGACGTAGGAGTGCGGTTCACTGCAATCTGGGAAAACGGAAACAGAAACGGTGCCGCCATCATTGCTCTCACGGCTGAAGACATCACCAAGTGAGACACCGCGTCTGAAACCTAAGTTTAAAGGGATCGGCTGTATGCCGGTCCCTTTTTCCGTTTCAAAAACGCTGTTGATAAAATTGTTACTTTTTTGTTTTTGGAGACTCGCCGTCGTGCGGGAAAAAGTAGTATTTTTGCAAGCTGATATGGAATGGCTTAAATTTGTAAAAAAATATTCCATTTGCTTGATTTATATGGATTTAGATAGATTTGAAGAATTTGATGACGAAATAAGGAAGTTGGTGCTGGACTTTGAACGGACTCCCGACAGATACCGCGATAACGACGATTTCGCCGACCTGCTGGATTTCTACACCTCGCAGTCCGATATGGACATGGTGGAAAAAGTCCTCAACGTGGCGGAAGGCTTTTTTCCCGACAGCATTGAAGTGCGTTCGCACAGAGCCATACACCACCTGCTGACAGGCAACGTGGACAAGGCCAAGAAAATACTGAAACAGCTGACCTCGGAGTGTCCCGATGAATATGTCGTGCTTTGTGCCCTGTCAACATACTATTCCCACACTCAAAACCACGAGGAAAATATCCGATGCATACGCAAAATGTGCAGGCAGAACCCCGATGCCGTGGAATGCTACGAGGCTTTGGCTGAAGAATACTATGCAGTGAATCAGAACGATAACGCCATCGACTGCTACAAGAAATGCATAGAGTTTTCCTACGGCGACAGTTCCCTCAGTTCGGATTTCTACTACGACCGTATCTTGGAATGCTTCATGAAATCAAATGACATCGGCGGGGCAGAGACATTCTTCTCAAAACTTCTTGACGAACATCCTTACGACTATGATGCTTGGGTTTGCATGGGCAGGATTTACAGAGAACTGTCCCTGTATGAAAAAGCTGTTGAGGCTTGCGAATATGCTCTCGCCATCGATGAAAATCTGATTGACGCCTATGTCGAAAAATCCAACGCTCTGATGGATCTTGACAACCTCGGCGAAGCTACGCAGACACTGCACGAAATACTGCAGAAGACCACTGACGACGAGGACAAGGTGGTGATCAATATGTCTCTTGCCGAAAAGTTCCTGCATGTGGCGAACTACAGCACCGCCGCCGTTTATTTGCGCAACGTGATAAACATTGACCCTGAATGCGATTTCGCACATCACAATCTGTCCTGCTGCTACAGCCAGCTCGGCGATTTCATCTCGGCCGAGAAGCATGCCCTTAAGGCCTTGAACCTCTCTTCCGACAATATAAATTATTACCTCAGTCTTGGAGAACTTTACAACAATTTTGCCAAACCCGAAAAGGCGGAGCCTTATTTCAGGGAAGCCATAGCTTTGGAAAAAAACAATGAACAGCCGTGGATAGCGTATTGCGAATTCCTGCTTTCCAACGACATGTTCGAGGAAACCATACAGACAATAGAATATGCCCTGCACCATATCGGTGACTCGTTCGAAACACACAGGATACTTGGAACGGCATATTTCCTCGTAGGCAGAAAGAAAGAAGCTTACATGGTGATAGAAAACTGCTTCCGCGAATACGGACAGGAAATGATGGAAACGTTTTTCGAATGCTGTCCCATAATGCTCTCCGACGAAAACATACTATACATTGTCAATAAATTGAATTGAAAATGATTGCAAACGTTTATACCATAACCGAAGTTTCTGAAACGATAAAGGCAAAATCTGCAAGGATAGTATCTCCAGACTCTCAGATAACTGCACTGCTTACCGACAGCCGTACCTTTACCAAAGCCGAGGGAACTCTGTTTTTTGCCATACCTGCCAAACGTAATTCCGGTTGTCGGTATATAGCCGGACTATACTCCAAAGGCGTGCGCAACTTCGTGATACCCGACGCGCCGGACGACGATGTGGAAAACGTGGTGGAAACCTGCTCCGAAGCCAATTTCCTTCGGGTGGAGAACGTGATAGAGTCCATGCAGATCCTCGTGGCATATCACCGCAGCCGTTTCGACATACCGGTAATAGGCGTTACGGGAAGCAACGGGAAGACCATAATCAAGGACTGGATTATGCAATTGCTGTCCTCCGAGAAGAAAATGACAGGCACACCGAAAAGCTACAACTCTCAAATAGGCGTTCCGCTCTCCGTATGGCAGCTGACTTCGGACAGCGAAATGGCCGTATTCGAGGCAGGCGTGTCGCTCCCGTACGAAATGTGGAACCTTCAGAAAATCATAAACCCTTCGATAGGGATTTTCACCAACATAGGGCATGCTCACGACGAGAATTTCATAACAAGGGGACAGAAAATTACCGAAAAATTGCAGCTTTTTACCCACTCCGATGTCATAATTTATTGCAATGACCACAAGGATATCAGCTCCATAATACTTTGCAGCGAGGTGTATCGGAAAATAAAGCTCTTTACTTGGGGAAGGACGCCGGAAGCAACCGTGCAGCTGTTGTCGGCAGATGTAAGGGATTGTGAAACAGTGCTTTCTGTGCAATATCGTGACTGCCATTTCGATACAGCCATACCCTTCACCGACAAGGCTTCGATAGAGAATGCCATGCACTGCATAACGCTTCTCCTGTATCTCGGCTATGATTCGGATTTCATCTGCCGGAAGACTCCTCATCTCCTGCCTGTTGCCATGCGTCTCGAAGTCAAGGAGGGCATCAACAACTGCCAGCTCATCAACGACGGATACAGCCTCGACATAAACTCGCTGGTGATAGCCCTCGATTTTCTTCAGCAGGAAAAACAGCATTCCAAGAAAACTCTCATCATGTCCGACATCATGCAGTCGGGTATGGTAGAACCCGAACTTTACGGCGACGTGGCAGGACTTGTCTCTCAGCGCGGAATAACGCGTTTCATAGGTATAGGAGAGGCATTGAAACGTAACGCCTCCAAGTTTCCGCCCGACAGCGTTTTCTACAACGATACCGACGAATTTCTCCGCAACTATTCTTTTTCGCAGCTCCAAAACGAGACGGTTCTCCTCAAAGGAGCGAGAATGTTCCATTTCGAACGTATTGCCAAACTGCTTCAGCGGAAATCGCACGAGACCATAATGGAAGTGAACCTCGACGCACTCGTCAGAAACCTCAACTATTACCGTTCGCGCATACAGCCGACGACCAAACTGATGGCCATGGTCAAGGCCTTCTCCTACGGGGCTGGAAATGTGGAAATTGCCAACACGTTGCAGTTCAACCATGTGGATTACCTTACGGTGGCCTATACCGATGAGGGGCAGGAACTCCGTCAGAACGGAATCACCCTCCCCATAATGATTATGAATCCCGAAGAAGATAGTTTCGACAATATAATCCGCTTGAACCTCGAACCCGACATATACAGTTTCCGCATACTCGACCTCTTTGCCGAGTCGGCAGCACTCTGTTGTCAGAACCCTTTCCCGATACATATCGAACTTGACACGGGCATGCACCGCTTGGGATTCATGCAGGATGATATTGAACGGCTCGGAGAACGTTTGCTGGAACTCAAGAACGTGGTTTCGGTGAAGTCGGTATTCTCACATCTCGCATGCAGCGAGGATCCGGCAATGGATGACTTTACCCGCGGTCAGATAAGCAAATTCAGAGAATGGAGTTCAAGACTGAAACGCGTTCTCGGCGATGACGGCATAGCCTGCCATATACTGAATTCTTCGGGAATAACGCGCTTTCCTGAAGCCGACATGGACATGGTGCGTCTGGGAATAGGACTTTACGGCATCTCTCCCGACCCCGAAGTGCAGAAGTTTCTGCAGCCCGTGAGCCGCTTGAAAACTCAGATTTCGCAGATAAAAGACATTCCGCAGGGTGATTCGGTGGGTTACAACTGCCGCTGGGTTGCCAAACGTCCTTCGAAAATAGCAATCATACCAATAGGTTACGCCGACGGACTCAACCGCAGGCTCGGAAATGAAATCGGAAAGGTCATAATAAAGGGAAAAATTGCCCCCATAGTGGGAAGTATCTGCATGGACATGTGCTTTGTGGACGTTACCGGAATCGACTGCTCCGAAACCGACGAGGTTATCATATTCGGCGATGCGGAACTGCTTCACGAAATAGCCGATGCCATGGGTACCATACCTTACGAAATCCTTACCTCGGTATCGCACAGGGTGAAGAGAATCTACTACAGGGAATAGCGTTTCCCGTAACTTTTTCGGAAAATTACATCTTGGCAGATCCTTGAATAAGGAATTCTGTTGGGGGAGATTTGTTTGTGGATGCTTGCTCCCGATAAAAAAACATTTGTGAAAAATGATTTTTTTTCGTATCTTTGCAAGTCATGGCTTTACGGGAAACAATGTTTTTGGGGGACATAAAGATCTTGAAACGAAATAGTTAACAGACATAAAGATATGAAAAACAACGTAAAAAAAGAAATTGTTTCGTACATTTTAATTACGATAGGCATACTTTCGTACACTTTTGCATGGGCGGCATTCATGCTCCCAGCAAAGATTGTCGGTGGTGGCGTGAGCGGAATATCGTCGGTTTTGTACTATGCCTGCGGCATAGAGATTCCCATCGGTGTCATGAATCTGGTGATAAATGCTGTGCTGGTGCTCTTCGGATTCAAACTGCTTGGCTCCAAATTCGGAGTTAAGACAATCTACGGCATACTGATGTCTTCGTTTGCTTTCATTCTCTGGCAGCAGATACTCAACGTGGAGACTCTTTTCGACGTCAGCGAATTCGGCGGATTCATGTGTGCCCTGATAGGCGGTGCCGTCTGCGGAGCGGGAATAGGTCTTACCTTCACCATGGGCGGAAATAGTGGCGGTACTGACATTATAGCATTGATAATAAGTAAATTCTACAATGTGTCGCCGGGAAAGGTCATCATGTATCTGGATTTGGTGATTATTGGATGTTCTTTCTTCGTTTCCGGCAAGTTGGAAAATGTTATTTTCGGTTACATTGTCATGGTGACTATGACCTATGTGCTTGATATGGTGGTAGATGGCAATAAACAATCGTACCAGATAATGGTTTTTTCGCAGAAAAACATTGAAATTGGCAATGCCATAACCACCGAAGTCGGCAGGGGAGCGACCCTGCTCGAGTCGGAGGGCTGCTACAGTCACCAGAGTCAGAAGGTACTGATTGTGATGGTGCACCGTACCGACAAGCAGTTCGTAATGCAGATCGTAAACCGCATAGACCCCTCGGCATTCGTTTCGGTATCAAAGGTGCAGGGCGTTTATGGAAAGAATTTCGAAAAAATCAAGATATAAATAATCAGATAAATAAAAAACATATACATGGAACGAGAAAAAATGATTTCACCATCGCTGCTTTCGGCCGATTTCGGCAATCTCCAGCGTGATGTGGAAATGCTCAACCGCAGTCAGGCCGACTGGCTGCATGTTGATGTCATGGACGGCGTTTTCGTGCCGAACATATCGTTCGGACAGCCGGTCGTGAAATTCATAAAGAAACACGCACAGAAACCGCTCGACGTGCATCTCATGATTGTGGATCCGGGCCGTTACGTGCAGTCGTTCAAGGAAGTTGGAGCCGACATTCTGACCGTTCATTACGAGGCCTGTACGCACCTGAACAGAACACTGAATGCCATCAGGGAAGCCGGCATGAAGGCCGGTGTGGTGCTGAACCCGCATTCCCCGGTGTCGCTCCTCGAAGACAGTGTGCAGGATTGTGACATGGTTTTGCTCATGTCGGTCAATCCGGGATTCGGCGGGCAGAAATTCATAGAAAATACTTATTCCAAAGTGGAACAGCTCAAGGAACTGTGTCTGCGGAAAAATCCGGCATGCCTCATCGAAATTGACGGAGGCGTGAATGTGAAGAATGCTCCGCTGCTTTTCCATAAGGGCGCCGATGTTCTTGTGGCAGGAAGCAGCGTGTTTTCGGCAGACAGTCCGGAACAGGCCATAATCGATTTGAAATCAAACCAATAAAGCCGTGACAGATATGAAACCTCTTTATTTTGCAGGTATCGATATCGGATCCACCACTTTCAAGCTTGTTGTGGTGGATAAGGATGGCAAGATGTTGTTTTCCAACTATAAACGTCATAATACCGACATCCGCGAAGCTGCCATAGACGCATATCAGAAACTTTTTGATGCCGTTGGCGACTGTGACCTGAAAATAACGCTCACCGGTTCGGTGGGAATGGGCTACTCCGAAGCTACCGGCATGGATTTCGTGCAGGAAGTCGTTGCTTCGGCAGAACTCATAAAGTCTCAGTTTCCCGAAATCAGGACATTCATCGATATCGGTGGCGAGGACTCGAAGATGATATTTTTCGAAGAACACAAGTCGCCCGACATCCGCATGAACGGCAGTTGTGCCGGCGGCACAGGAGCCTTCATCGACCAGACGGCTTCGCTGCTCAATGTGGAGACCAAAGAACTCGATACCCTTGCCGAAAAGGCCGAAACCATATACCCGATAGCATCGCGTTGCGGAGTGTTTTCCCGCACCGACATCCAGAACCTTGTAAGCCGCAACGTGAGCAAGAACGACATAGCAGCGTCGGTTTTCAATGCAGTTGCCATTCAGGTTATTTCTTCGCTTTCAAGAGGTACGGACATCTTGCCGAAAGTCTTTTTCTGCGGAGGCCCGTTCGCATTTCTGCCACAGCTCAAGAAGGCTTTCATGAACCAGCTGAACCTCAGCGAAGAAGACTGTATCCTTACCGACAAGGCTCAGTATGTGCCGGCATGGGGCTCGGCTCTTATTTCCATAAAGTCGGAGGACAAGCCGCAGACACTCTCCGTGATACTGGAAAATATGAAAAACAGTACCGGCGCTTTCCAGAACACATTGTCGCACCGCCTTCCTTCTCTCTTCAAATCGGAAGAGGACTTCGAAAAATGGAAAAAGAAAAAAGGTGCCCGCAACGTCCCCAAAACCGAATGGGACAAACTCGAAAGCCTCGACTGTTATCTTGGCGTCGATTCCGGATCCACCACAACCAAAATAGTCCTCATGGACCAGAATGAAAATGTTGTGTTTCAGGATTATAGTCGCAACAACGGCGACAGTTTCCATGCTTTCTGGGAAGGTCTGAAACGGCTTCGCAACGAAGCCCGCGGACACGGCAGGGAGATACGCATAATAGGCAGTGCTACAACTGGTTATGGCGAAAATCTTATAAAAACGGCATTCAATATCCATCGTGGAATCATTGAAACAATAGCCCACTACATGGCAGCCAGAAAAATAATGCCGGAGGTGAGTTTCATACTCGATATAGGCGGACAGGACATGAAGGCGATATTCATCGAAAACGGTGTCATCAAACGTCTCGAAATCAATGAGGCCTGCTCGTCGGGCTGCGGCTCGTTCATAGAAAATTTCGCCAACATGCTTAATTATCCGGTTGCCGAATTCGCACAGATGTCATGCTATGCGAAAAATCCCTGCGACCTCGGAACGCGTTGTACAGTCTTCATGAATTCCAAAGTGAAGCAGGCCATGCGTGAGGGTGCTAATGTGGAGGATATCGCTGCCGGATTTTCCTACTCCGTGGTGAAAAACTGTCTTTTCAAAGTCCTGAAACTGAAAGATACGAAGGAACTCGGCAAACACATCGTGGTTCAGGGAGGTACATTCAGGAATCTGTCCATAGTGCGTGCACTGGAACTTCAGACCGGTGTCGAAGTGGCCTATTCCGACATACCCGAAATGATGGGTGCCTATGGCGCCGCACTTTTTGCCAAGGAAAAACATTCTCCCGACGATTATGTCCTTACTCTGGACCAACTTGTCGAATCGCAGGAATATTCATCGTATTTCGAAGTGTGCCCGGGTTGCGAGAACCACTGTACGGTGAAGATTTTCCAGTTCGCCAACGGAAACAAGTTCTTCTCGGGCAACAACTGCGAAAAAATATATTCCAACAGAAGCGAAAGCAACCGCAAGGGCATCAACCAGCATCATGAACGGTATAAACTGCTTTTCAACAGGGAAAATCTGAAAAAACCGCTAATGAGGATAGGCATACCACGGGGACTCGGCATGTACGAAAATTATCCTTTCTGGCATAAGCTGCTTACAATGTGTAATATACAGCCGGTACTTTCCAAGGCTTCCACCAACAAGCTTTACGAAAAGGGCATACATTCCATCATGTCTGACAATATATGTTTCCCCGCAAAACTCATGCACGGACATGTGATGGACCTCATAGAGCGTAAGGTTGACAGAATACTTTATCCGTATGCGATTTTCGAAAGCAAGGAATCGCCCAAATCGACCAACAGCTACAACTGTCCCGTCGTGGCAGGTTATGCCGACGTAATACGCAGTTCCATTGATCCCGAAGGCGTTTACGGAATCCCACTGGACATGCCGACGACATCGTTCAACAACGAAAAGCTGCTGCGGAAGTCCTGTCTAGAATATCTTAAATCATTGGGAATCAAGGCTTCGGTGGCAGAAATGGCCTTTGCCGAAGCAGTGAAGGAACAGCGCAACTACGTGGTGACTCTGGCTGAACAGAACCGCCATATTCTGGAACAGGCCAAACGCGAAAACCGCATGGTCATAATGCTCGCCGGACGTCCGTACCACATTGACCCGCTCATACAGCACAAGATTTCGGACTGTATTTCTGACATGGGAATCGATGTTATTACAGAAAACATAACCCTTCTTTCCAACGATGACGTTTTCGAAGAAGTCAATGCCATTTCGCAATGGGCATACCCCAATCGTGTGTTCAAGGCAGCACAGTATGTGGCCGACAGCCCGGAAAATGTCCATTTCGTGCAGCTTACGTCGTTCGGCTGCGGCCCCGATGCTTTCATTATCGATGAGATAGGTGATGTGCTGCGTCGTCGCGGAAAGAGCCTTACACTTCTGAAAATCGATGATGTGAACAATATAGGATCGTTGCGGCTGAGGATACGTTCGCTCGTGGAGAGCCTGCGTTTCAGCCACACGCGCAGCGAGTCCGTGCCACCGAAGAAACTTCCTGTTTTCACCGATCAGGAACGCCACCGCAAAATACTTGTTCCATATTTTGCCGAGGGTTATTCGGAATTCGTGCCGACACTATTTTCGCTTATGGGTTACGAGCTTATAAACCTGCCCATGGGCGACGTGGAATCGGCCGAGATAGGCCTGAAATACGCTAACAACGAAGTTTGCTATCCTGCAACCATTGTTATCGGAAGCATAATACGTGAATTGAAATCGGGCAAATACAACCTCGACGATATTGCAGTGGGAATGACCCAAACCGGCGGACAGTGCCGGGCAACGAACTATCTGGCACTCATCAAGGACGCACTGCTCTCGGCTGGCTTCAATGTGCCGGTGATTTCCGTGGCTCTCGGGCAGAGCCTGAAAAACGACCAGCCGGGTTTCAAACTGAAATTCAAGGGCAATCTCACAATAGCTTGTTACACGTTGCTTTATGCCGACTGCATATCGCGCCTGTATTTCGCTTCCGTAGTCCGCGAGAAAGAAAAAGGTCTTGCCAAAAGATTGAGATACAAGTATATAGACTTGGCATTGCCCTATGTGGCAAAACGTGATTTCCGTGCCTTGCCGAAACTTTTCAGGCAGGCTGTCGAAGAATTTACCAATTCAATCGTTCCCGGTGTGAAGGCTCCGGTGATGGGCGTAGTTGGAGAAATTTATGTCAAATACAACAGCTTCAGCCACAAGAATGTCCTTGAATGGCTTTCCGAACAGGGCGTGGAGGTTATTGCACCGTCGATGTACAATTTCTTCGCCAACAGTTTCGTAAACAAGCACATAAACAAGGAGCACCACATCAAGGAAGTGGGCATACCTCTCCCTGTGAACGATATGATTTACAAGTTGGTTTACGCCTGTGCGAAAAAATTTGACCGCATTGGCAGGGAATTTCCATATTACCAGCCGTTTGCAGATATTTTCCACGATGCCGAACTGGCTTCGAATGTGATAAATCTTTCAGCCAATTTCGGAGAAGGATGGCTTATCCCTGCCGAACTTTCGAGCTTTGCCGAACGGGGTATAAACAATGTCATAAGCCTGCAGCCATTCGGCTGCATTGCCAACCATGTGATTTCGAAAGGCATTGAAAAACGCATCAAGAAGATTTATCCGCAGATGAACCTGCTCTTCCTTGATTTCGACGGTAGCACTTCCGAGGCCAATGTCTTCAACAGGCTTCATTTTATGGTTGATAATGCCAAAAAAGGATTGGTATAGGCATATATGAGAAGAAGCCCCTTCAAACAAGTTTGAAGGGGCTTCTCTTTAACGTTTCCGTTTGTTTTTTTTGCGGCTGCTTTTCGGAGGGAAATCATCTTCCATGCGGTTTCTCCGGCTGTGTTTCTCCGGCTTGAAACTGTCTCTGCTCTTTTGCGATCTTTCTCCGCGGCGTTCTTCCTTTTCCTTTTTTCTGGATTTTGCAGCTTCCACAATCAGCGGGCGACCGCGGTAGTGCTCTCCGTGAAAGGCTTCGATGACTTCGTTGGCGTAGTTGCCGTCAACATCGACATACGAAAAACGGTCGGTAATGTCTATTTTCCCTATCTTGATGTCCTTGTTGCGGCAGGTGTCGTTTATCAGTCCAATGATGCGTTGCGGAAGAATCTTGTCCTCGTAGCCGAGATTGATGAAAAGACGTGCCATGCCGGCATCGTTGTGCTGTACATTCTTCTTCTTTTTGCCGATTTCCTTGCGAACTTCCTTTTCCCTTACATTGATGTCGGGAGCATCGCGGTAGTATTCCAGAAACCGGTTGAATTCAAGCGATACGAAACGGCGGATTATTTCTTCCTTGTCCATCCATTCCAGCTGTTTCACGACTTCGTTTATGAACGGGTCAATCTCTTCGTAGTTTACGTCGACGTGTTCCACGCGGTGAATCATGTTGAAGAACTGTTTCTCGCACACTTGCAGTCCAGTCGGGATGGGCAGTTGTTCGAATTTCTTTTTTATTACGTCTTCTATTTTGCGGATTTTGTGTTTTTCGCGAAGGTTTACAATGGAAATGGAAATGCCGGTTTTGTCGGCACGTCCGGTACGTCCGCTGCGGTGTGTGTAAAGTTCTATTTCGTCAGGAAGGTTGTAGTTTATTACGTGGGTGAGGTTGCTTACGTCAAGTCCGCGGGCAGCCACGTCGGTGGCAACGAGCATTTGCAGGTTCCTGCATCGGAAACGGTTCATCACATGGTCACGCTGTGCCTGCGAAAGGTCGCCGTGAAGGGCGTCGGCATTGTAGCCGTCGCGTATGAGAGCCGTGGCTACTTCCTGTGTTTCGGTGCGGGTGCGGCAGAAAATTATTGCGTAGATGTTCGGGTTGAAGTCGGCGATGCGTTTCAGCGCAAGGTAGCGGTCTTTGGCCTGAACAAGGTAATAGCAGTGACGCACGTTTTCCGCACCGGAGTTTCTGGTTCCAATAGTTATCTCTTTCGGTTCCAACATGTATCCTTTGGCTATTCGAGCCACTTCGTCGGGCATGGTTGCCGAGAAAAGCAGGGTGTGCTTTTCAGCAGGAGTTTGTGACAGTATGGCATCGAGGTCATCCTTGAAACCCATGTCGAGCATTTCGTCGGCTTCGTCGAGGACGACGAGTTTCACCGTGCTCAGGTCAACGTATCTGCGGCGTACCATGTCGTGGATTCGTCCCGGTGTGGCAACGATGATTTTTGCTCCGCGTTTTATGTCCTTCTTCTGAAGTTCTATGCTTGCTCCTCCGTAAACCGGCACCACCGTACATTCGGGAATGTATTTTGCGTATGATTTGAGGTCGTTGGCAATCTGCAGGCAGAGCTCACGGGTGGGGGAAAGAATCAGGACTTCGGTTTCGGAAGAACCGAGGTTCAGTTTCTGTATGGCAGGAATGCCGAATGCGGCTGTTTTTCCCGTGCCTGTCTGGGCAAGGGCTACAAGGTCGGTGTCGGTGTTGAGCAGTACAGGCAGTACGGCTTCCTGTATGGGCATGGGGTGTTCGAATCCCATGTCGTCAATTGCGTGTAATATTTCGTCGCTAACGCCTAATTCGTTAAAGGTCATGTTTTTTTTCTGGTTAATAATGGGTGATAATGACAAAAAAAACATTAGGTGAAGAGGCTATCCTCACCTGATGTTAAAACTTTCAATCGCAAAACCCTGATTTCTCTTGAATCAGAAATCCCAACTGATGTTGTTGCCTAAACCGTTGTCGTTTGTGCCGAACGAACCGCCATCATCACTGCTGCTGCCGCCAGGAGTAGAGCCATCCCACGACAAACCAGAACCATTCTGATATTGTTCTGTCGAACCGGTGATGCCTGCACTAGGATCATAAGATAAAGCAAAGCCGTTCTCAACTTCAAATTCGAAAACCTCAACTTCAGGTTTGCTATAGATTTTTTTCATTTCAATATCCTTTATTTTTCTAATTATATTTTCGTGTTAGTTTCTCTGTAAAAAGATTTGCAAAAGTACTACTTTTTCTGGAAATGGCCAACTTTTTTGCGGTAAAAAATGAACAAAGTTATCAATATGTATTTTAAGTTGTTCATTTATAATATTTTGAATGAAATTTATTCTAATGGAAATACCTTTTTTATTTTGTAAAAGGAATCATTTTACGGCATTTTTTTTGTAAAAATAGTGCTTTGAGGTGAAAATAAGTGTTTTTTTTTGTAAAAAAAAGCACAGCATTTTTTGCTGTGCTTTTCGTGTCTCAAAGGATTTTTTATTTGAGATTTTCAATTTGGGCTTTCAGCGAAGCTATTTTCTGTTCGGCGTCGGACTGCTTCTGGCGTTCGGTGGCCACGACTTTTTCGGGAGCGTTGTTCACGAAACGTTCGTTGGAGAGTTTTTTCATTACCGAGGCGAGGAAGCCTTCGGTGTATTTTAGTTCTTCTTCAAGCTTTTTCAGTTCGGCATCCCTGTCGATGTTCTGGCTGAAGGGAATGTAATATTCGGTTGTGCCGACCATGAATGAGAGCGAGTTTTCCACCTTTTCACCGACGTATTTCATTTCCGAAAGGTTGCAGAGTTTCACTATTGTATTTTTGAAGATGTTTTCGGATTTTTCGCTGCGAATGAAGAGTTGCAGCACTTCTTTCGGAGAAATGCCTTTGCTGTTGCGGAGTCCGCGAACGCCTATGATGATTCCCCTTGCATTTTCGAACTGCGAGAGTATGTCACTGCTGTAGTCTGTAGGGAGTGGCATTGAGGCAACCATGATGCTTTCCTTTTCCGTGCGTTCACGCAGGAGATGCCAAATTTCCTCGGTGATGAACGGCATGAACGGGTGCAGCATGCACATGAGTTTTTCGAAAATGTCTATCGTGGCTTCGTATGTGGCCTTGTCTATGGGCTTCAGGTATTCCGGTTTTATCATTTCGAGATACCATGAGCAGAAATCGTCCCAAACGAGTTTGTATGTTGTCATGAGGGCTTCGCTGAGACGGTACTTGCTGAAATTGTCTTCAATTTCGGCGAGTACTTGAGAAAGCCTATTCCCGAACCATTCTACGGCGGTTCTGTTTGTCTGGCTTTGTGCGAGGTTGTCGTCGATTTCCCAGCCTTTTACCAAGCGGAGGGCGTTCCATATTTTGTTGCTGAAATTGCGACCTTGTTCGCAGAGAGTGTCGTCGAATGGAAGGTCGTTGCCGGCAGGGGCGGTGAGAAGCATTCCCACGCGTACGCCGTCGGCGCCGTATTTGTTTATGAGTTCTATCGGGTCGGGCGAGTTTCCGAGCGATTTGGACATCTTGCGGCCGAGTTTGTCGCGTACAATGCCCGTGAAGTAAACGTTTCTGAACGGTACTTCGCCGCGGTATTCCTCACCGGCCATAATCATGCGTGCTACCCAGAAGAAAATGATGTCGGGTGCAGTGATGAGGTCGGCAGTGGGGTAGTAATATCGTACTTCCTCGTTGTCGGGGAAACGTATTCCGTCGAATACCGACATCGGCCACAGCCACGAACTGAACCATGTGTCGAGCACGTCTTCGTCCTGTACCATCTGGTCAATGGTGCAGATGTCTTTCCCGTATTTTTCCTGAGCAATGCGGAATGCTTCTTCGCGGTTTTTAGCCACGACGATTTCCTTGTTGGGCAGGTAGTAGGCAGGTATCTGCTGTCCCCACCACAGCTGGCGGCTTATGCACCAGTCCTGAACATTTTCCATCCAGTGGCGGTAGATGTTCTTGAATTTTGCAGGGTGGAACTTGATGGTGTCGTTTTCAACCACTTCGAGGGCTTTTTTCGCCAGCGAGCTCATTTTCATGAACCATTGTGCCGAAAGTTTGGGTTCGATGACAGCATCGGTGCGTTCGGAATGGCCTACTTTGTTGGTATAGTCTTCTATTTTCTCCACGAGGCCTGCATTTTCCAGATCGGCAACGATTTCCTTGCGGACAGCGAATCGGTCCTTGCCTGCATACTGCATGCCGTTTCCGTTCAGTGTTCCGTTGTCGTTGAATATGTTGATGCTTTCGAGTTTGTGCTTGATGCCTATGTTGTAGTCGTTGATGTCGTGTGCAGGTGTTATCTTCAGGCATCCGGTGCCGAATTCGCGGTCAACGTATTCGTCGGCAATGATGGGAATGCTGCGGTTTACGATGGGCACGATCACACGTTTGCCCACGAAGTTTCTGTAGCGGTCGTCGTCGGGGTGCACGCATACGGCGGTGTCGCCCAATATGGTTTCGGGTCGTGTGGTCGCAATGGTCAGGTAGTTGTTCTCACCTTCAATGAAATAGCGCAGGTAATAGAGTTTCGACTTGCTTTCCTTGTAGATGACTTCTTCGTCGGATACGGCCGTCAGGGCTTTCGGATCCCAGTTCACCATACGTACGCCACGGTATATGAGGCCTTTGTTGTAGAGGTCGACGAATACGTCGATGACCGACTGGTACAGGGCTTCGTCCATGGTGAAGCGTGTGCGGCTCCAGTCGCAGGAAGCACCGAGTTTCTTGAGCTGTTCGAGGATAATGCCGCCGTGTTTTTCTTTCCATTCCCATGCGTGTTTCATGAATTCGTCGCGGCCAATGTCGCGTTTGTCGATGCCCTGTTCACGCAGTTTTGCCACTACTTTGGCTTCGGTAGCTATGGAAGCATGGTCGGTGCCGGGTACCCAGCAGGCATTCTTGCCTGTCATTCTGGCACGGCGGACAAGCACATCCTGAATGGTGTTGTTGAGCATGTGCCCCATGTGCAGGACACCGGTAACGTTGGGTGGTGGAATTACTACGGTGTAGGGTTCTCTGTTGTCGGGTTTTGATTCAAAAAGTCCCAGTTTCATCCATTGAGAATACCATTTGTCTTCGACCGAAGATGGATCGTATTTTGGTGCAATATCCATAATATTGTAATTTTTAGTTAGTTACGTATTGAAAACATTTTTTTACAAACTACAAAGATACGAAAAAAATCATTCGAAGGAAAAGATTTTTTCAGATGTCATGATTCCAGCGGAACCGTATTTTATATGTCAATTGAAAACAGAAAGTCGAAACTGACGTTTCTGGAGTCGGGAAGGTATGCGATACGGCCACCGACGGTGACGGGCGTGGAAATCTGTAACACATTGGTGTTTAGGTAAATTTCTGCTCCGACGGATTTCCGGAAATAGTTCTTGCCGAGGAACATCCCGTCGCAGAACAGGTTTGCATGAATTCGCTTGAAATAAGCAAGGTTTCCGCATGCCCAGTCGGGATAAGCTATTGGAAACGAGTAGTTTATCTGGAACGATGAACACAGGTCGTTGGGGTTTACGAACCTGAATCCGCGGGGAGTATGTACGATGTCGGAAAACGAGAACAGCCCTTTTACTTTGTTCTGTATTCCGGCATACAGGCGTATGGAGTGAGTGGGTACCGGCGACGGGAAATACAGATATCCCGATATCCCGATGCTTGAAATTTCATGAGTGTTCCCGAAGCCGTAGGCGACTTGTACCGAAACGGACTGCAGCCACGGATTGTAGAGGTATTGCAAGGGTTTGCCGGTGTGGTGAGAAAAGGTGAACGATGATTTCATGCCATGCAGCAACGGATTTTCGAAAAGATTTCTGTTGAGCATGTAAAGTTTTGAAAACGTGTAGCTTGCGTTGAAGTTGAAGCTGAAGTGGTGATTGTGGTGGGCGATGTAGTATGGTACCGACATCTGGATGCCGGACGAAAACTGGTTGAACAGATGGCTCTCGCCGTGGCTCATGAGGTGGTGGCGTGCATAATTGGCTGATAAAGAGAATTTGGGGTAAAAACGGAGATACTGGTATTCCCCAAAAACCGACGGACTCTGCTCGTTGTAGTCCCATTTGAAATTCGTGGTGAGAATGCTGTATCCGAGCTCGTTTTGGGAAACAGCCGAGAGTCCGAGACCTAAATCTATGTCCGAGGAGTTGAAATACACCGGCAGCCAGCCGTGGAAGTTGAACAGGTGTTGCAGGTGGCTGTAATCTTTTGAAACACGTTTTTCTGCGGACAGTGTACTGATTGCGGATGGCAGGTGTTCCGGCGAGATGGCGTCAGCGACGGAACGGCTCGGATTTTCGCGGTACGGCAGGGTGCGAGCCTTAATCGTGTCGCCGAAAATGGCGAATCCTTCTTTTCTGAATTCGCTGTAAATCAGATGTCTGTGCCGGCTGTCGACAGTGAAGTCTCCGATGCCGAAACGGTTCCCAGAAACGGGTGTTTCGATGCCGTCCTTGAGCAATACCACGCGGCTGACTCCCGAAGCATCGGACAGATAGTATAGGTCGCCGCCGACAAATTTCAAGTCCGACATGGTGTATGATACGGGAGGCAGGATTTCCTCGAACAGGCAGCTGTCCGCATCAGGTTTTGTCAAGAGCCAGATGCTTTTGCCGCTGTTTCCGAGGGCAAATATGAAAATGCTGTCGGCCGACGGAGTTGGGGCAGGGTACTGGTACTCGAAATTTTCAGGGAGGCGTATCTTTTTTTGCATTTCGTTGAGGCTGCTGTCGAAAAAAATCAGGTAACAGGCTGTGTCGCAGCAGTTTTCGAGGCAAACAATTTGCCCGTTCTGAGCAAAGGCAGGTGAAAAGATATTCCGTTTTTCCGTCAGAGTGGTCATTTTCTTCGTGTTGCCGTCGTAAACAACCAGATTGTTGTGGTATAGGTTCCAGCGGGGCTGCAGTGTCGTTTCGCACCAAGCGATGCGTTCCCCGTGCTGTACTGCAAAATTGTCGTACACGGTTCCGGGCCGGCACAGTTCGGTTTCGTTTTGGAGGATGTCCGTGGCGAAAAAGATGGCTTCCTGCCTGTTCCCCTGTTTGAGTACTGTCATTGATGAATCCGATACTCCGACAATGTGGTAGTCGGTGAAATGTTCCGGCTTCCCTGTTATCCGGTATTCGGTGAAAAACGAAGAGTCGGCAAGGTAAGTCTGCCACTGCTTTTTCCAGAAGTTCATGGCAGATTCGTATTTGTCTTTCAGACTAACGTTAAGGTAAAAGGGAATCAGTTTCCAAAAGTTGCCGGATATGTTTCCGAAATTTGTTCTCCATGAGGCGTTGGAATCAATTTCAGTCTGGTCGTGTGCAAGCAGCAGATAACCGAGCAGATAAGACCCCAACGCATAATCTTTGTACGAACCGAAATTGTGTTTGCTGAAATTGAAAGTCTCAGGTTCGCTCAAAATGACCTGAGCAGGTGTGAGGAAAGAGCTGTTTCTTCCTCGGCCGCTTTCCGAGAGTGCCGTTTCGGCCAATACTGCGTCGCCTTCGAGATACCATTCGGGAACAAAGACACCCGCGGCCAAACCTGCAATGTGTTCCCCGAAAATCGAGGTAAGTACGCCGAGACCTTTCTGGTCAATGGCTTGCATTTGCAATTCGTGCCGGTATTCGTGGAGCGTGAGCTGCTGGAACCAGTTTTGGGAGTAGCTTTTCTGCGGAGGCGATGTCCATACTTCGATTCTGCGGGGTGCCCATACTCCGAGGCCGTTGCTGTAACTGCCGCCGGAATGAAAGATTACCGGCGTTTTCCCATGCTTTTTTTTCAGAGGAATCCCGCATTCTTCACGGTTGCACACTGCAAAGGAGTCGCAGTGGGCAGTCATGGACTGGACTTTCGGTTCCAAAAAGTCGGGGAATATAAACCTGAAATACTCTGTTTCAATTTCTTTCCAGTGAGTGCAGCCGTTGTCCTGACCGGTGATGTAGTATTGTCCGAAGGCCTTTTGTGAACACGAAATGGCGATGAGGCATGCAAAAAGGCATATTGCAGAAGTTTTTTTTCTGCGGTTGTGGAGTAACGGGTTTTTGTATGTGGTTGTTACGGAGGTCATTCTGTGCCTTTTTTCGACTTTTGCAGGAAGAATTTGCACACGCTGCATATTCCGCATTCTTCGCATTTGGGGTTGCGGGCAGTGCAGACGTATCTGCCGTGGAGAAGAATCCAGTGGTGTGCGAGAGGTATCTTTTCGGGAGGAAAATGTTTGGTGAGTTCGAGTTCGGTTTCCATGGGAGTCTTTGAATTGTCCGTCAGACCTATGCGGTTGGCAACCCTGAACACATGAGTATCAACGGCAAACGTAGGTTTGTTGAAAATTACGGCGGCTATTACGTTGGCGGTTTTCCGGCCGACACCGGGCAGTTTCTGCAAATCGTCGGTATTGTCGGGTACGACGCCACTGAATTCAGTTGCCAAGGTCTGTGCCATGCCAACGAGATGCTTGCTTTTGTTCCGCGGGTAGGAAATGGATTTTATTATTTCATAAACTTCATCGGGTGTGGCTTGAGAAAGTGCATCGGCATCAGGGTAGGCCTCGAACAGTGCCGGAGTGACCATGTTCACCCGCTTGTCGGTGCATTGGGCAGAAAGAATCACGGCTACAAGCAATTCGAAGGGATTGCGGTAGTTCAACTCGCTCTGGGCATCGGGACGTGCCTTCTCGAAATATTTCGTAACAAACTCGTATCGTTGTCTTTTTGTAATCATTGTTTTTAATAAGTGTTTGAATGTTAAATGGTTAGTGTGCAACAAACGGCGTTGCCTGCTGTGCAAAGTTACGTTTTTTTTGGCAAATGGCTTTAAATGTTTTCACCGAAGTGGTGAAACTTGTCTCAATTCGTGTTGCATAAACGCTGTTTCGGAAACAAAACAGAGGCAAGAGTCCGCCTCGAAATTCCACTGAAACATTTTATTGCATAATAATTTTGTGGTTTCAGAAAAAAAACGTACCTTTGCAAATCGGAAAAGATATGTAAATTTGTATTGAAAACATTATAAAACAGCATAAATCATGTGCGGAATAGTAGGATATTTAGGGACAAAGGAAGCCTATCCGATTCTGATAAAGGGTCTTCACCGGTTGGAATACCGAGGCTACGACAGTGCGGGTGTCGCATTGATAAACGACAAAATGGAACTGTCGGTTTACAAAACCAAAGGCAAAGTCGCCGATTTGGAAGCATACGCTGAAGGCAAAGACGTAAGCGGCACCATAGGCATAGCCCACACACGTTGGGCAACCCATGGCGAACCGAACACGGCAAACGCACATCCCCATTACTCGCAGTCGGGGAATCTGGCACTTATCCACAACGGAATCATCGAGAACTACAAGATTCTGAAGGAAGAACTGATAAACAAGGGATATGTGTTCTGCAGCGATACCGATACCGAAGTCCTGATACAGCTTATCGAATACATGCGTATTTCGCACAACACCAGCCTCTACGAAGCCGTCCAGCTGGCCTTGAAAAACGTTATAGGGGCTTATGCCATCGCCATCATCGACAAGTCGAATCCCAACCAGCTTATCGTAGCACGCAAAGGCAGTCCGCTTATCATCGGCGTAGGTGAGAACGAATTCCTTATAGGTTCCGATGCAACCCCAATCGTTGAATACACCAACAAAGTCGTGTATCTCGAGGAGGAAGAAATTGCCGTCATGAAGCGCAATGGCGAACTTACCATAACCAACCTTTCGAGTGTTGAACAGACACCGATTATCAAGACACTGGAAATGAATCTCAGCCAGTTGGAAAAAGCCAATTTTCCCCACTTCATGCTGAAGGAAATTTTTGAACAGCCCGAATCCCTGAAGATAAGCATGAAAGGCCGTCTGAAAATAGAAACCAAGGAAGTGAAACTGTCTGGAATCATCGAATATCGGGACAAATTCATCAATGCAAAACGCATAATCATCTGTGCTTGCGGCACTTCGTGGCATGCAGGTCTCATCGGCAAATACCTGATAGAAGAGTTTACGCGCATTCCTGTCGAGGTAGAATATTCCTCGGAGTTCCGTTACCGCAACCCCGTCATCAGCAAAGACGACATAGTGATAGCCATATCGCAGTCGGGCGAGACGGCCGATACCTTGGCAGCCATACAGCTGGCCAAGGAAAGAGGTGCTTTCGTTTACGGAATCTGCAACGTTGTAGGCTCATCGATAGCACGGGCAACCGACAGCGGCTCATATCTGCATGTGGGACCCGAGATAGGCGTGGCCTCGACAAAGGCGTTCACTGCCCAAGTTACCACGCTCACGCTCATAGCACTGGCCATCGCGAAGGAAAAAAACACTCTCACGCACGACGAGATTTCGAAAATCGTGGACGAAATGCAGGTCATACCCGAAAAAATCAACGAGACACTGCAGCTCAACACACGCATAAAACTGTATTCGCAGATATTTACATACGCCAAAAATTTCATCTACCTCGGACGCGGCTACAACTATCCCGTAGCCCTCGAAGGTGCCCTGAAGTTGAAGGAAATTTCCTACATTCACGCTGAAGGCTATCCCGCAGCAGAGATGAAGCACGGTCCCATAGCCCTTATCGATGAAGAAATGCCGGTTGTGGTAATTGCCCCGAAACGCGGCATGTACGAGAAGGTTGTGAGCAATATTCAGGAAATAAAGGCCCGTAAAGGCAAGATAATTTCCATCGTTACCAAAGGAGACACCACGGTGAAACAACTTTCGGACTTCTGCCTCGAAATTCCCGACACGGTGGAATGCCTTGTGCCACTGCTTACAGTGATACCGTTGCAGCTCCTTTCGTACCACATAGCAATTGCAAAGGGCAGGAACGTGGATCAGCCGAGAAACCTCGCAAAATCCGTTACAGTAGAATAAATCACCGATAAAAACTTTAAAATACAACTTATGAAAAAAGCAATGATGATTATGATGGTCGCTGTCCTTGCTCTGGCCGCAAGCTGTTCCAAAAAAGCGGAACTGAAACTTGGCGTGGCAATGGCCAGTAGGGAATGCCCCATGGAAATAGAGGAAGGCATCGTGGTCACAGAGATTACCATGGAAGGCGATGATGTGGTTTACGTATGCGAGATTGATGACGATGAGGAAATGATGGTCTGCGACATGGACGACCCTTTTGTGAAAGCAATTATGAAGGAAGCCATCCTTGCCGGTTTGACTTACGAATCGGATTCCGAAACCAAAGATTTCATAGAACTCATAAAGGATACCGAATCGACAATCGTTTACCGCATGAAAGGGACATACTCCGGCTGTGAGATGAGTATCCCTGTCAGATACACGGAACTCAAATAGCAGGACAAACAAAAATTTGGCATTATGCGGAAAAAATGCTATCTTTGCCGATGAATAAACGAAAATAAACAAATTATAAACGATATGATTTCAAAGGAATTACTTAATCCACGCAGCATCGTGGTAGTAGGAGCTTCGACCGACGTTCACAAACCCGGCGGCCGTGTGCTGATGAATTTAAAGAACAGCCCGTTCAAGGGCGATATCTACACCGTAAACCCCAAGGAAGATGAGGTTCAGGGTATCAAGTGTTATCACAAAGTGGAAGACCTTCCGCAAGTGGACTGTGCCATTCTGGCCATCGCGGCAAAATTCTGTGCAAACACAGTTGACGTGCTTGCAAAGGAAAAAGGCTGCAAGGGATTCATTATAATCTCTGCCGGTTTCTCGGAAGAAAATGCCGAAGGTGCCGCCATCGAACGCCATATCACCGAAACCATCAACAGTGTCGGAGGCAGCCTCATAGGACCTAACTGCACGGGCTTTTTGAATACCAATTACTGCGGAGCATTTGACGCACCAATCCCGACATTGGATCCCCACGGCGTTGATTTTATCACAGGATCGGGAGCAACGGCAGTGTTCATCAAGGAATACGGTATTACCAACGGCCTCACCTTCAACAGCGTATGGGCAGTGGGTAACTCTGCACAAACAGGCATTGAAGACGTACTCGAACACTTGGACGAGACTTTCGACCATGAAAAGAGTTCACGGGTGATAATGCTGTACATGGAAAAAATTTCCAATCCGCAGAAACTTCTCAAGCATTCGCGTTCACTGATAAACAAAGGTTGCCGCATAGCAGCCATCAAATCGGGCGGTTCAGCAGCCGGAAGCCGTGCAGCCTCTTCGCACACCGGAGCCTTGGCCACCAACGATGCAGCCGTTGACGCACTGTTCAAGAAGGCTGGTATAGTACGGTGCCAGAACCGTGAAGAACTCACCACTGTATGTGCTATATTTATGCACCCCGAAGTGAAAGGCAAGAATATGGCGGTCATTACCCACGCAGGCGGCCCAGCCGTCATGCTCACCGATGTGCTTTCGAACAACGGAATGGACGTTCCTCACTTGGAAGGACCTAAGGCAGAAGCCCTCCTTTCGAAACTCTTTGCAGGATCATCGGTAGGAAACCCCATCGATTTCCTCGCCACAGGTACTGCCGAACAGCTCGGCTACATCATTGATGCTTGCGAAAACGACTTCGACAACATAGACTGCATGTGCGTCATCTTCGGAAGCCCCGGACTGTTCCAGAACTGGGAAGTTTACAAACTCCTCGACGAAAAGATGAAAACCTGCAAGAAACCTATATTCCCGATCATACCGTCCATCATCAACGTGCGTGAAGAACTTGACGATTTCATCAAGAACAAACACCGCATCAACTTCCCGGAAGAATGCGTGTTCGGAAATGCACTCTGCAAGGTTTACCACACACCGAAACCACAGCCCGAAAACGTTGAACTCCCGAAAATCGACGTGGCACGCATACGCAAGACCATTGACCGCTGCAACAGCGGTTATCTTGAAATTGCCGACTATAACGAACTCCTCGACGCTGCCGGCATAGCACGCAAGAAATCCATCGAAGTGGCCAAGAGAGAAGATGCTTTGGCTTTTGCCAAGGAAGTTGGCTGCAGCAAGGATGTTCCTTTGGTAATGAAAGTCGTTGGACCCCTCCACAAAAGTGATGTGGGCGGCGTTACACTCGGCGTAAAGGATCTCGATACCGTTGCGAAGGAATTCGACCGTCTCATAGCAATAAAGGACACGTACGCAGTTGAGATGTACCCGATGCTCGACGGTACCGACGTGTATATCGGAGCTATCCGCGACGAAAAATTCGGACATCAGGTGTTCTTCGGACTCGGCGGCATATTCATCGAAGTGCTGAAAGACGTGCAGTCGGCTCTGGCACCCATCACGGCTGACGAAGCAAAGGAAATGCTCACCAAACTCCGCGGCTACAAGATTCTGCAAGGCGTACGTGGTCAGGAACCTGTAAACATCGACCTCTATGCTGATCAGGTGGCACGCGTAAGTGCACTGGTTCAGGCCGCTCCCGAAATAGTGGAGATGGACCTCAACCCGCTTCTGGGCAACCCGAGAGCTGTCGTTGCTGTCGATGCCCGTATAAGAATAGAAAAATAACGAAATATATAACGAAATGCATTCCGACCTGCCGGATTCCCGACAGGTCGGATGTTGTGTTTGTAAACTGCTGTGATACAAGAGGTTTTACTTTTCATTCGTAAAAAAACGGACTTTCCATCTTCGCCAATTCCGCCACCGATTCCACTCTCGATGCGGTTTCCATATCCGTTCGAAGGATTTTTTGCAGGGAATGAATGTCGGGAATTTTCACTAACCTTGTGTGACGGATTGCTCGTGTCGGCTGACAGACGTGCCGGGTCGGCATTTCATTTCTTTCCTTCACCCATGTAGTATTTCTGGTAGAACTTATCGTAGGCTTCTATGTTTTTCTGGTTGTAGAAAGTCTGGTAATTCTGGATTGAGATTACAAACGACTTGTAATCGGCCTTGTCGAAGCGTTTCAGGTAGCCGCCGTCCTTGGTGAGTATCTTCCAGTATTCGAGGGCGTCTTCGGCATTGTTGAATCGGTTCACCGTTATCAGCTGCTGTGTGCTTGTGAAAAGCAGTGCGTTGGCCCGTAAACCTTTGGTAGAATAATATGTGGTGTTGAAATCGGCAATGCTGTACTGCATTTCGGTTGCGGGAATCTTCTTGTCGTCAAGAATCACAATTACATAGTGCTGTATGTCGGCACGGTAGCGGTACATCTGCGACTCGAGTGGAAGATCGTCTTCCTTGTCGTCTTCCTGCTGTTTCAGTTCCTCTTCTTTTTTCTTGCGGAGTTTTTCGGCTTTTGCCTTTTGGCTGTCGGTGGTGTCTTTCAGCTGAACCTTTGTCGTTGCCCGGCCGTCGTTTATGTTGGTCTTCATGGTCTGGGACTGGTCGGCATTTTCGAATTTGCCGCTTTTCAGCAGTGCGAGGTTGTCCTGTACGTGTGGCATTATTTCTGTTTTCGGGTGGTTCGAAACAATGTCTTCCAGAACTTTTATTGCAGGCTCCCTGTCGCCGTTTTTGGCATAGGCGAGGGCTTCCCAGAATTTGAATTTCGGAGTCAGTTTCTCGTCCTTGTAGAGTGGTATTGCCGATTCGGCACGTGCAATGACGTCGTTGTAGCGTTTTTTTGTGAAAAGTTTGTAGATGTCTTCGTATTCCTTTTCCGACAATTTGGCGCGTTTGGCAATTTCCAGATAATAATCCTCGTCCAGTATCAGGTTTGAATAGTCGCTGTCGGGGAACCCGCGAAGAATCATGTTCTTGTAATAGTTGGCATTGGGCGTGTTGCCCTGTTTTTCATATAGTTTGTATAGCTGGTAAAACGCCGGCAGTATATAGTCGGTTTCGGGGTAATCTTTAGCCAGCCGCAGGAAACATTCGAGTGCCTTTTCGGGATTTTTCACTCCGTCGTTGTATATGAATCCCGCACTGAGCAGGCATCGGGCAATGTCCATGTTCATGGTATCGCGCTGTTCCTGTGTCTCCGGAAGGTCTTTCAGATAGTATTCTCGGCTGAATTTTCCACCCGACATGCGTGTGTTGGCCGGAAATCCTGCCGATTTTGCGGACTTGCCTTCTCCTGAGGCACCGTTCTCATCGTTTTTCGATGGATCGTCGAAAGATACCGTGTTTTTGTTCGACAGGAACCAGAAGTCCTCCAATCCTCTGGCACCCCAGTTCTTGATGAAGCTTTCCTTGCCGCGCTGCGATGTGGAAGCGTTGTAGAAATACCAGTCGCCTTTCAGTGATTTGTTCTGGTTGCTGTTGCTTTCTCTGAACGATTCGAGCAATTCCGCCTCAATGCGTTCCTGTTCTTTTTTCTTTTCTTTCTCGATGAGTTTTTTTATGTATTTCTCCCGTTCGAGCGAGTCCATGTCGGCCATGCGGAACAGACTGTCGTTGCGTTCAATGACACGGGTGTTTTTCACCAGCGAGGTAAGAATGTTGTGTCGGGAGCGGATTTCCTTTTCGAAGGGATAGTCGGCCGGCATTATCGCCACCGCTGTGTCGTAGTATTTCTGGGCTTCGTCATAGTCCTTGTATTCGCTGTAAAGCACGTCACCGAGTTTTACGGCCGACTTGGTTTTCTGGGGCTTGTTGCGGCTTACCTCGACCGATTTTCTGAAATTCTCGCATGCGTTTTTCAAATCTCTTGCACCGAGGTACATCTCGCCCTTGGCGTAATAAATCTGGTCGCGGTATTCGTAGTTCTTTTTCTCCTTGAGCATCTTGTCCAGCGATTTCAGGATGTTGCCGTAGTCCCCCTTGCTTATGTCGTAGCACGATGCCATGTTTATCCTCGCATTGAAGTCCATTACGTAGGCCGGACGTTTTTTCAGGCATTTTTCGTAATACTTCATGGCGGTGGCTTTTTTGCCAAGGTACTGGTAAACCTGAGCCATGATGAAGAAGTATCTTGCCTGTTCCTTTTTACCCTTTATGTTTTCGGTACAGAGCCGCAGGTTGTCGATGGCTTTTTTGTATTTCATCTGTCGCAGTGTCACGTCGGCGAGGGCAGGGTAGAGGAACTTCTGCATTTTTTCGGGAACCTTGCCCGAGGCAATGTCGGCATCCATCTGGTCGAGCAGCATTTCGGCCTCGGCGTATTCTTTCTGCATCGAAAGGCAGCGAGCATAAAGAATCATGGCTTCGTCAGCGATGTCGGTGCCACTGTACATGTTCATTATCATGCGGCATGTGGAACTGGAGGTGGCGTAGTCCTGCTTGTAGTAGTAGGCGTATGCCATCAGGAGATAGCACTTCTTTACATATTCGATGTATTCCTTTCCCCGTACCGAGATGCTGTGTTTGGCAATGCCCGAGGCACCCTTTTCTATGGCTCTGTCGAGTTGCGGAGCTACCGAAACGGCATCTTCCTTGCTTCCGGTCTTGTATATGGGCAGAATACGGGTGTAATCGTCCTCAACCTTGCTGTCGAGAATGCTTATGGCTTCTTTAAGGCTCTCGTTGCCGTTCCACCATACGTTGTAGTGGGCGGTGACGTTGTGGTATTTTTCGTTCATGAAGCCCGTCTTTTCGGTTGAACAGGCAAAACACAGCACCGCTGGTATAGCCAGCATAAGCCCCCTTTTTATATGTTTGCGGATTCTGTTCACATTTCGGACTTTTCAAGTGTCAGGTATGCCTGATATAACTCAACTTTCCGTTTTTTAGTATGTACTGGACTCCGAAACGGTGTCGTTTACACGTTGAATCTGAAGTGCATGATGTCGCCGTCCTGCACCACATAGTCCTTGCCTTCGATGGCTATCTTGCCGAGTTCCTTGCATTTGAGTTCGGAACTGAGCGACACATAGTCGTCGTATTTTATCACTTCGGCGCGTATGAAGCCTTTCTCGAAATCGCTGTGAATGATGCCTGCGGTCTGCGGGGCCTTCATGCCCTTGCGGAATGTCCACGCGCGTACTTCCTTGGGACCGGCTGTGAGGAATGTCTGCAGGTTGAGAAGTTTGTAGGCTGCCTTAATAAGGCGGTTTACGCCCGATTCCTTGAGACCGAGGTCTTCAAGGAACATTTGCTTTTCTTCGTACGATTCAAGTTCGGCTATGTCGGCTTCTATCCCTGCACCAATGACGAGGACTTCGGCGTTTTCGCTTTTCACGGCTTCGCGGACTGCATCAACGTATGCGTTGCCGTTTACCACCGATTTCTCGTCCACGTTGCATACGTAAAGTATAGGTTTCGCTGTCAGCAGCATGAGTTCTTTTGCGGCTTCGGACTGGCTTTCGTCGAGTTCCACCGTGCGGGCAGATTTGCCTTGCAGTAGGGCATCACGGTAGAGCGACATTACTTCCACGAGTTTCTTGGCTTTCAGGTCGCCTCCGGTTTTCGCTTTCTTCTCGTCGCGGGCAAAGCGGTTCTCTATGGTTTCGAGATCTTTGAGTTGCAACTCCACGTCAATGGTCTCTTTGTCGCGTACAGGATCTACTTTTCCGTCAACGTGGGTTATGTTGTCGTCGTCGAAACAGCGGAGCACGTGTATGATGGCATCGGTTTCGCGTATGTTCGAAAGAAATTTGTTGCCCAGACCTTCGCCTTTGCTTGCACCGCGTACCAGACCGGCAATGTCGACAATCTCCACTGTCGCGGGGACAATGCTCTGCGGGTTCACGAGTTCCACGAGTTTGTTCACGCGTTCATCCGGAACGGTTATCACGCCCACGTTGGGCTCTATAGTGCAGAAAGGAAAGTTGGCCGATTGGGCCTTGGCGTTGCTCAGGCAGTTGAACAGCGTGGATTTGCCTACGTTGGGCAATCCTACTATGCCACATTGTAATCCCATAATAATCAGGTGTTTGTCTTAATTTATACTATTTTTCCGAAACTGCAAAGATACGAAAAAAATCCGTTCCTTCTGCAAAAACCTTTGTCGTACACGTGGCTTTTGCAGAAAAACAACCGTCGGGCACGGCTCCTTGAACCGTAAAGACGGCTTTTTAGAAGCGGAAACCGGTCGAAACGGGAATAATGCTGTTTTTCGGATCGGTAGATGTCTGTTTGCCTGTTCGTTAAGTGTGTCGAGCAGGTTGGTGACACCGATAGTGTAGCGTGCACCTACGAACAGACCGAAGTTGAAGTTTGCTCCTACATGTCTTTTACAAAAAAAAAGCGGAATCCGTACCGGACTCCGCTTTTTTGGAAAATGTTCCGTATGTTCTTTAGAATCTGTAGCCTACGCTTACGGAAATTACGCTGTTTTTGGATTTAGCATCGTCGTCAGACATGCCTTCCTGTTTAACCAT
>JAZRZP010000046.1:0-15954 GCA_045601425.1 Bacteroidales bacterium
TTTTTTTTGTTTTTGCATTTTTTTGTATATCAATTATTTATATTTTACCAAATTTTCGTTTTCGGGGTCAAAAAAAACGTACCTTTTTTCAAAAGTGAAAAATCACTTTCTGTAACCCTTTGCACGATTGCCTTTGCGGCAGTTTTGGGTGCATTTTTCTCTTGCGCCAAGGAAGAACTTGATCCCAGCAAGCTTGCATCAGGTTTTGCACCTGCAAGAGCTGTAAACATTACGGCTTCCATGCCTTCCGGTTTCAATAAGGCCTATCTCCCTGACAACTCCCTTGATGTCCTTTGGGAATCGGGCGATGCCATACGCGTAAACGATGCCGTGCTCACAACGGGTAGAGGTGGTGAAACAACTGCATTATTCTCCGGTTTGGTGAGTGCAATGAAGATAAGTTCATCTGCCCCCAACGAACATTATTTTGCCGTGTATCCGTCTGGTTTGTCAGATATGAAAGTTGACAATCTCGGCAATGGTCCTAATTTTAACGTGAATCTGCCTGATGTGCAGCATTACACTGAAGGAAAAATGCCCGCCAACTGCATGGTGGCGCATACCAGAGTTCCCTCAGGGACAGAGGACATCACTCTCAATTTCAAAAACATCTGCTCCGTGTTGAAATTCAATCTGAAAGCCAAAGACGGAGAGTTATGCACAAAAGTAAGTAAGATAATGGTTACCAGTACGGATAAAGGAAAGAACATTTCGGGACAGTGCAAAATCGCTTTCGCCACTGGCGGTGAGACCCCTAATAGTATTACGTATAATTCCAATGCAACGACCAAAGCCACCATCACCATTGATTGTGGCGAAGGTGTGGACATCTCCACAGCCAAGACTTTCTACTTGATGATGGCACCACAGGCTAATGGTACTAAAATATCGGTGAAGATATTCGGCACCAACGGCAAATACATGCAGAAGAATATCGCTTCCAAAACATATTCGAGAAACAATATTTACACGGCGACCGAAGAAAATGTCGTGTTCGGCAAGGAAATAGGATTCACGGTCGATAATGAAGGGAACAGAGTAACTTTCTCACCAGGCAACCTGCAATGGAGTGCGAACAACGGTGGCAGCACCCCGACAACTCATACAGTAGCCGGAGGCGGTACGGCAGAAGGGACATGGCGCTTCGCCCTCCACGAAGAGGATTATGTCGGTAAGGGCATTCATACTACAGGTCTCGTATATATGGCAGATGGAACGACGATATGCAACAATGAACTCATCGCTCCCGATTATGCTGGGTGGATAGACGTGTTCGGCTTCGCTACAAGCGGATGGACGAGTTGTATAGGTTGTCTGCAACCTTATGCAGTGAACCCGGCACCTACGGATTATGGTCCAGTAGATGACGGCGTTTATCAGAGTCTCACCGGGGCCTATGCCAATTGCGACTGGGGTATATACAATGCCATTTACAACCCTGCTACCGGACAGACCGATGCTCCCGGCACATGGTTCACATTGTCGTATCAGCAATGGAGATACCTCTTGAACAACCACGATATAGGATATGCTTGCACCGTGAAAAACGTAAAAGGTGTTGTGCTTTGTCCTGATGATTTTGACGATCCGAAAGCGACAACAACGGGGTCTAAGATAGGCGAAAGTTCAACGTACGATGCTGCTGGTTGGGCAGCCATGAAAGATGCGGGTGCTGTATTTTTGCCCTATGGAGGAAGCAGGAATACCCAGTCTGGTGGAAAAACCATTGTGATGGGAGAAATGAATAATGGTTATTATTGGTCAACGACACCGCGTACCTCTGAGCCCGGCTGGTCATACCATCCGTTTTTCACCAATACAGTTGTGTATAACGGATCATACTCCAATGAAATGGGCAGATGTGTCCGTCTTGTCAAATGGCTGCTGGACTAATTGAAATAGATATAACGTAATTTCATGATTCGGGGGCCGCAGAAATGCGGCTTCCTTTTTTGTACAGTGGAAATTGTCTGTCCCACGCAAAAAAACTATCTTGCCACGAAGCTTTCTGCAAGTTTCAGGGTTTCGGGTTTCCCGACATCGAGCCATTTTTCCGCAGAATGTTCCAAGCAGCGTACCTTGTGGTCTTTTGCAAGTCGCAGGTATTCGGGGATTATGGGATATGTGTCTTCTTGCGGGAGCATTTCAGGAAGTTCCGGATTTACAATGTGTATTCCGCTGAAAGCCAGAGGTGTGGCGTTTTGCACCGGCTGTCCAGTCCACAGGGTTTCGCTTTTTGCGGTGTTTTCCCAGCCGGCAAGGTTGCCGGTATTGTCAAAAAGCAGGTAGCGTGATGTTTGTCGCCGGCTGGCGAGAAGCGTGGCGAAGTTGCCGTCTTTCACATGCCTGTCGTAAGCGTCTCGGAGGTTTATCGAAGATAGAATATCTACATTATGTATAAGAATAGGGTAGTCTCCGGAAAAGAGTTTGGCGGCTTTTTTCAGGGCACCGCCGGTGTCGAGGAGCTTGTCGCGTTCGTCGGATATGAGTATTTCGGCATCGAAATGGTGAGTGTTCAGAAATTCGGTCATCATGTCGGGAAAATGGTGTATGTTCACCACTATTTTCCTGAATCCGTATTTTGCGAGGTTTGCGATGTTCCGTTCCAGCAGTGTGGTTCCACCAACTTCCACCAGAGCTTTGGGTCGGGTGTTTGTGAGTGGCTGCAGGCGTGTGCCTAATCCGGCGGCGAGTATGAATGCTTCCATGTCGTATCTTATTCGTTAAGCAGGTTTATGAAAAAACATGTGGCGAGTGCTGCGGTTTCGGTTCGCAGTCTGCTTGTGCCGAGTGTTACGGGTTTGAAACCCGTTCCCAGAGCCTTTTCAATTTCGTTTTTCGAGAAGTCTCCTTCCGGACCGATAAGCACTACAGCAGGTTTTTTGGCTTGATAAACCGATTTTAAGGGTGTGCGGGAGTCTCCTTCGCAGTAGGCTATGAATTTCTGCATGTCGGAGTTCCTGCCCAAAAAGTCTTTTAATTGTACAGGTTCGTTGATTACCGGTTTGTACGCTTTCAGCGACTGTTTCATTGCGGCAACGGCTATTTTTTCAAGACGTTCGGTTTTCAGGGAATTGCGTTCAGAATGTTCGCAGAAAACAGGGGTAAATTCATCAATGCCCACTTCCACTGCCTTTTCCAAAAACCATTCCAAACGGGCGGTGTTTTTGGTGGGAGCCACAGCCAGATGCAGGTAGTAGTCGCGCTGTTGGAAATTTTCGGTGCGTTCCTTGATTTGCACCGAGCAGCTTTTGTTGCCTGCCGAAATTATTTCACCGCTGCACATGAGTCCCCTGCCATCGGTGAGAAAAATCTCATCGCCCTCCGAAAGCCGTAAGACACGCACGCAGTGCTGGGATTCTTCTTTTGAAAGTTCTATGATGTCTGATGACAGATCTTTGATGTAAAACAGTTGCATGGCGTCAGTTTTTTATTTTTTTCAGAGCTTTTTCCAGAATTTCGTCATGATCGAAGGCGAGTTCCGGTAAGTCATCGAGACGGAACCATCTTGCTTGGGAGGCATCGTCGTCGGCAACAGGTTTTATGCGGTCTTTTTCGGATGTGGTGCAGAATGCGGTGGTTACAACTCTTCCGCGGGGGTCTCTGCCGACAGTGGAGAAGGTTCCGATTTCGCATAGGTCGCCGACTTCCACACGGGTTTCTTCGTACAGTTCCCGTCGGGCACACTGTTCCAGAGTTTCGTCCATTTCCATGAAACCTCCGGGAAAAGCCCAAAAGCCCTTGTATGGCTCGTTTGCACGCTGTATCAGAAGCACTTCGGTTATGTCTGCCGAAAACAAAACCACGTCGGCGGTAAGAGCCGGACGTGGGTATTGGTATTCGTAAAAGCCGTTTGGGTTTTTCTTAGTGTCGTTTTTCATGGTTGTGCAGCAGACGGTGGTTTCTGTTATTGTGGCGGAACAGTCTCATCGGACACTGGAATCTTTCGTAGTAACATGAATCCAGAATGATTTTCTGTTCGTCGTTCAGAATGGCTCTCGTGTCTTTGTAACGGTTCATGATGTTGCCGAGGGCTTTTTTCTGGAGCCCTGCAATGCTGTCCTTGGTGGTCTCTATGAGCGAATCGGGAGCTTCTTCGATGGTAAGTGTGAGCAGTTGGGCCTGGTATTTCCGCATCGTGTCGATGGTAGGCATGGAAAGTTCCCGATATTTGTTTCTGATTTCCTTGAAATCGGCAAGCTGCTCTTCGGTGAGGTCCAACTTGTTCTCGAGTCGTTCGTTGCGGTCCTGACGGAAATGAACGACGAGAATCGTTATTGTTGCCAAATTGGTGATAATCAGAAGAGTAATGATTATTCGTGTAAATCGTAATTGTCTTATACCCATGCTGTTGTCGTTTGTTTTAGAAATCGGTTATTTCAGCGAAGAAGTCAATGTTGCCTTCTTCGTAATTTTCTTGAGCAAAAGGCGTGTTGCTTTCATTGTCGTTGTTGTTTATGAGCCACACGTTTGCCACTATGAACAGTGCTATCATAGGCAGTACGATGCCGTAGATCGCTTTCTTGTGGCGTCTTTCGATTTGCTGATGCTTTTCCAGATTGCCGCACAGTGTCGTGTACGAGGAGCCGAATCCCTTTTGTGCCGAACACCTGTCGGCTTCGATGAGGCTCTCCATCATGTTGTCGAATTCTACATTACGAACATCCATATTACATTGTCTCCTTTTTTTTTGTTTTCGCTGTTCATTGTTTTACGTATGTTTTGTTTTGCGCGGAATATCAGTTGTTCCACTGCCGGAACGGCAATGCCGACGATTTCGGCTATTTCTTTCTGCGGCATTTTTTCGTAGAAAAACATGGTGAAAACCATGTTTTGCCTGCGTGGCAAAGCGGCGATGGCTTTATGCAAGTCTGCAATCTTTTCATCGTTTTCGCTGTTATCTTCTTCTTTTTCGGGTTTTTGAAGCAGTGTCGCTTCAAACTTCACGAATATGTCGTGCACCCGTTTGTACCTCAAAAAATTGTACGATTTGTTCAGCGTTATCCTGTGGAGCCACGTCGAGAGTTTCGATTCCTCACGGAACTTGTCTATCGAATCGTACACGTCAATAAAGACCTCCTGAACAATGTCTTCGGCATCCTGCGTGTTGTGCACGATACCGTAACTGAGATACTCCAGCCGTTGGTGGTACTTGTCGTACATCAGCCGGAAAGCATCGGGGTCGTGTTGTCTAAGTGCTTCTATCAGTTGTTTTTCTTCCATTGTTTTGCAGACAATAGTTGAAACGGTTTCATACAGTACCATGCAAAGCGAAACCGGGGTGAGTAACTTGCTTACTTCCCCGTTCCCGCCAAACATGTCATTTTAAGAGAATCTTATTTCTATCGTTGATCAATAGTTTACTTCTTTGTTTCGTTGTTGCTGCAGCAGCTTTTCGAAACTTTAGACGGAGCCTCTTCTTTTTGAGGAGTGTTGGCTTTGTGTCCCTTGCAACCGTTGCAGTGTGCGGTGTGATGACATGTGCTTTTTGCAGCGGCACAACCGGCAGCGTTTGATTTTTTGTCGTTGTCCGAAGTCTGTTTGTTGTTTGCTTTTGCAGGAACTTCTGTCTTTGCGTTCGATGCGCACGATGCAGAGTTCGTCTTTTTAACCTGTGCGTTTGCTGCACCTAATGACAGAACTGCTACTGCCAATAATATAACTATTTTCTTCATGTTTCGTGAATTTTAAATTTTGTTGTTTTGAAGAGTTTGTTGCGTTTTTTTTCTGAATATTACGTTTTTTTGAAAAAAAAGTGAGAGGTATTTTGTAAATATTTGATTATTAGTAAATTATCTCTTGTTTTTTGTCTAATTTTTTATCCGATCAGGGCAATTATTTCACCTTTTTCAACTTTCTGTCCCTGTTTTGCGAATACATGGATGAGTTTGCCGTTGAAGAGGGCTTTCACTTCGTCGTTTCCATAGTAGGCTTGTACATAGCATACGATGTCGCCTTCTTTGTATGCGGTACCTACAGGAGGATTCATGGAAGGTTCGTTCATGGTGAGTTCCCAGATTACCGTGCCGGCAGCTTCTGCCGTAACAGGTTTTGCATCGGGGTATTTGGCCATGACTTTTTCCACTTCGGCCTGTTTTGCGTTTGGTGCGGGAGCAGCCGGTGCTTTTGCTACGGGACCTGCTGCGGCTTTCTGTTTTGCCTTTTCGAGGTCTTCTTCGAATTTTTTCTTGGCTACGCCCGACTTGTAGTCTCTGTACTGGCGTTCGTGCATTGCCATTTCAAAGAGTTCTTCGTCGTCCTGACCGCAATCCCAGCCTTCTTCTTCCATCATTTTGCGGAATTTCGGGAGTTCGTCGGGGTAGTTGTCCTGCGGTACGCCGGTGAAGAATTCGAGATTCTTTTCTTTGGCGAGGTCAAGGATTTCGGGAGCCAGAGTTCCGGGGAGTTTTCCGGTTTTGCCGAGTATCATGTCCCAAGTGTTGGCGTCCATCTGCGAGTAGCGTGGCTTGCCTTGGGCTTCCTGCATGATGTTCATGAGTGCGATGTTTTTTACGTACTGGCTGAAAGGCGTTACAAGAGGAGGATTGCCGACTTTGGGCCATACATATTGTACTTCATCGAAGAGTTTTACGAGGAGGTCGTCTTCGGAGAGTTCAGGTTTGCCGGATTTTTTCAGGAACATGTTGATGCCTGCGTGTGCACCCTTGAGGTCGGCCATCATGGAGCCCATCATTCCTCCGGGGAGTCCGCATCCTACGAGGAGCGATGTGCTTATCTTGTTTTTCGGGTCGATGAAGTAGCCGAGAAAATCGTCCATGAATTTTTGTGTCAGGCTGCGGGCCTGCATATAGGCGTTCATGTTGATTTCGGGAACTTCGAAACCGGCGTCCTTGAGCATGGCCTGCACGGTGATGACGTCGGGGTGAACCATACCCCACGAAAGAGGTTCCATTGCCACGTCGATGACGTCGGCGCCATTGTTGCAAACTTCGAGAACCGAAGCCATTGCAAAGCCGGGACCGGTGTGTCCGTGGTACTGAACCCTGATGTGCGGGTATTTTTCCTTTATGTTTTTCACGAGGCGTCCGAGCATGGCGGGACGTCCAACGCCTGCCATGTCCTTGAGAGCGATTTCGTCGCATCCGTATTCAACGAGTTTATCCACCACACTCATGTAGTATTCTACGGTGTGAATGGGTGAGTATGTGATGCTCAGGGCAGCTTGTGAGATGAGCCCGTGTTTTTTCGCATATTTTATTGAGAGTTCGAGGTTGCGGTGGTCGTTGAGTCCGCAGAACGAGCGGATGATGTCGACACCCTGTGCTTTCTTTACCTTGCACATGAGTTCGCGTACGTCGGCGGGAACGGGATACATGCGCAATCCGTTCAGTGCACGTTCAAGCATCTGTGTCTGTATGCCGGCTTCGTTGAAAGGCTTGCACCATGCGCGTACCGATTTGTTGGGGTTTTCACCGTAGAGCAGGTTTACCTGTTCGGATGCACCGCCGTTGGTTTCTACTCTTGAAAAGCACCCCATGTCTATTATGACCGGTGCTATTTCCTGTAATTGGTCTATGCGTGGAACAAACTTTCCCGAAGATTGCCACATGTCACGATAAACCAGACAAAATTCTATCTTTTTTTTAGCCATTATATATTTGTTTTTTTAATTACTATAAAATTGTTTTTTTTCAATATCTGTTGCGGCAGGTGTTTGTATGTTTCTGGTTGCCAAGCTTTTGTGTTTGAAAG
Organism: Bacteroidales bacterium; assembly: GCA_045601425.1. Lineage (GTDB taxonomy): Bacteria > Bacteroidota > Bacteroidia > Bacteroidales > P3 > UBA1219. The sequence continues at coordinate 7,714 of JAZRZP010000046.1, forward strand.
CGGTTCGCAGGAAAAATCCTCTACCAATTAGCAAAATTACAACTTTTTATTTGAAAAAACAAATTTTCAGGCAAAATATTTTTCGAGTGGCGGAAATCACCATTGGAAAAGCGGTTCCGTTATTCGTTCCTGCAGTTGAGAAGTGAGGCCCAGAGTGCAGTAAATACGCATCCAGCTTCTGTTTCCAGAGTGTCTTCACTTATGAACGAGATGAGTACGATGCACAAAAAGCATATGAAAAGTCCGCTCTTGAGCAGGTGTTCCCGCTTTACGGCTCTTGCAAAGAAAAATGCAATGATGCCGAATCCCAGAATGCCGAACGAAAGCAGCAACGTAATGTATTGGTTGTGAGTGCGCAGCGTGGTATCGGCAAGTTGGGAGCCGTTTCTGCGGAGGTTGGTGCGTATTTCATCGTTCACGTCGCCGGTGCCGACACCGAGAACCGGATTGTTGCAGAATATCTCTGTTCCGTTTTTCCAGAGTTCGAAACGCTGTAGCATCGACGAGTATCGTATTTCGCCGAAAGAACGGTACAGCTCGTATTCGAAAAACATGCGGTAGAGCATTTTTTTTATGCTGTATTTCTCTGCATAGTAAGGATTGGCTATGCCTTTTTCAATTTGCAGAATGTCCGACTGGTCCAGTTCCGCCATGCCGGCACTGTCTTTCGTGAGGTTTCTGGCGTTGAGGTAGCGGACAAGGGCAGGGAATACGGCGAAGGAGTCGGCGGTTCTGGCATAAACCGGCATGGTGCTACGCTTGGTCCATTCGGTTTCCAGTTCGCGTGCACATACGTAATTGTTCACATAGTTGCCCATTTCAATGAGTCCGTCGTTGGCATGCGAATATTCGTTGCCCAAAGGGGTGAATTTTGCCTGAGGCCGGACGGAAAGTTCCTTGAGGTCGTAATAGTCGTGGAAAGAGGAGTTTACGAGCCATGCTGCTGTAAGTGCCGCAAGAAAAATGCCAATAAAAATGGTTAAATAGATTGATTTTTTCTTTTTCTGAAAACCGTAACGTAAAAGGATAATGGTGCCTGTTATCGCTAAAATGACGAATGCGGTGTACGACTGCAGGAGCAGGAGAATTAAGGCAAAAACTGCTTCGGCAATTATACAGATTGTAATGTGTAAGTTTTTGTTTTTCAGTGTTTTACTGTTAAATATCTCTTTCATGCCGTAGAGCACCGTGAACATTGCAAGGCACACGTTGAGTGCAAAGCGGATGTTTGAAAAATGCGGAAAAATTTTTCGGTATTCGAGTGAAGGAATGCTGTAATAATGGATGATGCCGTATATCGAGGCGGTAAAGACGGTAAGGCAGTAAACGATCAGTAAGTACTGTAAGTTCTTTCTGTTCAGATGGTTGGACGTGATTGAGATGACGGGTATCAGCAGAAGTGGCAGTTTCTTTACCAAGTCGTCGGTGGCATAATTCCAGTTTGAAGAAACGAGGCACCATACTACATGTACCGCATACAGGACAGAGAAAGCAATGACGGTGCCGTTTCGCCTTGCGGTGCTGAATTTTTCCCTGAAGTTGCCTTCGACAAGCCAGTTGGCGAAAAGCAGAATCATGGCGGCACTCATCAGAAATTTGGAAGTGACACTTGCCGCTACAAGTGTGGCAAGCAGCAGAAAGAAAAGGTTCTTCTGCACTTGTTTCCGTGAGATGTCGGTTTCCATGTGCGGCTTTTCGTTTATTTGCCCAGAATCTTTTTGTATTGGGATTTGTCGGAAAGGACTTCAATGGCTTTGGCGAGTGTCTTGTCGTATTTCAGCATGCCTTCGGTGCGTCCTTTTTCATAATAGTAGCGGGTGAGTATTTCGGCTTCTATGAGTTGGCTTATTTCGTCCCTGTTCTTGTCGAGATCCACCGATTTGTCGGACTGCAGTTTCTTTTCGAGGTCGGTAATTTCGGCGTTTATGGCATCAAGGTATTTCTCATCCTTGGCGGCATCGCGGAGCAGTTTCAGTGCTTTTTCAGTGTTGGTGGAGTATTCGTATTCTCTGGTGGAGACGAATGCCTTGAAATCTCTGTAAATTTCATCGGTGATTTTGAATTTTGCGGGAGATTCTATGGACGGGTGTTCGTAATAGAATTTGGTGGCATAGTCGAATATCAGAGATTTCTGTATCAGTGCCATCGATATGTTGGATATGAAGTCCGGTTCCACTTCGACATCGGGTTCTATTCCGAAGCCGTCGTAAACGGTGCGGCCATGTTTTGTCCTGAAGGCTGTTTTGAGAGAATCGGGCACCTTGATGGCCCGTCCGTTTTCATCGCGGTGGCTGTAGTCGATGGCCTGTATGCAGCGTCCGCTGGGTATGAAATATTTGGATACGGTAACTTTCATCTGAGAGTTGTAGGTGAGTTCCACGATGTTCTGAACCAGCCCTTTCCCATAGGAGCGTGAGCCGATGATGACAGCCCTGTCGAAATCCTGCAGGCTGCCGGCCACGATTTCCGAAGCCGATGCGCTGTATCCGTCAATGAGTACGGCAACGGGTATTTCGTTGTCGAGTGGTGTCTTCGTGGTATAATGTGTGGTGTTCTTTTCGGCGATTTTGCCTTTGGTTTGGACAACAAGTTCTCCACGGTTCACAAACATGTTCACTATGTCGACAGCTTCGTTCAGAAGTCCGCCGCCGTTTTCGCGCAAGTCGAGCACGATGCCTTTCAGACCGGGTTTCTGAGATTTCAGATTTTTGAAAGCGGAAATGACTTCGTCGGCGGATTTTTGTGTGAATTCGTTGAGTTTGATGTATCCGAAATCATTGCCGACAATGCCGTAGTAGGGAACGGGCTTGAGTTTGATTTCTTCGCGGGTTATGTTTTTCTCGAAAGTTTTGCCTTGTCGTTCAAGTTTGAGTTTCACTTGGGTCCCGGCCTGTCCGCGGAGGAATCCGCTGACATCGGATACGGTCTTGCCTTTGGCTGGTTCACCGTTGATTTCGATGATTTTGTCACCGGCCAGAAGTCCGGCTTTTGCGGCAGGTAGGCCTTCGTAAGGTTCGGCAATGCATACATAATCGTTCCGTTGCGATACCACTGCACCTATGCCGCCGTACTGTCCCAGAATCTGGAGCTTAACGTCTTCAATGTTCGATTCGGGTATGTAATTGGTGTATGGGTCGAGTGAAGCCAGCATGGCATCGATGGCGGTTTTTATGAGCTTGCCCGATTCTATGTCGTCAACGTAGTTGAGATGGAGGTTTTTGTAGACTGACGAGAAAATTTCCAGATTTTTGGAAATTTCGAATCCGCGGTCATCGTTGTCCGGAGAACTCTGCGACTTTCCCGAAAATGTCAGGAAAACCACGCATATCATCAATATTGCTGCTTTTTTCATGTTGTAAAAATTTGAAGAAATATAACGTGGCAAGTGTGATTTTATTTTGTTTGCCATGTTTTGATTTTGAGGTGCCTTCATGAAAAAATGCGGCCGCAGTGACCGCATTTTTATGATAATTCAGGATTTGTCCTTATTTGGATTTTACCTTGAAAACCAGCCGGCTGAAGACAGGATTGTTCCAATCGTTGCAGAATTTGCGGAAGGCGGCGCATTCTGCAGCGGGAATCCTGTCGGTTGTGATTTCGAGTTTTCTGGTTACGTCAAGTGTGTTGCCTTTCTGTTCTATTTTTATGACCATTCTGCCGAAATTGCTCTGCCGGTTGATGTTCAGTGCTTTGCCAGCAAATTCGACATTTTGCGGAATGACAATCACATAGTGGTATTTTTCGGATGTCTTTTTGCAGACAATGGGTTTTGTTCGTTTTCCGGCAAAGGCTTCGGGTGAAATGTCAAGAGAATTGTGTTCGGGTGTCACCGACAGGGTGTAGAAACCGGAATTTTGGGCAAGTTCTTCCATTTTTGGGTTGTTGCCGCCTTCAACGGTGATGGTGTTGCCCTTTGCCGCAATCTTGTATTTCTGTTCAATGTTTACGGGGCCGTATGTACGGTGTGCCGGTGTCTGTTTCCTGAAGGCATAATATTTGTCGGTGTTCCCGTTTTCGTTGGAAATTTTGACGCAGGCCACATTGTTTGTCGGTAAGAAGAAAGTGTCGCTGCCACAGGTCAGAGTGTCGTATTCGAAACAGATTCGTGAGTTGAATCCGGCTTTGCAAAGCAGAGCGTTGAACAGCACGGTCTTTTCGTATATACTTCCGCAGTTGCTGTTCCACACGGTAGCGGCGTCGCTGTATATGTTGTACATCTGCGGAAGCGACACGTTGTTGAGTGTCATGCCGTTGATTACGTAGTCCTGTATGGCATTGAGTTTTTCCTGCCGGCTGCCTGAAAGAGATTTTATGAAATTTTCTGCCGATTCGGGGACGGTCTTGTCCTGATAGAGAATGTTGTCGTAAGTTTTTTCGGCAGCGAGATAAAGCACTGGATAAAGTTCATATTTCGACGGTGCATGGTATTCGGCAGTGGCCTGTTCCAGATTGGTGAAATGCCATGAAAAGACGTTGTTTGAACCGGTTTTCTGGCTTGAAAAATTGTTCGTATTGCCGTTTTTCAAACAGTGGTAAAGCGGCCATTTGCTTGGCATTGAGACTGTTACAGAGTAATCTCTGACTGGGGCATCTTCTGCAAACAGGATTTTTTCCGACAGGTTGCATTGCTTGCTTTCAATTGTGTAATCGAGTACTATCGTGGCACCCTTTTCGAGGGCAGTGTGTACTACTACCATTTCCCGCAGCTGGTTGTAGCGTCCGCAGTTTGCACAGTTCGACGGCAACTGCTCAACGAAGGCATTCTGGGGCACGGCGACTTTAGAGCCGTCTTTGCGTATGGTGTAAGCTTCGTTTATTGTAAGTTCCTGAAATTCGGAGTTGTACACAATGAAACTTTCGCCATAGATGCTGAAGAATGCCCGTTGTGAATTGAGTTTCAGTTCCTTGCGGAAGTTGTATGTCATCGATCCGTTGTTGTGGATGGTGTACTGGCGTTTCAGAACCAGATATTCGGCATCGGCCTCCTGTGCTGAAAGTATTTGAAGGCCAAGTATCAGATTTAATGCAAGTATGATGTGTTTTTTCATTGTTCGGATCTCCTATTTTTTGTTGTCTTTTGAAAGAATTACGGATGTTTGGGCATTGGAACTCATTTTCAGCATTATTTCGCGGAAAGCAGGCCATTCTTCGGCCTCGTATACTCGTTTTCCGAAAGAAGCTGTTTGTCTGAAGTTGAGTTTGTTGCCGTTGCAGGTGAAACCTCCCGAGTAAGACAGAGCTCCGCTCTTTGACCTGATTTTACCGGTGGAGAATTTGTTCTGTACGGAGAAACCTGCGGGCAAGGTTACGGTTTCATCTGTTTCGATGAGCCGTGAACAGCGGTCTTTGAACGGGTATTCGCGCTTTTCCATACCGGTGTTCAGGTTGGGCAAGGCTCTTGCAAAAATGCGTTTTGCCAGAAGCGGAGTGAAGATTATCGTTTTGCCTGAAACGGTGGCATAGTTCGGAATGCGGTATTTGTAGGTTATTTTTACGGGCTGTTTGAGGTAAGTATCGTTGTCGGTGTAGGTTACCGAGATGATTTCGGCATTGGGAGCCACACGGAGGAGTTCGGCCTCCACGTTACGCTGCCACTCGCTGCGTCGGCAGGAGAATATGGACCGTACATTGGCGTCAGACTGTCCTTCGGCGGTGACCGTGAACTCTCCGGTAAGGGATCCGTCGGGTTTCAGTTCCGATTTGCCGAAAATTTTCAGGTAGTGGTTTTCGGGTGCGGAAACAGGTGTCTCGCAGAGGTCGGCACCCTGCGGAAGGCCCATGAGATAGCCCTGCTGCTGCTCAGCGCTTGACCACAGTTCGCGGACATTCGGCACCCATGTGGGGTCGAGGAGCTGGTATTCGCCGTTGCGGCGCTTTACTACCGTTACGCTGTGGTTGAATTGGTCGGCGGGAATGCGGTCGATGCGTTCACCTGCCATGGTCATGGCTGCATAGGACTCGAAACCTGCCGTGCGGAGCATGGCGATGAGCAGGCTGGCTTTGTCTTTGCAGACTCCGCATCGGTCAGTGAAATTCATTGTGGCGTTGTGCAGCGTGTAGCCTTCACCTTCACCCATGCTTATGCCGGAGTAGCGCATGTTGTCGGCAACCCAGTGGGTGAGTATGCTTATGGAATCAAGTTCCGTATTCGCATCACGCAGAAGTTCGGTTACTTTCTCCTTAAGTTCCGGTGTTGTCTTGAAACTGCCGTAATCTTCGTTCACACCGTAGAACCACATCGACTTGGCCTGCCAGTCGGGACTTGTGGAGAGCAGAAGCTTCGGCTCTATGTCGTTTTTTGCCAGCATGTTGGGCTCTCCTTTCAGAGGCATGATGTCTTTTCGTTCGAAAGTGTAGATGACGCGGTTGTTCTGCTTGTCGTAGATGGTGGAAGATTCCACCGAACCGTTATAAACTTTGTATTGGAGTTTTTTTGATTCCAGCACATTGACACTGTAAACTTTGTGCATTACAGGCTGGTCGCTCCAGAATGGGACAATGTCGTAGAAATGGCCTTTCATGGGCGGTATGTAGCGGCTGTCGTCGTGCAGGAGTGCATAGGTGAACCCTTTGCGGTAGGTTATCGTTTCGAGCGTGTCGCCGGGGTCGAGATGTCCCACTTCCACCATTTTCTGTGATGCTCCCCAGTATATCATGCGGGCGGGAGCTATGTACACATACGGGTTTATCCTGACGTTTTCCACATCGCCGCCGGCACGGTGAATGCATATCTTGCGTATTTCCACGTATGCCGAAAGTGGGTCGAAATCCATTTTCACTACGCCGTTGTTTTTGGCTCCGACGAAGTCGAGTATCTTCACCATCTTGTGGTTGGTGGTGTGGCTCAGTCCCGATTCTTCCATGTAGGTTGTGGTACTGTCGAAGATGGTTACCTGATTATAGTTTTTGTATTTGTCCCAATCGTGACCGGCACTTCGAGCCACTAAACTGCCGAATATCAGAAATGCTAAAAATAAAGTTTTTTTCATGGTATTAAATTGAAAATCAATATTTTGTATGATTACAAGGTCATATCCCGCCACTGGCGTATATCCTGCAAAGATACGAAAAAAATCCCGTTTTGCGAAAAGGATTTTGACATGCCTATAAAAAAATGCCGTAGGTTTTGAGTTGTCTCAAAACCTACGGCATTTGGCTTCCTTGAAGAATTTTATTTTGTAGAAAATTTCATGGTACGAGAATGTTTTTCTTCCGCTACTACAAGATAGAATACTTTGTTTTTAGGAATATTCCTAATAGTGCAAGTAAAATCAATATAAACGGGGTACTGACCAACTGCATAATCGTCAGGTGAAATAAATATCCGAATCGTATCTTCCACGACAGTATCTTCCACAATTATATTTTCAATTACAGGAGTCTCATGATAAAGGATAAAACCATAAGCTCCCAAATCTATCCTATCCCCATTCAAATTTGCCACAATCGAATCATTGATTCTGAATGCAAGTTCTCTATGCGTAACTTGTCTATAGGTTATGTCCTCTATGTAGACTTTTGACAAATCGCCTTCTATCTTCGATTCTTCTTCCTCGCTGCATGAAATGAAAAAGATAGCAAACAAGCACACTATTGTCCAAATAAAGGAGATGTTTTTGATAACCAATTTATCTGATGTATTTTTTATTACAATTTGTTTCATAATATTATATATTTTAATTCTGCCAAAATAAATTTTGCTTGGAATAGATTAAAAATATGTCAAAAAGATATTCTGAATACCGAAGATCCTCCATCTGAAATTACCACATAAAAATCTCTGTTCAGAGGAACATTATAAATTATACATGAAAATTTCACTGGCCACCATCCTTCCATCATGGATTCCGGGATATAATCTTTTGGTTGTAAGAGTATTTTTACAGTATCATTCAAAACAGAACTTGATACATCAAGTGAGTTGAATTTTTTATCAAACACATAAAATCCACAAACGTTTAATGCTAAATTATTCCCATATAATGTTCCTATCGCACGACATTTGCCATTACCCAGCTCTTCGCTTGGAACAGGATAGGTATAGTCTATATTTCCAACACTCATTTTTGAATAATTGTCCACAGCATCGTCATCATCTTCGCAGGAAGTGAAGGCGATTGCAAACAGGCAGGCGAATGCCACGATGGGAAGAATGTTTTTGCCGAAAAATTTCCCTGTTGCGTTTTTCTTTGAATTCTGTTTCATGATATTATGGATTTTAGTGTTTGACAAATGTTTTGC